>JAYOSU010000017.1:0-29064 GCA_038139395.1 Cryomorphaceae bacterium
TGCTCGAGTACTTTGAGTGCTTACTATTGAGAAGAGGCCAGATTATGCTGTACAACCCCTTATATGTGATGGTTTATTCCAACCGAGAAAAAGTGCACCTGTGAAATGGGAATGTGAAGGTTTATGCACTAATTGGGGGGAATGTTATCGCAGTTTAAGAGGCTCGTGTTTGGTATGGGTTTAACTTTTATATTGAGTTCTATATCAATATTAAAAAGATACGAAATTTTCCTTGGATTGCCTCTTAATATTCCTGAATTAATACGTCCATTGGAATATGTAGATGCTTATTGATTTTTCGAATCATGCTCAGCGATAGCTTACGTCTGCCGCTGAAGATTTCACTTACCCTACTCTTATAGCCAATGATATAAGCAAGGTCAACCGGTTTCATATTCAGTTGTTCCATTCTCCATCGGATTGCCTCTATTGGCGAAGTCTGCTGCATGGGGAAGTTACGGTCTTCAAAACGTTCAATTAAAATGGATAATATTTCAAGCTCATCGCCCTCAGGAGTATTTAAGGGAGCATCAAAGATGTCGTTTACCCGGGCTAGGGCGTGTAGGTAATCTTCTTCGGTATGAATGGGTTTTATATTCATATTATATGGTCTTTGCGTCAATTTTATTGTAGGCCTGGTGTGAACCTATAAATCGTATGAGTACTATTTGGTGATCAAAGTTGATACGGACAATAAGTCTATATCTATTCCCTTTTATTTTGAAGATGAATCTTGTATTTCCAATAGAACGTGCCATGGGATATTGTTTAATCACGTCATTCGCAGAATACCAGTTTGTTGACTTCACGTGGTAGTACTATAGTTTTAGTGGTGTTTCTGTCGCAGGGTGCTGCCTCCAGAATTCTTGTAGGGTTCGTTTAGCAATAATTCTCATAACAAAAATAGGAATTAGTTACCAAATTGGTAACTAATTTGGGTTTTTTGGTAGGAATGTTCGGTCACATGAGTTACTTGTTTTTTCCTAGTCCTTTGAAATCATTGTCCTTGTTTTGATTCTTCATGTTTTCCCTTAGCGCAGTATCCAATGGACTTTCAATGGCCAGTGCCGTGTGCTTCGCCACGTGGGTATAGATCATGGTGGTTTCCGGTTTGCTGTGGCCCAGTAGTTCTTGGATGTATCTCATGTCTACCCCTTTTTCCAATAAATGGGTGGCATAGCTGTGGCGCAGCATATGAGGGGTGACGTGTTGGTGAATGCCCGCATTTTTCGCTGCCCGTTGCACAATTTTTGCTACGGAAGTAGGGCTGTATTGGTCGCTCTTTTGTCCTTCAAATAGGTAGGTAGTAGGTTGGTAAAAGTGGATGTATTCCTTGAGAAGCGGATAGATACTTTGGGGTAGTGGCAGCAGCCGTTCTTTGCCCCATTTCCCTTCTCTAACATGGAGAGAACCCCTTTCTAGGTTGAGGTCTTTGGGTTCTAAATTCAGGACTTCTCCGCGCCGCAGCCCGCAAGAGTAGAGAAAGGAGATAATGAGCCGGTGTTTCACATTTTGGGTGCGGGCTATCATTCTAATCACTTCCTCAACAGCAATCACTTTGGGTTTGGTTTGATTAGCGCGTGGGCGCACTAATGTATCCGGCTGAATGGGATTGTTAAAGTGCTGCAAGAGCAGCTTTAGGGCACTAACAAATTGGCGCTGGGTGCTGTTGGCCTGCTGAAAAAGATGGGCAGCCCGGTATTTGTTGATTTGGATGATGGTCAGTTCGTGTGGTGGGGTTGGGTGCTGCTGACTCAGGAGCTTACACATCATGTTCGTATAGGTATTGATGGTGTTTTGAGCATAACCCCTTGCGTAAAGCATTTCTTGGTAGGATTCCAGGTGGGTGCGCGTCTGCGTTGTGATGTTTTGAATTAAGGTGAGTGAAAGCGGCTTTTTTGTGATAATCTCTAGTGAGCCAAAGGGTTCGGCGGCTTCTTGCAACTGAGCCCAATGGTCTTTGGAATAAGCCAGTAGCCAGCACTTCAACTCCTTGCGCCATATGGCGCCAATGCGATGCAACGCGCGGTTTAGGGGACGGTAGAAAGGGGTTCTCAAGGAGAAATACCTCCCTGAGGAATCGCGAAAATCGCCAACGGTAATGATGAAGTGCTTGGCCATGGGCTAGTACATTTACCTATTAAGATGACGTCATCTTTTTGTACCGCCTAGCAATGTGAGCAAGTAAAAGTTATGTCCGAATTTGGGATGGAAAAAACAAGCGCGGTAGAGGAGGTTCCCTACCGCGCTGTGAGTTGCTGCCCTTGGTTTTCTTTAGATCTTGACGATTCTAAAGTTCTTTTCAAAGGTGCTGTTGCGGCACCGGACAAAGTAGGTGCCAGATTCGTAGTGCTCCAAGGAAAGTCTTGTAGTGAGTTGGCCTTGATGCGTAATGACTTCGTCAATTAATGTTCTTCCTAAATAATCGTAGACTAACACCTGAATATCTTCAGTTAGGGATTCGTTAGAGAGAATCTCAATTGTAAATACCCCCTGAGTGGGATTGGGATAGAGTAAAATTTCATGGGTAATCCCTTCAATTTCTACCACCTCAATATTGGGAATTACGCGAACCCGTTCGGTAGATTCATACAGACAAATCCCTAAGGAATCTTTGATCACAACGTTGTAGCGCCCTATGGGCAGGGAAGTGAAGCTACCCGAGTTAGAGAAGTTGGTGCCACCATCAATGCTGTATTGGTAAGGGGGTGTCCCTGAGGTTGGAACGATACTAATGGAGCCGTCCGCCTGGGCAGCGCCCGTTGCATCATTTACGGTGATGTTGGCAGAGACCAATAAGCAGGTTTCAATAGTTACAACTTCAGTATACTCACAAATCCCGGCAGCGCCAATTACAGAGATGTAATAGATACCTGCACTCAGGTTGGTAAAGCTGTTGGAATCTATGTAAGTTATACCGTTGTCTATGCTGTAAAGGAACGGTCGAATTCCTGAGCTAGAATAGATCTTAATTTCTCCGTCACTTGCGCCGGGAGAGGAAGTATGGGTAATCTGCACTTGGCCGTTGATCTCACAGCCTGTGCCGTCCGGACAGAATACTTCTCGAATCTTTTTACCGAATTTACCGTTGTTGTACAATAGGGTATCCCCGTTGGGGTTGAGCATAAAGAAGTAACCGTTCCCATAATCGCAGCATATTCCATCCCCATAAGAATCGTAGACATAAAGTGAATAACACTTGGTGAAATCCAAGCAGATATCCTCTGCGTAGGTGGAAGTGGAACTGGTCAAAGCCCCGCTGGCCACGATCTTTCCAGAGGATTCTTCAAACACCTCCCAGGAGGTTTCTCCCGGGAAGTTGTCCGGTATGATGTGTAAGGTAACCTGATCAAAGTCGGATACCGTTGGGGTGGGGGAAGCAATAAAATTGTTGGCAAAATCACCGTCCATTTGTCCGTTGACTTTCACCAGTTCTATCAGGACATTGCTTGTTGGTGCCTGGCTATTATCAATTTGAATGGTAAAGGTCTCTTTCCCTTGGGGGGGGATGGCCACATTTTTGGTAAATTGATTCACGTTCACACCATTGGCCAATACTTTTAGCTCTACACTGGTAAGGGCAGTCGCCCCCTTATTTTTTACCACCACCTCTGCTAGGTATTCGTTGTCACAAACCGCAGAGAGGTCCCGTAAAATGAGCTCCCCGTCCAACATGTGGAGCTTGCTTACTGTGGCGTGCAAGGTGTCGTTATTGCCATAGGTATCATTGGTATCGGTGACAATACAGGTAATGGAATAGTCGCCAATCGTGGAGAAATTTTGAGCAACACTGAATGTGTAGCTGGAATCTTGGAAGGCCTTAATCGTGTCGCTGATTACAAGAGAGTCCACAAATTGTCCATCTACGTATAGCGAGGCGGTAAAGTTGTACATATCGTTAAGACCGGTGTTAGCAATCTTCGCCGTAATGTATTCACTACTACCAAGAGTCGCAGAAGATTGCGGATTGACAATTTCTTTGACGCTCAAATCATAATCTCCTTTGACATCGGACCAGAAGGAAACCCAAGGTCGCGCCTGTTTGATGGCCAAATCGTCGTCTTTGGTTACTTTGTATTCAATGTCCATACCGAACCCATCCACACCCTCAACGTCGTACAATACTTCAAACTCATTGTGAATGACACTCATGTATTGACGCATGGAGTCCAGGTAATGGTCCGCCATCACCAATTGTCCTTGCTGCGCAAGATTAGACAATCTTAGTACCACGTATCCATTACCCTGCGTAGTATCCTCAAACAGCAGTATTTCCTCAGGAACAGAATTGGGATCGGGGTTAGTAATTAAGGACTCACCAATCTGGGTGTTGAGGTAAAAGGTACTGTCCGTATCGTATATAGGATCTATGGTTACGCCCACCCCGTTGGATTTTTCATCTTCAAAATTTGGATGGCAAAGCACGCCCATAGCGGCAACAAAGTGGTCAACGCGGTAAAAGTCGCGTTCCTCAAAAGCGCGGAAGTTCCACATGCTCGCGTATACCTGCTTGATGGACTTAGAGATGTGTCCTTCGTCCGTATGTTGTGTTTTGGAGGTGTATAAACCTGCACCGCTAAAGCCGGGTAAGTCTTCATTGTTGGTGCTTGAACGGCACCTTACTGCAGTTCCTACTGGAAAGGCATCGTGCATGGATTGGAGGGAATCCAGCATCCATTGGGGCATGCTTGCGGCTTTGATATCTTTTCTAAAATCCTTTAGACGCTGCTTTCGGAAATTGATGTCATTGATGAACACAGGGTTGGTAATCATCACTTGCGCCTGGTTGTAGAAGTCGTTGTGCTTCATGAATTCATCGTAGAAATAAAACGGCACGCCAAAGCCGTTAGGAATGGTTGGAGTGGGGAATCCAAATGTCCGCATGGTGGCCACATTGGCGCATTTTGCACCAAAAGAAGAAGACATGGAAAATGCAATGGAGTCCAGCGGCATGATGCGCTCAATGCTTAAATCACGTACGGGAATCTGTGGATTGGTGGGGCGTAATTTATCGTACCAATTGTTGACCTCTTGTAGGGTGGCCGATCGAATCTGGAAGGTTTCATTTTCCGCCTTGTAGTAGATATAACTGTTCAATAGGTTGGCTATGGAGTCTATGGATAAAGGGTCTTTGATGTACGCATTGGGAACATTGTCTTGAATGGCTCTTAAGTTTACGTGAGAGAGCGGCGTTTGTATGACAGAGGTAATGATTCCTCCGACCCTTGGTAACGAATTAGGAAGGGAATTGTAGAGAACAATGTCTCGGGAACCCGGTGTTTCACCTACGCCAACTTCCTTGAAATAGCCGTAGCCTTCCGCTTCGTGAAAGGGAATGTAATCAATGTCCGCAAAGACATCGGACTCTAAAACGACCTCAAATCGAGCACCTGAAAACCCGCTTGAATAGATGTTGTTATAATCGTCTTCTCCATCGGAACCAATGAAGTGATTCATGTTGTTTTGAAGGAACGGCATATTGGCCATCAAAAGCTCATAGGTGCGTTGGGTTTCTTGGAAATTATAGGCATCGCCAAAGGAAAAGTTGAAAGAATAACTACCAATGACGCCGTTTGGGTTGATTACGTTGGGATTATAGACTATTTCACCAGAGGAATCGTCTCCAATCACATTGGCATTGATGGCGCTCCAGAAACCGTAATGTACGGTATGGGTGTTGCTGTTGATGAAATACACTTGAGGGTTAGGTCCGTCCCTGTTGAGAATGCCAAATTTTACGTAGAGCTGATTGTCTAGAAACGGCGCCCACCCCACATTATTTACCGTTGCCAAGCTCATAAAAGTCTGCGCATCTGGAATGGAGGTCACTCCGTCAACAAAAGCAACCGGTGGCGCATAATTAAGCGGTGCATCCGTGGGCATATTTTGGTATTCCGTAATATCATCAATGCCGTCTCCGTCCCAATCGCCGGGATTGGAAACGTCGTGTTCGGTAATGCTGTAGTTTGCCAAGGGATAGGCAGCACCGGGCTCAGAAATAACCATGGTACCGCTAACACCCATAGTCAGAGAAGTAACCCAATTAAAGCTTGGGCTGTGCTGTGCATGGAGCAGATAGTATTTGCCTGCCTGTCCTTGAATGGAAAGCTGGGCTTGCCCAATGCTATTCACTGAGTAATTGGTGATGGTCACCTGCGCATAGCTGTGGGGAAGGCAAAGTAATAGGAATAGTACCGTGAGAGATTTACGTATCATCAGGAACGATTTTAGAGAATTAGGGAGCACATTTAAAGGAAGTGTGAATGAGATTTAATTGACGTTGGTCGCCACAGACGACCACTTGATAAATTCGGTTGTAGATGTGCTCTTCAAAGGCACCGATTTCTTGATCGACCAGCATTCCTGCTAATACGCCAGTGGTATTGCTGTGTCCGGTGACCAGAGCATTTTGCTTTAATTCTAGCAATTGTGAAGAGAATTCCTTCAGGTCGGTAGTGCTGTAGGGTTGAATCTCTAACCCCTTGGCGGCGGCCGTTGGCAGCGCCGTTTGCTCAGTCCTTGAAAAGTTAGTACTGTAAACAGCATCAATCTGAATTTCTTCCAAAAAGGAACTCAGGTGTTTTGCCCGCTCTGCGCCACAGTCGGTCAAAGGCGGATCATAGGGGTATTCAGAGGAGATTACTTTTTCGGAATGACGCACCAAATAGAGGGTAAAAATCTCACTTTTCAGTCCTGCACCAATGAGCAGATAGCAAACAAACAGTAAAGAAAGAAGGCTCGTAAATCTTTTCATGATCAAGGTCTTTTTGACGCTTAACCGAATGTACGTTTTTTGCAGCAACGTTGCAACGGACCTTCAAGAGTTCCACTTAACTGCTTGGTTTCATGCTTATCACCATGAGTTCAATGGAGGTTTCACCGCGATAGTGATTTTCTGTGAGTGAGGCCAACACGTCAAATGCCGCCCCGTCTTTAATGGCTTTTGCTTCTTTCCCTTTACCAAAAGCAATACCGGAGAAGGCAGGCCCGCCGTCCTGCTGCTTGAGATGAACCTTCAGGTGCTCTCCGCCACCAACCGCTTTGGTAAAACCTGCATTGACCAGATTTTTGAGCAGAAAAACCGGGGCAGGGTTCTCAGGTCCGTGCGGATCAAATTGCTTTAGGATGTCATAAAACCTTGACGTAAACTGGCTCAGGTGCGCTGGAGCATCGTAATACAGGTTTTGCTCCAGTTGTTCAGGTCGCAGATTCTTTTGACAATACGCCTCAAATGCCTTCTTAAAGTGAGGAAGCTGACTTTCATGGAGCGTCATCCCCGCAGCATATTTATGTCCCCCAAATTGAATCAGCTGTTCCTCACAAGCAGAAAGCGCCTCGTAGAGGTCAAAGTCGGTCACCGACCGCGCGCTCCCTGCAAGTTTATCGCCGCTTTTAGTTAGCACAATGGTGGGGCGGTAACGCGTTTCTACTACCTTGCTGGCCACGATGCCAACCACGCCTTTATGCCAATCAGGTTGGTACAAGACGTTAGAAAAAGGAAAGCTTTTCGCGTCAATGAGCTCTTTGGCCTGATCAAACATCTCCTTTTGAACTTCACGCCGCTCCGTATTAAACTGTTGAATCCGCTGGGCCAATTCCAGGTGTCCTTCCGCATTATTTGAACGCAGGAGTTCCACGGCTCTTAGGCCGCTTTCCATTCTTCCAGCGGCATTAATTCTTGGGCCAATGGTGAATCCCAGGTCTCTAAAAGTCAGTGTTGCCGGATGCTTAGCTGCAACTTCAAGCAAAGCCTTGATTCCGGCTCTGCACGCGCCACTCTGTAAACGCTTCATGCCAAAATGGGCAAGGAGCCGATTCTCTCCCGTAACATGCACAATATCCGCAGCAATAGAAATAGCGCATAGGTCAAGGTGTGGGTAGAGGTAGTGTTCGTGAGTCAGTCCCCAGCGCTCGCAGAGCGCTTGACATAATTTGAAGCCCACTCCGCATCCAGAGAGTTCTTTGTAGGGGTAGGGACAATCGGGACGTTTGGGATTGAGAATGGCCTTTGCCAGCGGTAGTTCTTCCTCTGGACGGTGATGGTCGCACACAATAATATCAATTCCTAACTGCCGTGCATGGGCAATTTGGTCAAAAGCTTTTATCCCGCAATCCAATGCAATAATTAGGGTAATGCCCAATTCAGCCGCCAAGTTTATGCCGTCAAAAGACAAGCCGTACCCTTCTTTGTAGCGGTCTGGGATGTAGGGTTCAATGGGAAATTTACCGTCAAGAAAATCGCACATCAAGGCGACAGACGTTGTGCCGTCAACGTCATAATCGCCATAAATCATAACGTGTTCATTTTGCAATCGGGCCTGTTCAATACGTTCTACGGCTACTTCCATATCCTTCATTCGATAAGGATCGTGAAGGTGCTCAAGTTCGGGTCTAAAAAAACTTTTGGCTTCTTGATAATCTTGAATTCCCCGTACAGCTAGAAGATGAGCAAGTAGGGGGTCCTTGGTGACCTCAGCAGTTAAAAGAGATGTAATGCCTGCCTCGGGAGCCGGCCTTGGGCTCCAACGCATCAGGATTCTTTTTTAATAAGTTCCGTTTGGTAATCCACGCTGTATTTATGCACCAAGGCAAAGAGTTCATGAATAAAGGCAGGGGACATGTGCTTGCTTTCTGCACGCGCAGTTTGCTCCTGAACCAATTTCAACCAGCGCTCCATGTGAAAAATGCTCAGCCCCTCACGTTCTTTGATTGCGGCAATGTCTTTTACCTTTTCAAATCGCTTTTGAAGTACATCCACAATTTGATCGTCCAAGACGTCTAATGCTTCACGTAAGGCGGCCAGTTCAGCATTGGGTTCCAACGGGACCTCAGTGTGAATTTTTAAGGAGCGTATAATTTCTCCCAACTTAATCGGAGTCACTTGTTGTTGTGGATCACTTAATGCAACATCTGGGTTTCTATGGGTCTCAATCATCAATCCCTCCATGCCTAAGTCCATGGCCACCTGACTCACTTCATGAATGAGGCTGCGGTCACCAGCAATGTGACTTGGGTCGCAGATGATTTTAATCTGTGGCATGAGCGCACGCAAATCAAAGCTATGCTGCCATTCAGGTTCATTGCGGTAGTGGCTTTTAGCCGTGGAAAAGAATCCGCGGTGTACGGCGGCAACCCGCTCTGTTCCTGCGTGTAGAAAACGCTCAATAGCTCCTGCCCATAGACCTATTTCAGCGTGAATGGGATTTTTGACAAGCACAGGAATCTTCACGCCTTTGAGCGCCTCGGCGATTTCCTGCACGTAAAAAGGATTTACCGTTGTCCTTGCGCCAATCCAAAGGACATCTGCCCCTTCCTTCAAGGCCCGTTCAACATGATCTGCATTGGCAACTTCCACTGTGGTAGGAGTCTCGGTTTCTTTCCCCGCATCAATGAGCCACCGCATGGCTTCGCCGCCAATTCCTTCAAAAGAACCCGGTTTTGTGCGCGGTTTCCAAACGCCTCCTCTAAGTAAAGAGACCGGTGCATACTTCTTAATCTGCTGCGCGGTTTCCAGCATTTGTTCGGGACTTTCCACACTGCAAGGTCCAGCAATTAGTAATGGGCTAATCGCGGTTGAATCGAACCATTCTTCAATGGATTGTTTGTGGATGGTAGTCATAGCTCGTTAACCCTTTTCCTTGCGTTCTTGTTTGGTTTTACCACCAATAATCAAAACTATTTCACCCTTTACTCCGCCGCGTTGCTCAACTTGAGTAAGGACTTCACCGGCAGAACCCCGCAAGGTCTCCTCAAACTTCTTTGATATTTCTCTACTCAAAGCTACTGGACGGTCGCTGCCGCAAAATTCTATAATCTGTCCAAGAGTTTTGATTATTTTATGAGGACTCTCATAAAGTATAACGGTGGAGGGGGATTCAGCAATCTGCAGCAGTTTGGATTGACGCCCTTTTTTAGGCGGTAGAAACCCTTCAAAATAAAAGGTATCGCATGGCAATCCGCTGCTAACTAAGGCGGGTACAAAGGCTGTAGCTCCCGGCAATGTGATAATTTCAATGCCTGCCGCTGCTGCCGCGCGAATAAGTAAAAAACCAGGGTCGCTTATGCCGGGTGTTCCTGCATCGGAAACAAGCGCAATTGTAGCGCCTCCCTGCATCTTGTCAATATAACGTTCCACCACCTTGTGTTCATTATGCATATGGAAACTTTGCTTGGGCGTATCAATTCCAAAGTGCGCCGTCAATTTTCCTGTGGTGCGCGTATCTTCTGCTAGGATGAGGTCTGCCGCTTTCAAAACGGCAATGGCCCTAAAGGTCATGTCATCAAGATTGCCCACAGGGGTGGGTACAATGTAGAGCACAGCAGACATAACTACCCGAACCGTTGTTCTACTGCGGCCATGAATCGCGCTGCAGTCTCCTCATTCGCTGCCCAATCGTATTCCGGCACCACGTGCGTATTGAGAAATTCCTGAGCCTCCGAAAGGCTTCCTAGGGTATTTAATTGACTCACTACACGATTAAAATCTTCAGCAGAACCGTCAAACAAGTCTTTTACAAAACCAATTCTATCGTTCAAGCCAAACTTGAGCGCATCACCTGCTAATCGGTCGTTGAGACTTTTCCTTTCTCCTGTTGTTGCCTGATCAGCCATTCGCTCCTTTTGCGGTACCTCCTGAGATGGCGCATCGTCTTCCTCCAATTGATAAACCGTACGTTCCTGAGGGACCTCTTTTAAGACGGGCTCTTCCGTGTCAGTCTTCGCAGCTTTAGCGGCTTCCTCTTTTTCAATTTCCTCCGCAACATCTACCAAAGAGAGTTGATTATCCTCTTCATCGGCAGCATTTTTTGGCGTTGTTTCTTTGGGAACGATTTCTGTCTGACTTTGAAGAGCAGCAATACGTGCTTGAAGTTGCGCTTGAAGGTCTTCTTGTATGGCATCCATCTGTCCTTGAATGTGCTCCTCTGCAGCCAAAAGCGCAAACTCTTTATACAATTCCAATACGGCACTTGCCGCATCAGCATTGGATTTAGAACTCACTTGATGTGCCAATTCCGCCAATTCTGCTTCAATCTGCGTTCTCTTCTTCATAACCCTTTCTCCTAGATACTATATTATCTACCTTTAACGCTTTGAAAGTAGTATTAATCTGTTCTCATGTATCAAAGAGGTATAGAATTTAACCAACAAAAAGGCGGCTGGATAGAAGTAGTGTGCGGTCCCATGTTTAGTGGAAAGACAGAAGAGTTGATCCGTAGAATGCGCCGTGCACAAATTGCAGGACAGAAAGTAGAGATTTTTAAACCCGTTTCAGACGTTCGTTATGACGATCAAGAAGTCGTCAGTCACGATAAGAATTCCATACCCTCCACACCCATAGAAAATTCGTCCAACATGTTGTTGCTCGCAGATGATGTCCAGGTGGTGGGCATTGACGAGGCCCAGTTCTTTGATGACGGCATTATTGAAGTGGCCAATGCCCTTGCCAACCAAGGCAAACGTGTGGTAATAGCCGGACTCGATAAAGACTTCAAGGGTCGACCATTTGGACCCATGCCTAACTTGCTTGCCACGGCGGAGTACGTCACCAAGCTTCATGCAATCTGCAGACGCACCGGCGGTCCAGCCCATTTTTCGCACAGAATAGTGGAAGGTGATCAAACCTTTCTCCTTGGCGAACAAGGCGAATACGAACCGGTTAGCCGCGTGGTATACAACGAACTGAATAAAACAAAGAGTGGCCATTAAAGCCGCACATATTGCCGCATTAGCTGGTGCTAAGTTGTTGGGTCCGCAGGAGAATTCGTTTACCCAATTTGCCTTTGATTCTAGAAGAATTCACAGCCTGCAGTCCACTTGTTTTATTGCATTAAAAACAGAATACGCAGACGGTCACCAGTACATTGACAGTGCCATTTCAAGAGGTGCAACTACAGTCATTTGCAGTCGTGAGGGCTTGGCAAAAGAATACCCTTATGTTGCTTTTATTGTACACCCCGAACCAATTCAGGTGCTGCGTGCTTGGGGTGGTGAACAGCGTGCCCAACTTTCGGGAGACGTATTGGCCATTACCGGGAGCAATGGTAAAACAGTAGTCAAAGAGTGGCTCTATGAATTGTTAGGTGCACCAGAAGAGGTACATAGAACACATGCAAGCTTCAATAGTGTTTTGGGAGTGCCCCTTACCCTGAGCGCATTGGGATCAGCGCATCACAGCGCTATTATAGAAGTGGGAATAGACCGTCCCGGTCAAATGGAATCTCATGCAAAATTGGTTCGGCCTACCCTAGGAATATTTACTACGCTTGGGGATGCTCACGGGGAACATTTTGAAAACGATCAAGAAAAATTTCGTGAAAAGTGGAAACTGTTTGCTTCTTGCCGCAGTATGGTGTTGAGCAAAAAATCATTTGATTACGCCGTATCGCTGCAACTGCCCTTACCCCCAAAAGTGATGCTTTGGGGCAAGGGAGAGGAATTAGATCCGGAAAAAATTGACCAATGGCCGTTTGAAGGTGAATACCAAATTGCCAATGCCATGGCGGCTGTTGGTGGAGCATTGCTTTTGGGTGCTTCTATGGTGGATATTCAAAGACGCTTGGCTTTGTTGCAGCCTTTAGAAATGCGCATGCAATTTCGCGGTGCAAAAGACGGGGGTTACCTTTTGGAAGATACCTACAGTTCAGACTTGAACAGCCTAAGGTGGGCTTTAGAAGAACTGGTAAGCAGTGCGCCTACGGAAAAGAAATGGGCGGTCTTGAGCCACATGGGTAATCAGGAGCGTACAGCGCAAGCCAAAGAATTGGTTGAGAGCTACCGTTTAGACCGCGTTTGGTGGGTGGAAAAACCAGAAGACGTACCAGAACTTACAGCGAGTTTTGTAGGTCTTGACCTAAGTAAAACCACGGTCCTTGTCAAAGGACAGCGGACGTTCAAATTGGAGCAATTTGCGGCCACTCTACAAGATCAATACCACAGTACTTGGGCAGAGATTAATTTAAGCGCCATGCGCAGGAACCTGCAAAGGTTTAAAAAAGTGCTTAGCCCCAATACTAAGGTAATGGCCATGGTAAAAGCCGCTAGTTACGGTTCAGGTACGCTGGAAGTGGCACGGTGGCTGCAAAGTTTGCATGTGGATTACTTAGGAGTAGCCTTTGCCCAAGAGGCGCTCAGCTTGCGAGCTCAAGGGATTACCATGCCTATATTAGTGCTCAATGTAGATGCGCAACAAATGCCCATGTTGGCAGCTTCATCAGCAGAAGTGGAATTGTTTTCCCGCCATCAATTAGACCATTGGCTTTCCGCGGAACGTAATGAGGTTCTCAAAGTGCATTTAAAAGTCAATACGGGCATGAATCGTTTGGGTTTTAAGCCGGAAGCTCTGCCAGGTTTACTAAAAGAATTAGCTACGCATCGCTCCGTTGAGGTGGTTGGTGTATTTTCTCATCTTGCGGCAGCGGATAATCCCTTAAAAGACTCCTTCACCAAACAGCAATTAGCGGTATTTGAAGAAGTATCGGCTCAAGTAAAAGCCCAATATCCGGCCGCTATTTCTCATATTCTCAATACACACGGTATTCATCGGTTTGGTGGCACTCAAAAAGACATGGTACGATTGGGTATAGGTCTGTACGGTGCAGGAGCATACGAAGGCATAGAGCCGCTAGAAGAAGTGATTGCATGGAAGTGTAAGGTTAGTCAAGTCACCCACATAGAAAAAGGTGATTTCGTAGGCTACGGACTCGCCTTCAAGGCAGAAAGCAAGATGACCTACGCAACCCTCCCAGTGGGTTATGCAGACGGCCTCACTCGCTCCCTGTCCAACGGGAACGGTCGTGTATACATCAATGGTGAGGCCTGTCCCATATTGGGTAGAGTATGCATGGACATGTGCATGGTAGACGTATCTGGGCTGCAGGTCCAAGCAGGAGATGAAGTGGAGCTTTTGGGCCCCAATCAAAGTGCTTCAGATTTGGCAGTTGCAGCAGGAACCATATCCTATGAGGTCCTCACAGGAATAGGTTCACGTATTCCACGGTTGTATTTGAAAGATTAGCTTCTTTTCCGCGTTTATGGCCCACGTTGAGGGAAAATTTTGTTATTTTCTCCTTTGTAAACTCTTAAACGTTAGCTGCTATGGATTTTGTTACCATGCCCCTTGGTGTTTTGTTGGTTGGTTTTTTGGCCTACAAAACGTTTTTTACCGTAAAACAGAAAACAGCCGTCGTGATTGAACGACTCGGAAAATTTCAGCGCATTGCCCAGAGTGGCCTTCAATTAAAAATTCCGCTGATTGATCAAAAATCCGGAATGGTAAATCTGCGAGTACGCGAATTACCCGTAAATATTGAAACCAAAACGAAGGACGACGTATTCGTCAATCTCATCGTATCTGTGCAGTATTATGTGACCAACAACCCGGAGGGAATACGCAAAGCTTTCTATCAGTTTGATAATCCAGAGGCGCAAATCCAATCCTACGTATTTGATTCAATTCGTTCAGAAGTTCCCAAGCTTATTCTTGACGAAGTCTTTAGTGAAAAGGATAAGATTGCGGTAGCCGTGCAGAATGAGTTAGCGGAAACCATTTCAGGATTCGGCTATGAAATTGTAAAAGCGCTCGTCACGGATATTGATCCAGATTCTAAAGTGAAGAACTCCATGAATGAGATCAATGCCGCTAAGCGTTTGAAGGAAGCCGCCAAAGAATATGCAGAAGCAGAGAAAATCAAGGTTGTTGCAGCAGCAGAAGCAGAAGCGGAGAGCAAGAAGCTTCAGGGTGAGGGTATAGCAAATCAACGCATCGCCATTGCCAACGGTTTAAAGCAATCGGTAGAAGAAGTGCGCGGTGCAATGGAAGAAGGTACAACGGGTCAGCACGTGATGAATATGCTCTTTATGACCCAGCACTACGATACCATTAGTCGCCTCGCGGACAATAACGTGAGCACCATATTTATGCCGTATTCACCGGGTACCGTCGGGGATTTACAAACGGAAATTCAATCCGGTTTGCTCGGCGTTGAGATGCTCAAGGAGGCCAAAGAAAAGGCAGCTAAGGACACTAAAAATGCTTCCAAATAAGTAAAAATGAAAGGGGATCAGGAAATGGATTCCCTTTTTTCTTTTTGGGATTGCAGGGCTGTTAGTCCAACTAAAAATGTAAGCAAAAGGGCACCCGCCTGCTTGTCTAGTAAACTTTCCGTGGTACCGCTGAGTAGCACCACAAGCCAAGCATAGCGCAGTGCGCCCTTGCTTTTTGCAATGCCCCAAATAAAAATCCCTAACAATAAAGCCAAGGCTACTAGACCACCTTCTGCCCAACTTTGTATCCATATATTGTGAAAATCGTACAAGAATTCATCCAGCTTGTAGCTTTCCTTTCCTCTGTAAAAAGTAGCTTCCACACGGCTCAGTTTTTCATGCAGTTCCATTTCTCCGGCGCCGTTTCCAATTCCTATCCAAGGGTGGTCGGCGATTATTTCAACTCCTGCCTGCCATATGAAAACCCGGTGATTGGTTTGTTTCCCATCTACTTTGCCTTCAATACTTCGGACTTCATTTCTTAGGTCAATCATTCTACCACGCGGACCAGGTAAAGCGGTAATCAATAGTGCCCCTGCAGCAAGTGATGCCAAGGCTATGTAGGCGATCTTCTTTCGTTGATTTTTATTTTTTATACCGATTTCAGTAAATCGAGCCACAATGGCTACTGGAACTAAGAGCAGGTGAATCCTGGAACTTAAAACAATGATCCCCAACAAAAGCCAAAGTACAGCCGCCGCTCTAAGCGCACTCAAGCCATAGGTCTTACGCCAAATTTTTCGTTCTAAAATTAAAGTGGCCAAGAAGAGGTATAGACTTTGAAAATGAAGACCTAGCCTGCCGCCAAGTTCAAAATCCTTATAATTTACCCAGCCATGCAGATATAGGCTTTTGCAAAAGATAATGGTCCAGGCCAATACAGTTGCCCAAGCAAAAGTTTCCATCCAACGTGCTGCCCAAGCATACGCATCTTTTAGATGCACAGTATGCATTAAAATTCCCATTACAGCAATGGGCAATACCATCACTACGTCTGCCCATCCAGCCTGCCTGTTATCGCTCCAAATAATACTTAATAATTGCCAATCAACGAATGCTGCAAATAGCAGAATGGGTGCCAAACGAAAATACTTTGTGCCGGCAATCAGAATACCAATGGCTGTTACAATTAACCCGTAAACCGGGCTGAGCCAAAGCAAGGCAAAGGGCAGTAAAGCTGCACCAGCTGCACCAGTATAGTGCAAGTAAGCGTTTTGTTTTGTCATCAATCTACTTAACGCCCAACAACTCATTCATCGTATCTGCATCTAAAAGAATACTTGCTGCGGTATTAATCTGAATATCATTTTGAAGACCTCGCGCCAAGGTTCCCTCAATACCAAAATGCTTCTGCACCAAAAAGTCTTCCAAGTACTCTTTAATCTCCATATCCTGATCTTGCAATACTTTACCTTTTCGCACTTTTACGATCTCTAGTAACGCCTCAATATCTTCGTTTTCTAGATAGTCCAATTCAGAAGTTGCTTCACCCAATTTCTTGAGCCTGCGCTCACCCAAACTCTCAAAAGTAAAATCATTCGCCTCAAGGAATTCTTTAAATTTTCCCCACTGTGAATCGTTAAGAGTAAAAGACTTGGGCTCCTCTGTCGCCATTTCATCAAGAAGTGTAGCGGCAAATTGCAGATCAAGTCCTTTAGCGCCCATGGCCTCCACAAATTCGGGGTAATATTCATCTGTTAGTGTTGAATCGGGATGAACGCCGTCACCGTCTACTACCGGCCTGCCGTTGTTAGTGGAAAATTGCTGCTGCGCAGCTTTTTCTGTTCGTTTGCCGTTCTCATCCCGGTCGTAGTTCACCTTTTGAATGCATCGTCCGGAGGGCGTGTAGTATTTTGCCACGGTCACTTTCATTTGTGCTCCAAAAGGCAACTGCCGGATTTGTTGAACAAGACCTTTTCCAAAGCTCTTTTCCCCTAGAACAACGCCGCGGTCTAAATCTTGAATGGCGCCGGCCACAATTTCGCTCGCGGATGCACTGCGATTATCCACAAGCACAGCTAAGGGGAGGTCAGGGAATAAGGTTTTACCCGTTTTATAATAGACGTCTTGAATCTTTCCGCTTCGCCCGCGTGTGCTTACGATGGTATCTTTGGTGTCGCTGAAATAGCTCACAATTTTCACAGCAGCCATCAACAATCCGCCTCCATTCCCTCTAAGGTCAAAAATGATTCCTTTGGGATTTTCCTTTTTCAATTCCAATAAAGCATCGCGAACTTCAGACGCTGCAGATGCTGTGAAACCGTCCAAATACAGATAGCCAATTCCATCGGATCGCATGCCGTAAAAGGGGACGGCTTTTGTTTTGATATTGGCACGATTAAATACAAAGGATTGCTCTGTCCCCGCTCTTTCTACCACCACACTGACCTCACTATCTGGTGTTCCTTTCAATAGGGAACTCACTTCGGAAATAGAAAAATCTTCAATTTTGGTATCGTCCACCTTTTTGAGAATATCTCCAACCTGAATCCCCGCTTTTTTCGCAGGACCAATTTGGTTAAGTTCGGAGATATAGATGTCTTTCTCTATCTTTTGTATAATACAACCAATACCACCGTACTCGCCCGTTTGCAGCAATCGTACATCTTCAATTTGATCTTCTGGATAATAGACGGTATAAGGATCCAATTCTTTGAGCATTCCTTTGATGGCAGCGCCAACTGCTTGTTCAGCGCCAACGTCTTCTACATAACTGGTTTGAACTTGCTTAAGTACTGCGGTAAAAACCTCTAATTGTTTGCTTGTTTCAAAGGCATCGTCTGTAGAGGCACTCATGAATAAAGCAGCACCTACGATGACCACCCAAAGGGAAAATTTATTTTTCATGGTTTAATTCCTTTTTTCTTTGTTTTTCATAAGCCTTTAGCAGATTCAAAAATCCTGCTTCTAAAAAAGCATAGTCGTTCAATCGATTTCCTAGGTAACGTAAGGACCAAATTTCTTGGACACCGCTATCAAATATTGCTGGTTTGTTCAGGCGGTATAATTCCCGCATCTGACGTTTCATTTTATTGCGATCTACCGCTTTGTTTAGGCCGCGCTTTGGCGCTAATATGGCTACTTTTCGCTGCAATCCCTCTTCAAGTTCTGCCTCTATGTATCGCAAAGAGAACGGGAAAGATTTTACGCCACGACCTACCGAGTGCAACTTATCAAAGTGCTCCTTCTTTGTCAAATGTTCTTTTTTGGGAAAACTGTAGCGCATAAAAAAAGCCCGGCGCACGCGCCGGGCCCTCAATTTACAATATATCTTACTTCTTATTAGCTACTTTCATGTAGTCGCTAATTGCTTTGGTCATGGACGGTGCATCCGGCGTAGGTGCTGGAATATCCACAATTAGACCGTTATTTTCTGCTTCTTTTTGAGTCGTAGGTCCAAAGCAAGCTAAACGCGTATTATTCTGTTTAAAGCCGGGGAAATTTTCATACAAACTCTTAATTCCAGATGGAGAAAAGAACACCAACACGTCGTAGAACACATCCTCTAGATCACTTAAATCACTCACAACGGTGTTGAACAATATGGCTCTTGTATAATCTATATTGGCCTCTTCTAGTGCTTCGGGAATAGACGGTTTTAAGCTATTGGACGACGGCATCAAAAACTTTTCGTTTTTAAACTTCTTTAGGGTTGGAATCAACTCTTCAATCTTTAGGTTGCCGTGGTAAATTTTGCGTTTGCGGTACACCACATATTTCTGCAAATAATAGGCAATTGCTTCAGAGATACAGAAGTAGCGGGTATCTGGGCTAATTTGAACACGCATTTCTTCGCACATTCTGAAGTAATGGTCTACCGCGTTTTTGGAAGTGAGAATCACATTTCTGAATTCTCTAATTTGAATTTTGTCCTTTCTAAAGTTAGATGCGGTGACTCCTTCCACGTGAATGAAGGAACGGAAATCTACGTCCACTTTATGTTTTTCAGCTAAAGTGAAAAATGGGTGTGATTCGGTAGTAGGCTCTGGTTGTGACACCAAAATCGACTTTACTTTGGTTTGCCTTTCTGACATGAGTGTTAGTTGACGAACGAAAAAATTAATACTAGTTCGAGCGTGCAAAGGTACAAAACCGAATAAAAACGACTCCCGATATTGTTGATATTTTGTAGAGTCGGGCTTGTCAGTACATGGAAGAACAATCCTAATACATGGCCAACAATCAGGATATAAATGCTTGTCGCGTTGCTTCCGCGGAATACTACTAAATTGACTAGAATTCCCACTGCCATTGCTGCATAGGTAAAACTCGCAACTAAAAATCCTTGTGTTAAGTGTAGCTTTGGCACCCCTATTCTTTGAGAAAACAAAGCGCTTAAGAGCAGAATTCCTGCTATTCTAAAAATCAATAGAACAAGGATTGCTCCAAGACAGAGCCACGGATTTAAGTCCAAATCAACCGTGAGCGCAATCATCAAAGAAAAACTCACACAGAGGAAGAAAGAAAACAGCGTTTTACCAAATCCTCCGCTTCCCTCAAATTCCCGAAACTTTAGAGATGACCAATGCTTGAACCCCAAAGGATTTGCCGCTCGAAACACGCCAAGAATTCCGAGGAATACAATAATCAACCATTTTACGTCCATGCAGGACGCAAAGTTACTGCAAAAGGACGTGTTTCATCTGTACCTCTCCGCTAGAATTTACAGCGTGAAGGATGTACGCTCCTCTGGGCAAGGAGCTGACCTCTAACTCAATAGCGTTATCCTGAACAATTGCACTTTGATCCATATCTATAAATCTGCCTAGGGTGTTGTAAAGGCGCACTTCCACTACATCTGGACTGCTTACAGAAAGTCTATCCCTTGCTGGATTTGGCCCTACTAAGAGTGTACTTACTGCCGATTCCGTGAGTTCAAACGGCATTCCTCCGCCCTTGTAGAATGATTTTGAAGTGGTCAATACATAATCTCCTGATGTTTGACCATTCCCATTCGTGAAGTTAACGGCAGCATAAACCGTAATACTATCAGGAAAGGTTGTGCCGTCCACATTAAACGTCCAAAAAATACTGTCGTTTGAAACGGTAGTTCCGCTGTTGGTGTGTGTGATGTAGTCACCCACATTTTTGGCGCCAGTCCCTGGGCTTGATGTGGCCAATTGATTGCCGCTAGCATCTTCAACACTCGCCATGAAGCCAACCTTCGTTGATGATCCATTGGGTTTAACTCCAAGGGCAATGGTAATGTCATTGCCGTCGTAAATACTGTCAGTTGGTGCCGTAATGGAAATGAGTTCATTGCCGGTAGAGCTGCCTCCGCCATGGCAGTATGCAGAAGCGCAGGTTGAACCATTATCACCGAGCGATCCGCTATTGCCGCTTGGGGAACCTCCGCTGTAGGTATAGGAATATGTTGATATGCCTAAAAAAGCTAGAAGAAAGAACATTTTTTTCATGTAAAAAGAGGTCTTAAGGTTATAATAAAAGTCTTAATTCAATTTATAACAATTTTTCCTCTTTTGTGTTTAATTTCACAGCACTCAAAAAGAAGCAGAAAATGACGGATTTATTCCAACACCCGGATTACTATCAGTTAGACGAATTACTCAGCGAAGAGCACAAGATGATTCGCGATGCAACTCGTGAATGGGTCAAACGAAGCGTGAGCCCAATCATAGAGGATTATGCGCAGCGCGCCGCATTCCCAGAGCATTTAGTAAAAGAAATGGGTGAGGTAGGTCTTTTTGGGCCATATATACCGGAAGATTATGGAGGTGCAGGTTTAGACCATATAAGCTATGGTCTAATGATGCAAGAAGTTGAACGCGGAGATTCTGGAATTCGCTCTACCTGTTCAGTGCAGAGTTCTCTTGTAATGTTTCCCATTTTCGCCTACGGTAGTGAAGAACAAAAAAAGCGTTTTCTTCCAAAATTGGCTACAGGAGAGTTTCTGGGTTCATTCGGTTTGACGGAACCAAATTTTGGTTCGAACCCTGGTGGAATGACTACCAACTTTACTGAAGATGGTGATGATATTATTCTGAATGGTGCAAAAATGTGGATTTCAAATTCACCTTTTTGCGATGTCGCGGTAGTTTGGGCTAAAAATGAATCGGGCAGAATCAAAGGAGTTCTTGTTGAGCGAGGAATGGAGGGTTTTACCACTCCAGAAACGCACAATAAATGGTCGCTTCGCGCTTCCTCCACAGGCGAACTAGTTTTTGATAATGTTCGTGTTCCTAAGACAAATATCTTGCCCGGTCGTGACGGTTTAGGTGCGCCGCTTTCTTGTTTAGATAGTGCCCGTTTTGGTATAGCATGGGGGGCACTTGGTGCAGCAATGGATTGTTACGATACAGCTTTGAGGTACTCAAAGGAAAGAATTCAGTTTGGCAAGCCAATAGCAGGTTTCCAATTGCAACAGAAAAAGCTTGCAGAGATGATTACTGAAATTACCAAAGCTCAATTATTGACCTGGCGTTTAGGCGTTTTAAAAAATGAGGGACGTGCCACATCTGCACAGATTTCCATGGCCAAGAGAAACAATGTGGAGATTGCTCTGAAAATAGCACGTGAGGCTCGTCAGATGTTAGGTGGAATGGGAATTACAGGAGACTTTTCAATTATGCGCCATATGATGAATTTAGAGTCTGTGGTAACCTATGAAGGAACACACGACATTCACCTTCTCATTACTGGCTTAGACATTACTGGTGAAAATGCCTTTGTCTAATTAATTGGTGATTCTAATAATGTTTACTCCGTCGTAAGTACATCGGTACTCTTTAACAGGAAGAAGGAAATTGGTGTCTAGGCTCTGCCCATCCAATAGTTGATATTGGTGTTGGTCACATCCGCAGGTGAAGTAAAAATCGCCGCTACTGCTTTCTAACACACCACAGCCGTCAGCCCAATGAGCTGGACAGGCTGCTTCATAGGCGGCGAAATCATAAAATTGACCGTCAAAATATCTCCTATAAACTAGAATTCCGGCATGGCCCGCATTGGGCAGTAATAGTTGACCTCCAACTACCGTTAAATTGAAACTTGAGGGGTCGCTCACGTAAATGGTTTGATCGACAAAAGGTTCCGGAATATCGTACTGAACGGAAGAGGTATTACAAGTGCTAAATAGCCAAATCGTAACAGCGGACACTGCTAAGGTCTTGTTTTTCAATACATCAACAATTTTACTCATGGCGTGCAAGATAGCGTGAAAAGTTTGTTAAATCTCCGGTTCTGATGCTTATATTTACGGACTTATAACGCAAAAAAAAGCCAGTATTTATGGTCAAAAGAATACTCACGCTTATTATGGTCCTTGCAGTAGCTGTTAGCTACGGTCAAACTCGTCCAGGTTCTATCAAGGGAACGGTAAAGGATAAGCGCACAGGCGAAGTCATTCCATTTGCAACCGTAATTGTCAAAGACAAAGACGTTGTTATTGCTACCGGAACGACTGATTTCGATGGAAAATATAATATCAATCCTATCAATGCAGGGGTATACAACCTCACTTGTAAGTTCATTGGTTACGCGGATTTCAACCTCAACGGTGTCACCGTCTATTCAGGTAAGCCTAAGGTGGTCAACTTTGATATGACTATAGAAAGCACTATGATTACCGAGGTAACGGTCATTGCTAAGGATGAACTAATTGAAACAGGTAAAACCTCCGACATCGTAAGTTCAGAGGAGATTAAAAATCTGCCGTATCGAAACCTGAGTCAAATTGTTGGTACCACTGCTGGTGTATTTCAACGGGACGGTAGCGGTTCCTTCAATGTCCGTGGTTCACGTTCTTCTACCAACGTGATTTTCATTGATGGTGTTAAGGTACGTGGAGACGTTAACCTTCCTAGAGATGCCATCCTACAAACGGAGGTGATCACTGGTGGTGTTCCGGCACAGTATGGTGACGTGACGGGTGGTGTTATCTCAACTACTACCAAAGGACCTGCTCCATATTACTTTGGATCTTCTGAAATTTTGACCAGTTCAGCATTTGATCCATATCATTACAACTTAGGTGCTTTAACTCTTGGTGGGCCCATCATTAGAAACAAGAAAACAAAACAACCTATCGTAGGTTTTCTCCTTGCATCAGAATTTCAATACAATAGAGACGGTTCGCCGCGTTCTTTGGCCACGTGGAAAGTAAATGATCAAAAATTAGCCGAGCTCGAGGCAAATCCTCTTGTACCGGCTTCGTCAGGTTTTGGTGTCCTTAATGCGGCAGATTTTCTGACGCAAGCAGATCTAGAAGATCAGAACTACCGCGAAAATGTGGCTCGAACAGCAGTACGTGTTTCGGGGAATCTAAAATTTGTAACGAGCGAAAAGACTACCCTTACCCTAGGGGGTCGTTACAATATGAACCAAGGTAGAAACGGCAGTAGATTCAATGAATTGATGAATTATGGAAATAATTCAGAATCCTTTTCTCAAGACTGGTCCACCTATGTTCGTTTCCAACAGCGCTTTGGAAACCCTTCAGATACTTCAAACTCATTGATTCGCAATGCTTTTTATACCATTCAAATGGATTTCACGCGTAATGAAAGGTTATCTCAAGATGCGCGTCATAAAGACAATCTATTTGCTTACGGTCACATAGGGAATTATAAAACCACATACAGACCGCTTTACGTTTTAGGTTCGGATACTATTACAGATCCAAACGATCCCAATTACGGTAAAGTTATGGATGCCTACACTTTAGCAGTATATCAGAGTATAGGAGTTGATTTTACGCCAGGGCAAAACAATCCAATTCTTTCGAATTACACTTCTAATTTCTATGATTTTGTAGACCAGAGTTTAATCTTTAATAGTGCCCGTTCGCTCGAAGATATTCGTGCAGGTGGCGGTCTGTTAAACGGTGACCAGCCTTCTTCGGTATATGGACTTTGGGGCAACGTAGGTGCGAATCAAGCGTCATACGGAAAAACATTGAATGATCAGTTCCGCATAACGGCCTCTTCCACCTTTGACATCAAAGACCACTCTTTGATTGTGGGTGTGGAATACGAACAACGTTTTGACCGTTCCTATTCCATAGGAGCAAGAGGTTTGTGGACTTTGATGCGTCTGCTTCAAAATGATGCTATTCGTGAATTAGATTTGAACAACCCAGTTGCTTCCTACAATAACGGTGTATTCCAAGACACCCTGAATTACCCACGACTATTTGATGCGGATAAACCCAGAACATTTGACCGTGAGCTTCGTAAGAAATTAAATCTTGATCCAAACGGAACAGATTGGTTGGATATTGATTCATACGACCCATCTACGTTCTCACTAGATATGTTCTCTGCGAACGAATTATTGAACATTGGTTCTAGTCAATATGTCTCTTACTTTGGGTTTGATTACTTGGGTAATCGATTAACCACCCGTCCATCTTTGAACGATTTCTTTGCCACGGATGCTCAGGGTAATTCACAACGATTGGTCGGTGCCTTTGAGCCGATTTATATGGCAGGTTACATTCAAGACCAGTTCACTTTTGAGGATTTATTCTTTAATATCGGCGTTCGTGTAGATCGTTTTGATGCTAACCAACCCGTTTTAGCAGATCCATACGTGCTTTATCCTGCATATACGGTTGGAGACCTCGGTGCCACAGCACTTGCAGGTTATGACGTTCCCCAAGGCATGAGCGATGATGCTGTGGTTTACGTAGACGATCAAGAAAATCCTTCTTCCATTGTAGGGTATCGCGAAGGCAATACGTGGTACACCGCTGCAGGTGAAGTAGAAGCTAACCCTAAAAACATTGCAGATAAGAGCGGCGGTATCAAACCCTTCTTAATTAACCCTGGAATCGAAGATCAAAAATTAGCGGTTACTGCAAACGAAAGCTTTAAGGACTATACGCCTCAGGTTACTGTGAGTCCTCGTATTTCATTCCAGTTCCCTATCTCTGATGAAGCTGAGTTTTTTGCGCACTATGATATCATGGTACAGCGTCCAGATCCTGGGGTGAACAGAATGAACCCCATTACCTATCTCCAATTAGAGAATGGGGACAATGGAAACCTTTTGGCGAATCCTGATTTGAGACCGCAACGTACCACGGATTATGAAATTGGTTTCCGTCAGAAATTAGGTGATAATAGTGCCTTGAAAATAAGTGCGTTCTACAGAGAAATGCGCGACATGATGCAGTCATTTAGCTTTACTGAGGCATATCCAGTGACCTATATTGCCTTTGGTAATCTGGATTTTGGAACTGTCAAAGGTTACACTATGCAGTACGATTTGCGCAGAACAGGCAACGTTCGATTAAACGCAAACTACACGCTTCAATTTGCAGACGGTACAGGTTCTAGCTCTACTTCCGGTGCAAACATTGCACGTTCAGGACAACCTAACCTGCGCTACATTCTTCCTCTAACCTTTGACTCTCGTCACCAAGTAGTGATGAATATGGATTACCGCTATGGTGGAGGTGCTGCTTACAATGGCCCTGTTTGGTTCGGTAAGCGCGTTCTAGAAAATGCCGGATTGAATGTAGTATTGAATGCAAATTCAGGAACGCCTTACACAAGACGTTCACTGGCCTTTGGTTTAACGGATGGTGTAACACCAATCACCGGAAATATTAACGGTTCCCGTTTACCATGGAGCTTCCGTATTGACGCTACTGCAAATAAAATGTGGAACTTTAATGAGGGTCCATTCAGCAATTTTGAGATCTATGTTCAATTGTTAAACGTATTGAATACTCAAAATATATTAGGCGTGTATTCGTATACCGGTTCGCCTAGTGATGACGGTTATTTGAGTTCCCCTCAAGGACAAAACGCAATACAGTTTCAGACAAACGCGCAGTCGTTTGCTGATTTGTACAACATAAGTTTAGCAAACCCTGGTTTATTCAGTTTGCCTCGTCGTATTCGATTAGGCTTACGAGTAGGGCTATAATTTAAAAGCATTCGAAAAACAGCATATGAAAAGAGTATTTCTCCTTTTACTATCAGCCGCTTTTGCACTGCCACTTTCTGCACGTGAAGTTCAGGGCGTAGGCAAAAATTCCGGTGCCGCCAATTCCGGTTCAATGAAAACAGTCGAAGAACTTTGTCAGCCGTCCAAGGCACAGAGTGATTTGAGTATTAATAATGTACGAGCAACCATATTAGGTGGCGGTGATATGTGGTGGGACTTAAACACTGCACGTTACGAAGTACCAAAAGGTTCTAACAAACACTCCATGTTTGCAGGTTCACTTTGGCTCGGTGGTGTTGATGAAGGAAATCAATTGAAACTTGCGGCCATGACGTATCGTCAATCGGGTAACGATTACTGGCCCGGCCCGCTAACCACAGATGGAACAGCTTCCACGAACAAAGAGATTTGTGATAAGTACGACCGTCATTGGATCATTTACCGTGAAGAGGTTGATGTTCACAAGGCTTGGTTGGAGTGTTTAGCAGATCCTAACTGTGATGACGCAGAACTTTTCCCTGGATATGAAAGTCAAATTCCACAAAGTATTAAAGATTGGCCAGGTAACGGTGTGAATGGAGAACTGCCTTACCAATTGGCTCCTTATATTGACCGCGATGGTGATGGAGTTTACGATTACCTTGTAGACTACCCTGCGTACGACATTGATAAGGAATACGATTGTAGAGACAAAGAAACCGATGTGTTGTATGGTGATCAAACTATTTGGTGGGTGTACAATGATCGTGGTAACGTACATACTGAATCACAAGCAGGTGCCTTAGGTTTTGAAATCCGTGCACAAGCTTTTGCATTCTCTACGAATGATGAGGTAAACAACATGACGTTCAATAACTACCGAATCATCAACAGATCAACTTTCCGTTTGACAAACACGTATTTCTCTACGTGGTTTGATCCAGATTTAGGGAACTATACAGATGATATTATTGGTTGTGATATCGCGCGCGGTTTAGGATATTGTTACAATTCTGATACTGAGGATGAAGGTGCCTTAGGGTACGGTTTAAACCCACCGGCAGTAGGTTTTGATTTCTTCCAAGGTCCATTTGCTGATTATTACGACGGTTTAGATAATGACCGCGATGGCTGTGTAGACGGTGTTCAAGATCCAGAAACGGGAGTTTGTATTGCTGAAGATCCATCTACAGGTGTTAATGAGCGTATTATCATGAGTCAGTTCATGTATTACAACAATACCTCTTCCAACATTTCGGGTAATCCAGACAATGCAACGCATTTCTACAACTACATGCGTGCGTTATGGAAAAACGGTTCAGAGTTAATTATTGAAACGCCATCAGGACCAGGTAATCTTGGTAATGGTGATGGGTTTGTTGCTTCCGGTAACGGAACATCAACTCGATTTGCTTACCCGGGTATGTCTTATGATACTACCGGTGCATACCCTCCATACAGCCCTGTGGATTGGTGGGAGAGTCCAGCAAACAAAGAGGATAAGCGTGGTCTTCACAGTGCCGGTCCATTCTCATTGGCCCCAGGTGCACTTAATTTTGTTACTACCGGTGTAGTTTGGGAACGTGACCTGATCAACAATGATCTTTTTGCTTCAGTAGAAAAGGTAATAATTGCAGATGACAAGGCTCAGAAGCTATTTGACAATTGTTTCCAAGTATTGAATGGTCCGGATGCTCCCGATGTAACTACTCAAGAGTTAAATCGTGAAATCATATTGAAATTGACCTACGGGCCAGGATCAAACAATGCAGGATACAGCTATCGTGAGCGTGATCCGCTAATTACGGTAAGTCCGGATGACCGCGATTCCATTTTGAACGCCAACCCCGATTACTTCGATTACAAATTTGAAGGATTTCAAATCTTCCAATTGGCGAATTCAGATGTAAGTATTTCTGATATTTATGATCCAACGCAGAGCCGTATGGTGGCACAATGCGATATCAAAAATGATTTGACTCAACTAATCAATTGGGAAGTTGATCCAGATATGAATGCCCTGGTTCCCCAAGACATGACTTTACAGTCTAACAACTCTGGGATTTTCACATCATTTAAAATTAATGAAGATCAATTCGCAACAGGGGATCGTACCCTTATTAATCATAAAGAATATTACTTTACAGTAATTGCCTATGGTCAAAATCAGTACTTGAAGTTTAATCCAATTACTGCGTCAGGTGGACAGAAAATGCCATTCTTGGCCGGTCGGAGAAATATTAAAACCTACACGGCTATTCCACATCAAATAGATTCGGAAAAGGGTGGTACCATTCAAGTCGCGGAATACGGTGACGGTCCAATCGTCAGACGCATGGACGGTGTTGGTAACGGCGGAACAGAATTGGAACTCTTGCCAGAAGAAGTCACGGCTATTTTAAATGGTAATGCGAGTGGCCAGCCTTCTTATATGGGCGGAATGGGACCTGTTGCTATCAAGGTAGTGGACCCATTAGAAGTGAAGGATGGACAATACACCCTCACCTTTAGCTCAGCTAATGCTAATGCAAATTGGCAAATTACAGATGCTGCGGGCAACGTAATCGTAGAATCCGATACCACCATTTCCTTTTATAACGAACAAATCGTTCCGGATTTGGGTCTTTCTGTGGCGGTTCAACAAGCCCCTGCTCCGGGTGGAGATGATGATGGAACCTATGATAATGGTGTGATTTTCTCAGAAATCATTTACGAAGACCCTTCAAAAGAATGGTGGGCAGGAATTAAAGATGACAAGAGTTACACCCCTTACAATTGGATTTTAGCAGGAACAAACAGTTATCCAACGGAAGAACCAGCTACGTTGTATCCCGATCAAGATGGGGATGCCAAAGGGTATTTTGAAGATATCGTTGGCGGAACTTGGGGTCCATATATGTATGCTTCTGGAAATAATCGTGTAGATATAAATGGGTTTTCAAACTTTGGCATGGGTCCAGCGGTAAGCATCGGACGTAACTTAAATGATGCGAGCGATTTGCATTCCGTGGATATTGTTTTCACAACAGACCATACTAAATGGACGCGCGTGCCGGTATTTGAATTGGCCGAAGAAGCTGCCCTTAGTGAGCATGGTGATAAAAAATTGACCCAACGTCAGGATACCTC
>JAYOSU010000017.1:29164-38368 GCA_038139395.1 Cryomorphaceae bacterium
AAGCTGCCCTTAGTGAGCATGGTGATAAAAAATTGACCCAACGTCAGGATACCTCTTGGAGATTGAATAATGGTAATCTGATTCAAGACCCAAATATGGCCCCGGGTTGGTCTTACTTCCCTGGTTATGCTATAGATGTGGAATCGGGTAAACGCTTAACAATGGCCTTCGGCGAGAACTCGTGGTTGCCGGGACAAAACGGTAATGACATGTTGTGGAATCCTACAGATGTTGAGGCTATTCCCCCAGGGAACACAGTAAACGGGGGTTATGTATTTGGTGGTCAGCATTACATCTATGTATTTGCAGATGAAGACCGTATCCAAGGAAATAATGTTGATTTAGCGTATAGTGGTCCAGACCCAAATAATTGGCCTATTAAGGACTTGATGGAAAACCTTGTTCAATCGGGAGGTCTTGGAAATATTGCTCGAGCAAATTTCTGGAGAGCTTGTCGTTGGGTTGGAATCCCAACGCTCCGCAGAGGGTTAGATTTTGATCCATATACGGAACTTCCAACGGAGACGCGAATTAGAATTCGCATGAATTCTTCCTATCAGAACAGACAATTAGCGGATGCACCAAATGGCGGGATTCCTCAATTCCAGTTCAATACTTCGAATATTGCCACTAGAACATATGAGAGTGCGGTTGGCTCTAGTGCCTTAGAAACTATCCGTGTTGTGCCAAATCCTTATTACGGATTCAGTTCCTACGAAGCTTCTCAATTGGATAATATTGTCAAAATCACAAATCTCCCAGAGACTTGTACGATTAATATTTTCTCTACTTCAGGTACTTTAATCCGACAGTTGAGAAAGGATAACAGTTTGACCTATGTTGAATGGGATCTGAAGAACACGTATAACGTGCCAATAGCCTCTGGAGTCTATATCATCCATGTTGATGCTGGTGAATTGGGAGAAAAGGTTGTGAAGTGGTTTGGAGCCCTTCGTCCAGTTGATTTGAACTCATTCTAAGAGAATAACGATGAAAATGAAAAAATATATCATTGCATTTTGTTCACTGGCCCTAATTGGGACGGTACAGGCAGGTAATCCTCAACGTGCTGGTTCCGCAGGTGCTTCTGAATTATTGATCAACCCGTTTGCACGATCTGCAGGTTGGGGAGGTGTTAATGTTGCTGGTGTAAGCGGTGTGGATGCCTCATTTATGAATATTGCCGGTATTGCTGCTACCCCGGGTAATACCCAGGTGGCATTTAACAACACTCAATGGTTAGTGGGTGCCGGAATCCAAATGAATGGAGCTACACTCATCCAACGTGTGAGTGATGTAGGTTTCTTGAATATGGGGATTAGTGCATTCGACTACGGGGAGTGGGAGGTAACAACAGCAGACCAACCAGAAGGCACGGGTGCTACAATTAGTCCTCAAAGTTTAGCTATCAATCTTGGATATGCACAAAAATTTACAGAAAACATCTACGGTGGTGCGAATGTAAAAATCTACAGCAGCTCAATATCCAATTTGAATACTAGTGGCGTTTGTTTTGATGCTGGAGTACAATACCGCACGGGAGTTGAAGACCGATTCAAATTTGGTATCACCCTGCGCAATGTAGGGCCAGGTATCACCTACGAAGGTGATGGATTTGGTGTAACGCTTCCCGTACCTACCTACGGAGTAGCCTATACACAAACATTCGAGAGCCGCTCGGCTATTTTTGAATTACCTACTGCGCTCAGCATAGGCGGGTCTTATGACTGGCTTTTGGAGAAAGGAAAAGTGACAGGAGCTTTGAATTTTACCTCAAATGCATTTGAAAAAGACACCTATCATGCAGGTATACAGTACAGCCTAAAGGACTTATTTCAACTTCGCGTGGGTTACGTAGCCAGAGATAATCGCGCAGATGGCTTAAGAACATCAGCAATTTCTGGAATATGTGGGGGCTTTAGTTTTAATGTTCCTACAAGTGACGAGGGCAGTTTCGCAATTGATTATGCCTACCGCGGCACTACTTCGGCATTTAGTGGAATACACACTATTGGTGCTCGAATCAACTTGTAATTAGAAAGATTTTATACCTTTGAACTTTAAGAGAGGCCTCCTAAGGCCTCTTTTTTAGTCAAAACCTATACGTATGTCAGCAGTTAGTTATTATACAGAGGAAGGGCTTAAAAAGCTCAAGGATGAACTTGAGCAAATGAAGACCATTGAGCGTCCTAAGATTTCAGCTCAAATAGCAGAGGCTAGAGATAAGGGCGACTTGAGTGAAAACGCGGAATATGACGCTGCTAAGGAGGCTCAAGGAATGCTTGAAATGAAGATAAGCAAGCTTGAAGACGTCTTGGCAAATGCTCGGATCTTAAGTGAAGAGAACATTGACTTAACCAAGGTTGGTGTGCTCACCAAGGTGAAGCTCAAAAACATGGCAAATAGCGCCATTATGGAATACTCATTAGTTGCAGAAAAAGAAGCGGATATTCGAAAAAATAAGATATCAGTTTCTAGCCCGATCGGTAAGGGCCTGTTGGGGAAAAAAGTTGGTGAAGTAGCAGAAATTCAGGTTCCAAGGGGTATTATGAGTTTTGAGATTTTAGAAATCTCTGTGGCCTAACTATGTCCAGCATTTTCACGAAAATCATTAACGGAGAAATCCCTTGCTATAAAGTTGCAGAGGACAATAAAAACATTGCCTTTCTTGATATTCGCCCCATTAAAACAGGTCACGTGCTTTGCGTGCCTAAACTAGAAGTAGATGAACTGTTTGAACTGCCTAAGGAAGACTTCAATAGTTTAATGTCTTTTACGCAGCAAGTTGCACAAAGCCTAAAGCGAGTGGTGCCTTGTAAGAGGATCGGGTCCATAGTACTTGGAATGGAAGTCCCGCATGCCCACATTCATTTAGTTCCCATAAATGCGGAGCACGAACTCAGCTTTTCCCATGCAAAAGCTTCTTTGCCTAACGAAGAAATGGTTGCACTAGCCCAGGCTATTTCAGACGACTTGGGTTCTGTTCAATAAACTGTTCCCAACTACCTCCTTTTTTGCTTTTGTTTTTTTTTGCTCCGGTCCCGTGTTTCGGTGAAGGTAGACCACTGGTTTGTGCATGATGACAAACAGCTGCGGCCAGAGCATCAGATGCATCTAGGTATTTATGACTCACGCCAGGATACATACTTTGCAGCATTCCGCTCACTTGTTCTTTACTAGCGTTACCGTTACCAACAATACTTTGCTTTATTAAGCGTGGACTGTATTCAAATACGGGAATTTTTTTTGACAATGCGGTAGCCATGCAGACGCCTTGGGCTCTTCCTAGCTTCAACATGGATTGCACATTCTTACCAAAGAAAGGCGCTTCAAGCGCCATTTCATCGGGTTTATACAATTCTACCACTTTGCTGAGTTCATCAAAAATGTGAGAAAGACGAGTATAGTGATCCAATTTGGCATTGAACTTAAGTACATCAAGTACAATGGGCTCAACCTTACCTTTTATGATGTGAACAATGCTGTAGCCCATGACAACCGTCCCTGGATCGACTCCTATTATAACTTTGTCGATAGCATCCTTCATTTTCTAGATAATCATTCCAACGTATGCTGCAGTGAATAAGGAGGCTGCCGTTCCTGCGATAAGTGCTTTTATACCTAATTCGCTTAATTCTTTTCTCCTGCTCGGTGCCAAAACTCCAATACCACCAATTTGAATTCCTATGCTTGAAATATTTGCAAACCCACAGAGCATATAAGTGGATAGAATAACAGAGCGTTCTGAAGAAAACAACCCTTTTTCTTTCATTTCGGTAAGACTGACATAAGAATAGAATTCATTCAAAACTGTTTTCTCTCCCAATAATTGGCCTACAAGCATAATATCTGTTGCAGGGACTCCTAATATCCAAGCAAGCGGACTGAATACAGCACCTAATATGAATTCTAGTGAAAATGCATCAAACTGTCCGTCCGTAACATTACTCGTCCAGGTGTTTAAGCCAGTCCAATCGCCTAGTGTGTGAATGATGATGTAGTTGACACCATAAACAAGAGCAACAAAGACCAAAAGCATGGCACCCACGTTTACGGCTAACTTCACACCCTGTGTAGTCCCATTGGAAATGGCATCTAAAGCATTAGAACCCATACTTTGTTTTGAAATTTCGGCAACTTTATCAAATTTTTCAGTCTCGGGGATTAAGATCTTAGCACTCATAATGGCTGCCGGTGCGCTGAGTACGGATGCGGTAATGAGGTGCTTGGCGAAAAACAACTTTCCTGCAGCATCCTCTCCGCCCAAGTATCCAATATATGCTGCGAGCACGCCACCAGCAATCGTTGCCATACCGCCACTCATTAAACACAACAATTCGCTTTTGGTCATTTTAGAGATGTACGGCTTCACTAATAATGGAGCTTCAGTTTGACCAATAAAAATATTACCCGCTGCCGCGAGCGATTCAGCACCACTAAGCTTCAAGGTTTTTTGCATGGCCCAAGCCATTGCTTTTACTACTTTCTGTAGAATTCCATAATAGTACAATAGTGAGGTTAATGCAGAAAAGAAGATGATAGTTGGCAAAACTTGAAACGCAAATAAGTAACCGTAACTCTCCGTGTTGGTTATGAGTCCTCCAAATAAGAATTCTGAACCTTCTTTGGTAAAGTCAAGTACGGTAACTGCTCCCAACGAAAATTTATCAAATGCCCAAGAAAAGCCAGGTACTTTTAATACCAAAAATGCCAAAGAAAGCTGTAACAAACTCGCGTTGAGAACTGTCTTCCAATTGATGGCTTTCTTGTTACTGCTTAAAAGCCATAAAATTCCAATCAGGCAAATAATGCCCAGTGCTCCTCTTAATATAAATTGGATCATGATTTCAGTTTGTCAATGTGGTCTCTGAGTCGGGCAGCAAGCTCATAGTCTTCGTTAAGTACTGCTTCAGCGAGCTGCTCTTCCAAATCTTCAAGGCTCAGATGATCTTCATCAATTGGTGCTTCTTCTTCCACCACCTCTGATTCAGCGTCCGCTTGTTTTTCTTCTTTATCGGTAATACCCCCTTGCTCTAGAATGGACTCTAGAGCATAAATAGGACTTTCAAGCCTAACAGCCAATGCAACGGCATCTGACGGGCGTGAGTCAAAAACTAATTGGGCACCTTGTTCATTTCGCAAATAAATAGATGCATAAAAAATACCGTTTACAAGTCGGTGAATGAGAACCTTTTCTAGAACAGCACCAAGCTCTTTAAGCATGTTATTCCAAGTATCATGAGTCATGGGTCTTGGCGGAGCTATAGATTTTTCAAGAGCAACAGCAATACTTTGTGCTTCGGCACCTCCAATGACAATAGGTAATTTACGACCATTCGGACCTTTTTCAGCTAAAATGAGTGCATATGCGCCTGATTTTCCCTGACTGTAGGATAAACCCTTAACCGTAATTTCTATTTCTTGCATTAACTAGCGGCCTTGAAGGCGCGCAAAGCATCCACTAATTTTGGGATAACTTCAAATGCATCACCTACAATTCCATAGTCTGCAGCCTTAAAAAACGGTGCTTCAGAGTCTGTATTTACTACGACAATTGTCTTTGATGCACTTACACCTGCAAGGTGTTGAATCGCGCCAGAGATTCCGATTGCAATATACAGATTAGGGTTGACTTGAATACCTGTTTGACCAACGTGTTCACTATGTGGCCGCCAACCTATGTCGCTTACTGGTTTTGAGCATGCGGTGGCTGCTCCGAGCACATCAGCGAGTTCTTCGATCATCCCCCAGTTTTCTGGCCCTTTCAAACCACGACCAGCACTCACTACAGCTTCCGCTTCAGGAAGCGCAACTTTTCCGGAAGCAACATTCACCTCCGTTATTTCCATAAGATCATTACCGTAAATATCTTTTGAATTGGTCTCACCTTCACCTCCTATTTCCGCGATGCCTATGCTATTTGGAACAAATGAAACGATGGGAAGACTACCATTTAATTCAATGGTTTCAATACCTTTTGAAGAAAACGCGCCGCGCTTCACTTCAGTAGGATTTATGCTTAAGGGCAATGAAATAGTGTTTGTACTCAACGAACCATTATTTAATGCGGCTAGCGCAGGTCCGATTGTTTTGCCTAAGGCAGTACCCGCTATGACTACTCCTTGCACATCATTACAAAGTTGACCTAGCTGTTCGGCAATTCCCATTCCTGTTTTGGCCAATGTAATTTGAAGTACATGATCAGCACCGTAAGCGTGAAGCTCTGAACTAGTAGTTGAATTACTGGTAACAGCAACTACTTGTGTGTTCATCATATTCGCCCATCTTTTAGCATAAGATGTTGCTTCAAAGGATGCTTTTTTAAAGGACCCGTTCCAATCCTCAACAAAAACTAAAACTGACATAATTAAATTGCTTTTGCTTCTTCGTGTAAGAGACGAACTAATTCATCAACATTGCCAGCATCTACCATTTTGACTGCAGCTTTTGGTGCAGGTTTTTCAAAATGCAATGCTTTAGTAGCCCCGTCATTTACAGACGGTTCTACTAATTCAAGAGGTTTTGTTCTTGCGGACATGATTCCTCTCATGTTAGGAATACGGAGGTCTTTTTCCTCAACCAAGCCTTTTTTGCCTCCAATGATCATGGGCAGCTTTGCTTGGAAAGTAGCATGTCCGCCATCTATTTCAGAGGTTGCTAGGGCTGTGTCGCTATTGATAGTAAGTCCGACACATGCATTGGCAAAAGGTAATTTGAGCATCGCAGCAATCATTGCTGGTACTTGTTGTCCGTTATAGTCAATGCTCTCTTGACCACAGATGATTAGGTCGTAAGAATTTGCCTCGATGTGGTTCTTGAGTTCTTTAGCTACTGTGATAGCGTCCTCGGGGTTGGCGTTAATTCTGACGGCTTTATCTCCTCCAATTGCTAAGGCTTTGCGCAACGTAGGTTCCGTTGCTGCCAAGCCAACATTGATTACTGTGATTGTTCCACCATGTGCTTCCTTTAAATGCAAGGCTTTGGTTAGGCCGAATTCATCATATGGATTGATGACAAATTGAACACCATTTGGATCCAAGGCTTTTCCATCTCCTGTAAAATTAATTTTAGCAGTAGTGTCGGGAACATGACTAATACAGACAAGTATGTTCATAATTGGGTTATGATTTGGCATCTAATTTACTATGCACGCATAATAAATCCAAGGAATTTTCATTCAAGTATTCATTTTTATCAACTCTCTAGGTTTAAGTTCGCATACTTAATATATGTATCGTAAAAAGACGCAAAAATCGACGAAAAGAATATTTTAAAGTTGTATTCATTGAATAGTATATTTGCCGTCCTGACACATCATAATTAGAAATGAAAACAATTCAGTTTAGAGAGGCCGTTTGTGAGGCCATGAGTGAAGAAATGCGCCGTGACGAAAACATCTTTTTGATGGGTGAAGAAGTCGCTGAATACAATGGGGCATATAAGGCTTCAAAGGGAATGTTAGACGAGTTTGGCGCTAAGCGAGTTATTGACACTCCTATTGCCGAGCTTGGTTTTGCGGGAATATCAACGGGTGCAGCTATGAACGGTCTTAGACCCATAGTAGAATTTATGACGTTCAATTTCTCTATGGTGGCTATTGATCAAATTATCAATAATGCGGCTAAGATGAAACAGATGTCAGGAGGTCAAATTAACGTGCCAATTGTTTTCCGTGGACCAACTGCTTCTGCAGGTCAATTGGCGGCAACACATTCTCAAGCGTTTGAAAGTTGGTATGCAAACTGTCCTGGTCTAAAGGTCATTGTGCCCTCCAACCCCTATGATGCAAAAGGACTTCTAAAGAGTGCCATCCGTGATAACGATCCGGTAATCTTTATGGAGAGTGAGCAGATGTATGGGGATAAAGGCGAGGTGCCTGAGGGAGAATACACATTGCCAATTGGCGTCGCAGATATTAAACGCAAGGGAACAGATGTCACTATTGTTTCTTTTGGTAAGATTATCAAGGTAGCCTATGAAGCTGCGGATGCATTGGCCAAAGATGGTATTTCATGTGAGATTATAGATCTAAGAACTGTTCGTCCTATTGATTATGATGCGGTTATAGAGAGTGTCAAGAAAACAAACCGTTTGGTATGTCTTGAAGAAGCTTGGCCGCTTGGATCTATTTCAACAGAAATTACATATAAAGTACAACAAGAGGCATTTGATTATTTAGATGCACCTGTGAAAAGAATTACCACCACGGACACTCCAGCACCATATTCACCAACACTTCTAGCTGAATTCTTACCTCAAGTTGACCAGGTAATTGATGCGGTGAAGTCGGTCATGTATGTGAAATAATAAGAGCTTTTGTCAGACAAGTTGTTAAAAAGACTCTAACGCTTATATTTGCAGCCCTCTTTGGAAACTCAAGGGGGCTGATTTTTTATCAAACCATAGTTAAAATGGAAAACTTGCTTTATGTAGTCCCACTTTTAGGGATTGTTGGTCTTGTCTACATGATCGTTCTACGTTCATGGGTTGTTAAACAAGACACTGGAACTGAAAAAATGTCAAAATTGGCTTCTTATGTAAAAGAAGGAGCAATGGCATTCTTGAATGCTGAGTACCGCATCCTTGCTGTATTCGTAGTTATTGCTGGCATTCTCCTAGGTATTATTTCTTCTGTCGTTGAAACTACGCACTGGTTCATTGTGGTAGCCTTCGTTATAGGTGCAGTATTCTCTGCAGTTGCTGGTAACATTGGTATGCGTATAGCCACTGATGCTAATGTTCGTACCACACAAGCTGCTCGTACTTCTTTGCCAGAGGCATTGAAAGTATCATTCCGTGGAGGTACCGTAATGGGACTAGGTGTTGCCGGTCTTGCTGTATTTGGTCTTAGTGCATTGTTTGCAGGACTCGCAGGCTGGTTCATGACTGATGGCGGTAACTTCTATAACGAGATGACCGTTGTATTGGAAGCCCTAGCCGGTTTCTCTCTAGGTGCTGAATCTATCGCGTTGTTTGCGCGTGTAGGTGGTGGTATCTACACGAAAGCTGCCGACGTAGGTGCTGACCTTGTAGGTAAAGTTGAAGCAGGTATTCCTGAAGATGATCCACGTAATCCTGCTACTATTGCAGATAACGTAGGTGATAATGTAGGTGATGTTGCTGGTATGGGTGCCGATTTGTTCGGCTCTTACGTAGCCACAGTATTGGCTTCTATGGTATTGGGTAACTACGTGATTAACGAGC
>JAYOSU010000018.1:0-28977 GCA_038139395.1 Cryomorphaceae bacterium
TTTAAAACAGCAGCGACGGTAATTGAATCTGTTATAATTCCATTTAAAACTTGCTTGTATAATTCTGAAAAATGAATTTTTTCAATTGTTAAATTCTCACTGTCCTCAGGATTAACTTCAGTTTCTGTTAAATCTTCCGCAATAAATATTATTGCTTTCTCATTAGTTACACTATTACTCAAATGCAATTGTAGTAATTCAGTCCATATAGAAGCTTTCAATCCTACCTCTTCTTTTAATTCTCTTTTAGCACTCTGAAGAGGATTTGTATCTAATAGTCCTCCTCCCTCTGGTATTTCCCATGAATATTGATTTATTGGAAATCTAAATTGACCTACTCGCCATGTATATCCGTTTTCATCAATAGGAAGTATACCGATTGCTAAATTTTTAAAATGAACCTCCCCATATATACCGGAAGATCCTCCTGGAGTGATCACTTTATGATGTATCAACTTAATCCATGGATTATCATATTTAACTTCTGATTCGTTAATTATCCAATCACCTTTATATATAATAGTATTCATTTAAAATATTTAATAATAATAATAGCGTGTTGATAACCGTGGTAACTTAATAATAGAATACATAGTATTATGAGTTATTAAATATTATAAACCTTTTTCAATTAATAAATCACTTGTAAATACGAGTATATAATAGATTTATCCATAGTGTTGGAAAAGTTATTCATAGGTTATTGTTGACTGAATTTTATTTTATGTGGTGATAATTCAGTGAGTAAACTGTGAGCTTGTTTTGTATAACTAACTATATATTTTCATCAGTTATAAATAAAAAAATTAACTATAAAATTGTAGGCTTAATTCCAAATGGAAGTTGTTGTTTTATATTAAAGGTTTTATGAACACTTATTAAAAGGTAATACACATAAAAAACAAGAAATGAAGATAGCTATCGGAACTGATCATGCGGGTGTAGAATTAAAGAATGAGTTAATCAAACAATTGGAACTTCACGGTGCTCAAGTGTTAGATCAAGGACCTTTTAATACGGATAGTGTAGATTACCCAGATTATGGACATAAAGTAGCTTCATTAGTTTCAAATGGTACTTGTTTGTTCGGTGTGGTTATATGTGGTTCAGGGAATGGAATTAATATGACAGTCAATAAACATCAGAATATTAGAGGTGCCCTTTGTTGGAAGCCAGAAATTGCAGCTTTAGCTCGTCAACATAACAATGCTAACATAATTGCTATTCCAGCTCGTTTTGTAACAACTAATGAAGCAAAAGATATTTTAAAGACCTTTCTTGAAAATAAATTTGAAGGTGGAAGGCATGAACGACGTGTGAATAAAATCACATGTGATTAATCTAATTTATTTATAACAAGTAGTCCTGAGTACGGTTTTAAATGAATTGTAGGGGTTAAGTTTCTAAATTCTTTTAAATACTGGTAAGAATAATTATGAATCAATCCAGAACTAGGAATTTCTGAATTTAATAAAGTATATAAATCTAGAGCACTTGTTGGATTTCTATATTGGCTAAATGCAGTTTGATTGAATGAAATTTGTTGCCTTAAATAATCATTTAAACTAGAATGGAATAAAGGGTAAAGATGAATTTCTGATGGTCTTACATTAATTCCCCAATTAATAATATGTAGACATTCTAACCCAGAAGCGGCAACACCTGTTAGTGGTAATTGGTTATTTATTTGATTGTAGATTGAAATACCATTTAAAGCTCTTGTTAGTTGATTATCTGAATTTTGTTTTAAAACGATATCTATAGAAGTATCTATAACTGTTAGAACAAAATATCTTTTATTTAATTCTTTAATAATTGAGTCGTTGCATTTTAAATTAATATCACTAAAAAACAAAAGAGCTGGCTTTTTAATATTTCCTTTTGTTTCAATAATAAATGTAGAATTTTGTAATAAAAATTTTTGAGAAGTACAGCCACAAAACAATGATAAAAGAAGAACAAATATTGAAATTTGCAAAAGGTTTGTTTTTACGTAAGTCATTGTATTATAGCGTTTTAATTCTTTTATTATTCTTATTTACTACATTAATAGTTACCGGTGTTAATTATTTATTTTTTCCTCCAATAAAACTTATTCAATCGGTTGTTTTAATCTGTGGTTTATTCTTTACACTAGTATTAATTCTTCTTCCTTTAAAATTTTTAATTTTCTATTTTTTTATAGAAAAATTATCTGATCAGTATCTGGCTAAAGTTGTTCGAAGTTATGATGAAGGGCGATTACAACAATCGTTAGATCTTAATAAACAACAAGAATTAGGAAAATGGTCTTCTCGTGTATCCTTGAGAGAAAGTCAAATAATTTTAAAATCTTCACTGAGTTTAATAAAATTAAATTGGCCATTAAAGAAATGGTCTCTAGGTTTAATTTCAATACTAATACTCTCACTACTTGTAAACGGTAGGGTGTTAGACAGCTCTAAAGAAATATTTACAGGTTATCTAAGGCCTTCGTCGGAATTAAATATTCTTCCTGACACTATAAAAGTTCCTTTCAATACAACTTTAGATATAAATAATTTTAAAGACAAAGGGTTTTACATCAATCAAATTCCTAATGCAGTGGTTTCTAATTTTACTGTGAAGTGGATGTTTCAAGGTCGTTTTATTAAGGATTTATTTATTAAATGCGATTCTACAGTTCATCTTAATTCATGGTATGCTGTGGTAGAACCTCCTGTATATTCTTCAATGAACAGATATAATACAAAGGATACTATAGAAGTATTATTAGGTAGCAAAATTGAATTAGTACTAAAAGGGGTTTTAACAAATCAATTAAGAGTAAATGTTCCACGTGAAACATTATTATCTAAAAGAAAATTTAGAATAAAACAAAAAACAAACTCTATTGATTTAATATTTAAAAACCAGGTTTTCACTATTCCTGTAAAAATCAGAGAAGATCTTCCACCGGTAATAGAGGTTCAGAACAATACAATAGATTCAGTGAGTTTATTTATTTATGATGATTTCGGTGTAAAAAACATTTTGATTAATGATGTTCCGGTTGAAACAAATAGTCAGTTTATCATTTATTGGAATTCGGATGATGAAATAATTGTGAAGGCTTTTGATAAAATCAACCAAATCACAGTAAAAAATATAAAAAAACCTCATCCTTCTTTTAATGAATTGAACAGCACAATAACTAAGAATACAAAACCTGTCCTAACAAGTTTTAATGAGATTAAAAAGCAAAACGTTTTAAACAAAGATTTTCAGAGGAAAAATAAATTATTGGATTTAGAAAAAACAAAAGAAAAAACACAAATAGAGAACAACGATTTAAATAAAAATGAATTCAGTAATGATAGTTTATCACAGAAACTTACAGAATCATTAGATGAATTATGGGAGATTCAAAAACTAATTACTGTTTTAGAACAAGTAACAGAAGAAGAAAATGCAAGTTTAGATTCTGTGCTTGATCAAAGTATAAATGAATTAGAAGAAACAAAAAACGAAGAATTAAAAGAGGAGCTACAATCTCTTAAGAAATTAGAAAAGAAAGGGGATGACCGCAAAAAGCAAGCAGAAGAAAGTGCTGAGAAGCTTAAAGAATTATTATCAGAGAAAGCGGTTGATATTCAAATTGACAACATTAATAGACTGAAACGATTATTGAAAACGTCATGGAACTCAAGCTTATATCAAGAAATTAATAGATCAATATACACTGGCAGTAAGTATAGAAACCAACGTCAACTATTAAAAATAGAGCAATCTATATCTGACACTTTAGGTGAATTAATTATAACTGACCCAATGATGGGTTTGGTCTTGGGTAATGCAGAGAGTAATCTAAAGAAGGCTATTAAAGATTTAGAATCACGTGTATTATCTTCTAAAGATGTTGCGGTTCAATCAGCGTATATGTTCAACGCGTTGAATGAATTAAACGCTGTGCTTTATAGAATATTAGAAAGCGAAAAAAATGCTTTAGCAAAAGCGAAAAAAGAATGTAAAAACGGCCAACCTGGATCAAAAGGAAAACCGAATAAAGGAAAAAAGGGTGAAAACAAATCCAAGAAAACAAGTCAATCTCCAGGCAAACAAAAAGGTAAAAAAGGAACCAAACGAAAAGAAGGAAAACAGGGTGATAAACCAGGGGAAAACGGAAAAGGAACAAAAGAGTTACTTAAAAAAATTGACGAGTTATTAGGTGAACTACCAGGTGAAGGCAAAAACCCAACAAAAGAAAAGATAGAAGAGCTGAAAAAAGAATTGTTGTTTAATAAAGACGATAGCCCTGAACAAATTCAAGAAATTGAAAAAAGGTTGTGGGAGTCATTAAAATCTGAGTTACAGAAAGAATCTCAAGGTGAAAGCAGAAAATCTAATACCGCGACTGATGTTTCCTCAGACAACGGTGTGGTTATAAAAAACAAATCCTCTGATACGAGCAGAAGCATATTACCTTTGCCAGTATTAAAAAAGAAGTGATTTGCTCAAATTAAGTGATCAATTTTTAGATGTGTTTAAAAAGCTTTACGCTGATTATAGGTTTGGTGATATTATCATTCATTGGGTTAATGATGATGAATTACTAGAAATGAATAGGAAATTTTTGAACCATAATTATTATACAGACATTATAACGTTTGATTATTCTCGCGGAAAAAAAATAAGCGGTGAGTTATTCATAAGTGAAGACAGAGTTGTTGAAAACGCTAAAAAAGAAATCACACCCTTTAATCAAGAACGCGATAGAGTTATAGCCCATGGTGTGTTACATCTGCTTGGGTTTAAGGACAAGACAGAGAAGGAGCAAGAGGAAATGAGACTAAAAGAAGATCAATTTTTAAAGGAACTCTATCATGGTTCTTGATGAAAAGTACGATGTAATTGTAGTAGGCGGCGGACATGCGGGTTGTGAGGCTAGTTATTGTGCGGCAAAAATGGGGGCTAATGTTCTTCTTGTGACGATGAACATGCAGACAATAGGTCAAATGAGTTGTAATCCGGCAATGGGCGGTGTTGCTAAAGGTCAAATTGTTCGTGAAATAGATGCTCTAGGAGGAGGCTCAGGCGTAATTACGGATAAGAGCATGATTCAGTTTAGAATGCTGAATAAAAGCAAAGGTCCTGCCATGTGGAGCCCAAGGGTGCAAAGTGATAGAATGCTTTTCGCTCAATATTGGCGGGAGCTACTAGAAGAGACAAAAGGTTTGAATATGTTTCAAGATATGGTGATAGGTCTTTTAGTTTCTGATGGAACGGTTTCCGGAGTAAAAACTGCTTTAGGACTTACTTTTGAGGCACAAACCGTTGTGCTTACAAGCGGTACTTTTATGAATGGCTTAATTCATGTTGGAGATCAAAACTTTGGTGGAGGTAGAGCGGGAGAAAGAGCAAGTAAGGGTATTACAGAGGAGTTGATAGCTCTCGGTTTTGAGGCGGGTAGAATGAAAACAGGCACTCCGCCACGAATAGACGGAAGAACCATTGATTTTAAGGCAATGGAGGAGCAAAAAGGTGATGAAAATCCTGGTCAATTTAGCTTCTTGGGAGAATCAGCACTTAAAAATCAACGGAGTTGTTGGATAACGCACACTTCACAAGAAGTCCATGATACACTGAAAAAAGGGTTTGACAGGTCTCCACTATTTAACGGGTCTATTAGAGGTACCGGTCCTAGATATTGCCCATCTATTGAGGACAAAATTGATCGTTTTTCCGAGAAAAATTCGCATCAAATATTCGTTGAGCCAGAGGGTTGGAATACTGTAGAAGTATATGTAAATGGATTTTCTACAAGCCTACCCGTGGAAATACAGTATGAAGCTCTTCACAAAGTGAAAGGGTTTGAACAAGCTAAGTTTTTCCGTCCAGGCTATGCAATAGAATATGACTATTTTCCGCCTACTCAACTTAAATCTACGTTAGAAACAAAACTAGTGACAGGCTTATATTTTGCCGGTCAAATAAACGGAACCACGGGTTACGAGGAAGCGGCTTGTCAAGGGCTTATGGCCGGGGTAAACGCCGTTCTATCCGTTCGTGGAGAACAACCTTTAGTTTTAGGTCGAAATGATGCGTATATAGGGGTTTTAATAGACGATTTAATTACTAAGGGCACAGAAGAGCCATATAGAATGTTTACCTCTCGAGCTGAATACAGGCTTTTATTGAGACAGGATAACGCAGATCTTCGTTTAACTTCTTTGGGGTACCAAATAGGGTTGGCAGGAAAGGATCGTAAGGATCTTTTAGATTATAAAGAAAACCTAATAAGCAAAGGAAGGGAATCGTTGGATAAAAGCCTTTCGCTTAAGGAAGTAAACGCTGTTTTGGAAGCAAAATCTGAGCGTATTGCAAAAGAGAAGACAAAAACAAAAAAATTAATAGCAAGGCCAAACATTTCAATAATGGACTTCTCTAAAGAATACTCTAAAGAACCTTGGTGGCAAAATGATGTTTTAGAGCAGCTTGAAATAGAGATAAAATATGGGGGTTACATAGCACGTGAAAAAGAAAACGTGGCTAAGATGAAACGACTTGATGATAAAGAAATCCCAGAAAACTTTGACTACTACAAGGTGAAAGGGCTTAGTTTTGAAGGCAGAGACAAGCTAAGTGCTATTAGGCCCGCTACAATAGCTCAAGCTGGCCGTATTAGTGGGATTAGCCAAAGTGACATTCATGTGTTATTAGTTTATATGGGCCGTTAAGTTTCACGTGAAACATAGTATGATAGAAAGTATAAACAATTGCCCGGTATGCGGGGAGACAGATTCTGAGTTAACCGTTAATACGGTAGATTATTCTACGAGTAAAGAGCGTTTTGATGTTCAAAATTGCGTCAAATGCGGCCATCTATATACAAACCCAAGAATAAAGGAAGACAGCATAGGTCCGTATTATGACAATCCTGATTATATAAGTCACACTAATGAAAACAAAGGTTTATTTGGCCGTACCTATCAGTTTTTACGAGGTATCAATCTTCGTAGAAAAATTTCTTATGTGGACGAGGTGTTTTCAGGAAAAGGCACTGTTTTAGACTATGGATGTGGAACAGGTCAATTTTTAGAAGCCTTGGTTACCAGCGGTAAAAAATCACTTGGCGTAGAAATCAATGAAAACGCTCGAAAGGCAGCAGAACGATACGGGAGTGTTTATTCTTCTATTGATGAGGTTGATAAAGGTGTTGAGGTGATTACAATGTGGCATGTTCTAGAGCACGTCTACGATATTCACGGGTTGTTATTTGAGTTTAAAAAACGAATGTTAAAAGGAGGACACCTTATTGTTGCTGTACCCAACCCAGAGAGCTACGATGCACAATACTATAACGAGTTTTGGGCCGCGTGGGATGTTCCAATTCATGTTCATCATTATACAGAGAATAGTATTAAGGCTTTAATGGGTCAACACGGGTTTTCTTTAGAAAAAGTAATACCCATGAAGTTGGATAGTTATTACATTTCTTTGTTGTCCGAGCAATATAAGAGCAAGACAAAAAAAAGAAACTTAAAACACTGGTTTAAAGGGGCTTATGTGGGTGCGTTGAGCAATCTAAAAGCAAAAAACACCAATACAAGTTCCAAGATATACGTTTTAAAACACAACTAATTACAACCCTTTAAAGGCTGTGTTTAATTGATAACTCGTAACAGATAAAGAGGTCTTTACATGTATGTTTCTTTCTATGTCTCTTAGACAAGAACCAAGAGCCCTAGTAATCAAATAGGATCCGGAAGGAATAACAGCACTGCTTAGCTTTTTTAGATTGATAACGCCCAACTCTGTTGCTGAGGCATCAGTTCCTTGAACGTTGTGATAAAAACCTCTTTCCAAAAGGTGTAATGAACTAGAAATAAGTGTTTTTAACCCTTCTTTTGGTAGTGACGCGAGTTCATTAACGACTGCTGTAATTTCTTTTGGCGAACCTTTATAGCAAGTGCGCATCCAATTTGCAAAAACCGCCGTTTGGTTGTTGCTTAAGTCATTATTGGCAGCAATAGCTGCGCCAAGATTTGGAGCAAACAGCATGCTCAGAATAGCTTTTGCTTCTTGGGTTTCGTTGGGGAAATATGAAAGAAAATCATCCTCATTTAAAGGCTTACAATTCCATGGTGCGCATCGAGAGAGAATTGTAGGCAGAAGTCTTTTTTTGTTATGAGAAACAAGTATGATATATGTATTATCTAAGGGCTCCTCTATTAGCTTAAGAAGCTTGTTGGATGCGGCAGTTTTTATAGATTCAGGCATCCACAAAAGCAGAACCCTGTTCTTGCCCTCAGCAGCTGTTAGCGAGAGGCTTTTGTGGAGACGCTGAATTTCCTTAACAGGTATTTGAAGTTGTTGGTTTTTAGAAGCTATTTCGCGTTGCCATGTGCTGGGGTCAAGAAATGGGTTTTCAATAAGTTGTTTTCTAAAATCCGCTAAATAATCATCAGAGGTGCTAGAACTACCACCAGAAACTATGGGAAACGTTAAGTTCAAATCGGGATGTTCAAGCCTTGACACACGGGTACAACCTCTACAACTTCCGCATCCAGTTTCTTCATCACACAATAGTAGTTTTGATAGCTCAATTGCTAAGGGCAGTCCCTCTCCCCCAATTCCGCTCGAAATCAAGTTTGCGTGATGTAGCTTCCCGGCCTTAAACGCGTGCTTTAATTGTTCTAAAAGAAATATGTTTTTATATGCAACAACCATTGAATGTCAACATTGAAATTGGTGTAAATTAGCCGACCAACTCAACGCTTAAAAATAGATGAAAACCTTCGATTTTTCAGGAAAGAACGTGCTGATTCGTGTGGACTTTAATGTACCACAAGACAAAACACTTAAAATAACAGACAATACTAGAATAAAGGCAGCATTACCAACTATTATGAAAGTAGTTGAGGGAGGCGGTAAGGCAGTGTTAATGAGCCATTTGGGTCGTCCAAAAGGAAAATGGGTTCCAGAACTCACTCTCGCTTCATTGGTGGCGGAAGTAGCTTTTCTTACAGGAAGAAAAGTTCATTTTGCCAAAGATTGTATTGGTGATCAGGCGCAAGAGGCTGTTTCTAAAGCGTCTTTTGGGGAAATAGTTCTCTTAGAAAACCTTCGTTATTATGAAGAAGAAACAGCGGGTGATCAATCTTTTGCCGCTTCGCTGTCAAAACTTGGAGACATATATTTAAATGATGCCTTTGGTACGGCGCACAGAGCGCATGCTTCAACAGCAATCATCGCTGAATTTTTTGAAGAATCAAACAAGGGTTTTGGCGCGCTAATGAACAACGAGGTGGCAAGTATTTCTAAAGCCCTAGGTAGCGATAAAAACACAACGGTTGCAATTATAGGGGGAGCTAAAGTGAGCTCGAAAATAGGGGTGATTAACAACATGATTGAGAATGTTGGAACTGTCGTTATTGGCGGTGGCATGGGCTTTACTTTTGTAAAGGCAATGGGTGGATCCATAGGGACCTCCCTAGTAGAGGATGATAAACTAGATCTAGCACGTGAGCTTATCTCTAAAGCAAAAACATACGGCTGTAACCTAATGATACCCGAGGATACGGTAATAACAAGTGAGTTTAAAGATTCCCCGCCAGCAGGCGTTTGTCCAATAGGCGAAATTCCAAACGGCTATATGGGACTAGACAATGGACCCACAAGTATTTCTAAGGTAATGAGTGTGTTGTCCACAGCGAAAACAATAATATGGAACGGACCCATGGGTGTGTTTGAGTTTGAGCATTATGCAGAAGGGACAAAAAGGGTAGCACAAGCTATAGCAGAGAGCACAGAGAATGGCGCTTTTTCTTTAATTGGAGGCGGAGATAGTGTTGCCGCTATCAATAAGTTTGGTTTCACAGAGAAAGTAAGCTACATATCAACCGGAGGAGGAGCAATGCTTGAGTTTTTGGAAGGGAAAGAACTTCCAGGGGTAGCTGCTTTAAGTTAGGTAGCTAGATAAAATTTCAGCAAAATCAACTAAAACGGGAAAACACTTTGAATCCTGTATCCATATTGGATGATCGAAACCAACGTTGGTTTTGGCAATAGTGTAAGCATAGGTAATTATTGTAAACCATAAAGCAGATTTTAGACCCCCAAAAAGACCACCTAATATTCTGTTTACACCACCAAGCATAATACTCTTTAAGACGTTATCAATAAAACCCCCTATTAGTTTCACTAGTAAATAAACACCAACAAACAGCACAACGTAGGTAGCAGAGGACAAATAGGCAAAGTGGAGTCGGTTACTTAAAAGAACGACAGCCTTGTCATGTAAATAAAAAGACAACACAATAGCTAATAATACAGCGATTATTCCAGCTATTTCTTTAATAAAACCTTTCCACATACCTTTAGCCATGAGCAGGGATGTACATATTAAAACAACCAGGTCGAATCCTTTCATAAAAGAAAAATAGTGAGAAGTGAAGAATTAAAAGTGGATTGGCACAATCTTCTAGAAAAACTTTCTAAACAATTTCCTGGCGATGGAGACCTTGATCTCGATGGCGTATTGTTGTTAATTGGCACACAAGAATTGCAAATGGGCTTTATTAAAATGAAAAAAGACGTTAAAATCAACGTCCTTCATGTAGCTATTTGCTCTGTTTTAGAACCCTATGGCTACTATGAGTTTGAAAAGCGGGATGATGAGGGGTGGCCGCATTTTAAGGCTATAAAATCCCTTCCAACACTAAGGGCAGGCGAACAGTCCATACTAATGAAACAGGCCGTCGTTAACTACTTTAAAGACAAAGAGTACATTTAAAATGCGACAAGCGTGTCGGAAGAAAGCTAATAGCGTTTAACAACCCGGATCAGCAGGGTCGTATGGCAACAGGATAATTGTTGACTCTACGGTTTGGTTAGGCTCAAGCTTTATAAAACCACAACCAATGTGCGTAAACGGATTGCCTCCGCGTGTTCCTAATATTTTAAAAACAGCTTCATAGTCGTATTCAAACTCTACAACTCCGTCTAATCCTGTGGTGTCAATCATATAAGCCTCTTCTCTATATCCCGGGACATCAACAGAGGCTTCAACTATTACGTTTTGAATAGCAACACCGTCAGCATTGGTTACTTTTATTCTAAAAGAGTAAGTAGGGTTTTCAACTCTACAACTGCTGAGCATTGATACGCTCAAAATAAAAAGGAATATTAGCTTTTTCATTATTCTACACAACCGTTAGGATCTCCAATAGGGTAAAGTACAACATTTACATCAACGGTTTCGCCTTTGACCAAACGAACATAATTACAACCTTCATAAATCATTTTACGAGCTTTAATATCATGATACGCTTCAAAGCCAGAGCGAAAAACTATTTCCCCGCTTATGTCCGTGAAGTTGTACCAGGACGTAGAGCCCGGAATAGGCGTAAACATTCTTACCTGAGCATTCTGGATGGGTACGCCGTCCTCATTGGTAACGCGTATCTTTACGAAGTATTCTGAGCCTTCTTCTTCACAAGAAGAAAAGGTAAGCGCAACTAGTAATAAAAGAAATAAGCGTTTCATGCTTGTAATTCAGTAGTTTTGCCAAATCTACAACAAACAAATCGTATTAGACTAGGCAGTTATGCTAGAAAGTGTTCAAAATCTTCGGAATCAAATAGAATCCTTTTCCCTTGCAGGCAAAGAAGAAGCAGAACAATTTAGACTTCAGTTCTTAAGCAAAAAGGGGGCCATACAAGACTTGTTCAAGGATTTTCGATTGGTTCCTGCTGATCAGAAGAAGGCCTTTGGCGCTGCCTTGAATGACCTCAAGCAGCTTGCAGAAACCCTTTACAAAGAGGCAATGGCGTCTTTTGACAAAGGTCCTGTTGTTAAAAAAAACGGCGACATTACTCGTCCCGGACAGCCCATTGAAATTGGGGCTATTCACCCAATCAATGCTATAAAAGATGAGATTGTAGAAATATTTAAAAGAATAGGGTTTAATGTAAGCGTTGGGCCTGAGGTAGAAGACGATTGGCACAACTTCACGGCGTTAAATTTCCCAGAAGAACATCCCGCTCGTGATATGCAGGACACTTTTTTTGTGCAAAGAAATCCTGACTGGGCACTTCGAACCCATACTTCTTCTGTTCAGGTTCGCGCAATGGAAAATACGCCTCCACCTATAAGGACAATCAGCCCGGGTCGTGTTTTTAGAAACGAAGCTATTTCAAGCAGAAGCCATTGTATTTTTCACCAGATAGAAGGCTTGTATATAGATAAAGACGTGAGCTTTGCTGATCTCAAGCAGGTTTTGATGTATTTCGCAGAAGAGTTTTTTGGAAACGCGAAAATTAGAATGCGCCCTTCATATTTTCCTTTTACTGAGCCTAGCGCTGAAGTTGATGTTTGGTGGGGGCTAGAAACAGAAACAGATTATAAAATAACCAAAGGAACTGGCTGGTTGGAAGTTATGGGGTGCGGAATGGTTGATCCAAACGTTCTTAAAGCGAGCGGAATTGATCCAGAAATTTATTCTGGGTACGCCTTTGGAATGGGAATAGAACGAATAGCAATGAACCGCTATCAAATCCCGGACATTAGGTTGTTTACCGAAAACGACAAACGGTTCTTAGAACAGTTCAAAACAGGGATTTAGACTTAAAGTATATAGCTTTCGTCAATTTTCAACGCCAACCTGTGATCTAAGTCGGTTATTGTATTTGCATTGTCGTGGGTTACGGTGGTCAAAGTGACCGTGGTATATTCTACAAGTATATTAGGGTGATGGTTTTCTATTTCAGCAATTCGCCCTACTTCAGTGACGAATGCGATTGCGGCAGAAAAAGTTGAAAAACGGAAGGACCGAACAAGCTTTTCATCAACCACACTCCAGTTGTGTTCTAAGTTTTTCATACAATGAGCAAAGAAGGCCACGGGCCGTTCTTACAACTAGTTTTATTTGGTGATTATACGGCTGAAATTTTCAGCATGTTTGTGAAGCCTTTTTCTTCAATAGGCATAGAGGCTATTTTTACAATTAGGTCGTTTTTTTCAACAACCTTGTTTTCTTTGAGAATGGCTTTAATATCATCAAATGACTGATCGGTGCTTTCCATGCCGTCGTAATAAAAAGCCTCTACACCCCATACTAAAGACATCTGATTCATAATCTGATAGTTCGCTGTAAAAACAACAATTTTGGTCCTTGGTCGGTGACCTGCAATTTTGAGCGCAGTATAACCACTAAAGGTAAGAGTTAATATAGCAGCGGCCCCAACTTGGTCGGCTATTTTGGCGGCGTTGTAACAGATTGTTTTAGTGATAAAACGTTCATTTCTTATAGATGGGGGATTGTCTGTAATTGGCTTTACGTCAAAAGTGGACTCCACGTGTGCAACAATACTGGCCATTGTTTCAACCACTTTAACAGGAAACTTTCCAACAGATGTTTCGCCGGATAGCATTACCGCATCTGCTCCATCACAGACAGAGTTCGCAACATCATTTACTTCCGCTCTGCTAGGGCTTTGGCTTTCAATCATGCTTTCCATCATCTGTGTTGCGATGATACAAGGCTTTGCTTTAACGTGACATTTCTCCACAATCATTTTCTGAACCATTGGAACAGAGGAGTATGGAATTTCAACACCAAGGTCACCTCTAGCAACCATGATTGCGTCTGTTGTGTCTATTATTTGGTCTATATCAACTACGGCCTCTGGCTTTTCTATTTTTGAAACGATTTTTGCGTGACTACCAAAGTCTTCAATAATGTTTCGCAGTTCTCGCACATCTTGTGCATCGCGAACAAAGCTCAGGCCAATCCACTCTACTTCTTCCTCCATTGCGACCACAACATCAGATAAATCTTTTGGGGTAAGACAAGGTAGACTAACCTTCGTATTAGGCAGGTTTACGCCCTTTTTACTTTTCAGAGGGCCGCCTTGAACAACACGTGTAACAACCGTGTCTTTTTTATTTGTTTCTACCACTTCACACATGAGCTTACCATCATCAAGTAGTATTTTTTCGCCTGATTTGACATCGGACGGAAAGTCTTTGTAGTTCATGTAAACCAGTTGCGCTGTTCCTTTGACCTTTTTGGTGGTAAAAGTTAGCGTATCGCCCTCATGAATTTCAGCACCGTTTTCTACATCGCCAATTCTTAGCTTAGGCCCCTGAAGGTCTGCAAGCACAGCTACTTTACAGTTGTGCTCTTTATTTATTTGTTTAATCAGACGAATAGTGTTTCTATGTGTTTCATGGTCTCCGTGTGAAAAATTGACACGAAAAACATTCACACCGGCCTTGATCATTTCTATCATGACATTTTCATGCCAAGAAGCGGGTCCAAGGGTTGCAACTATTTTTGTGTTGTTAATTGCTTCTGATCTCATACAGCAGATGTGTTTCGGGTTGTGTCAGTTGTGTGTGAGCCTCAAAATAGGAGGCGGTTGTGATTTTAGAGTTGCGTTTTAGGGCGGATTCTAAATCGAACGCAAATTCGGCATTTTCTGCCATTAAAAGGTAGTCCCAATGTTTAAGTGATGGTAAAAGATGTTTTTCAGGAGTGCTTTCAAACAAATTTAAATCAGTGGTTATATCGTCTTTTGTGCCGCTGCTGTTGTTGGTCACCATACAAAGCCCTTCGCCTTTGTGATCAACTCCGTCAAATACATTGTACTCCCAGATGCTACCGCCGCTTTGAACATCAGTAGGCTCAGGGCGTGCTATGAGCTTAAGGTCAAAATACAAGTTCAACCAATAGGCTAATTCATAATCTTTAAGTTCACTGCGAATCCCCAGTGTGCTGAAATCCATTTTTTCGCTAGTAAGAGCATTTATTTTAGTAACTCTAGCCATTGGATAGTTCTTTCTCGTAATATAGCCTTGAAGCCGCTTCTTCACCTTTCTTTTTAGAAGAACCTTCTCCTTTTGCAACAAGTGTGTTGCCTATATACAGCCCCATTGTAAACGTGCTGTTGTGTTGCTCTCCGTGTCTGTCAAGTTCTTCAAACCGAAAAGAAACCTTTTGAGCCTGAAAGTGCTCAATAACCTCGCTTTTATAATTGAGGGTTGTTTCAAATAAGTCGTCATTAGAAAGAAAAGGGTCAATAATTTTTTGAACGATAAAACGCTCTACCCTTGTCATTCCGTGGTCTAAATACATTGCTCCAATTAACGCTTCTAGAGCATCACCATAAATGCTTTCACCGTGATTTCCTTTTAAATTGGCAACTACAAGGTTGGGTATGCCAAGCTCGTCTGCTACACGGTTTAGATTGTTCCTTGAAACAATTTTGCTTCTCAGTTTTGTCAAGTAACCTTCGTCTTCGCTAGGGTATCTATAGTAAAGAATGTCCGCAACAATCAAATCAATAACAGCATCTCCTAGAAACTCTAACCGTTCATTGTTTCGCTCTCCCTTCTTTTTTCTAAAAGGATAAGCACTCGCGTGCCTTAGTGCTAGTTTGTAAAGGGACGCCTCTTTGGGCCAAAACCCAATGATAGTTTTGATTTTTTTATCGAATGAAGCGCGCTTTAGCGACGCAAAAGAAAGCATGGATTTCTTGCCACCCATTTAATCGACTTTTCTGAAAAGTACGGAGGCATTATGACCCCCAAAACCGAAGGTGTTGCTTAATGCTGCTCGTACTTCTCTTTCCTGAGCCGAATGGAAAGTAAAGTTGAGTTTTGAATCAAGGTTTTCGTCGTCCGTAAAGTGGTTGATCGTTGGCGGCACCATATTCGTGTGAATAGATAAGATTGCAGCCATTGCTTCAACAGCGCCTGCGGCACCCAACAGGTGACCCGTCATGCTTTTTGTTGACGATATATTCAGGTTATAAGCATGGTCTCCGAAGACCTGCTTTATAGCTTTTGTTTCAGCGATATCACCGAGCGGAGTAGAGGTTCCATGAACATTGACGTAATCAACCTCATTAGGAGCCATTCCTGCGTCCTCAATGGCATTGACCATTACATTACACGCTCCTAAGCCTTCAGGGTGCGGTGCTGTCAAGTGGTGAGCATCTGCGCTCAATCCACCGCCTACCATTTCAGCATAAATTTTAGCTCCTCTCGCTTTGGCGTGCTCGTATTCTTCTAGAATTATTCCTGCTCCTCCTTCTCCCATGACAAATCCGTCTCGATCTGCATCAAATGGACGAGAAGCGGTAGCAGGGTCATTGTTTCTTGTAGATAATGCATTCATAGCATTAAAACCGCCCATTCCCACAGGATTTATGGCTGCTTCAGAGCCTCCTGTAACAATGATATCTGCTTTGTTCAAGCGTATGAGATTAAAAGCGTCTATGAGCGCATTGGTAGAGGACGCACAAGCACTAACAGTCGTGTAATTTGGTCCGCGAAGACCATGTTTCATTGATATTCTACCAGGGGTGATGTCTGAAATCATCATTGGTATTAGGAACGGGTTGAAACGCGGACTAAGGTCGTTGTCTACAAAACCCTTTACTTGTTCAAAGAAAGTGTCTATACCGCCAATTCCTGAACCCCAAACAACCCCTATTCTATCAAGGTTTTCTTTTTCTAAATCCAACCCGGAATCGGCAATGGCTTCATCAGCCACTACCACCCCGAATTGTGTGAATCGATCCATACGACGAGCTTCCTTACGATCGAGAACGTCGTTGGGCTCAAAGTCTTTAACCTCGCACGCAAAATGTGTTTTAAACAAGGAAGCATCAAACCTAGTAATAGGTCCTGCACCTGACTTGCCAGCAAGTAGGTTTTTCCAAGTTTCTTCGGTAGAGTTACCCAGCGGGGTAAGCGCCCCCAAACCGGTTACAACAACGCGTTTAAGGCTCATAAATAAGACTTTAGTTTATCCTTTTGCTTCTTCGATATACGAAATAGCTTGACCTACAGTACCTATGTTTTCTGCTTGATCGTCTGGAATTTGAATGTCGAATTCTTTTTCAAATTCCATAATTAATTCTACGGTGTCAAGTGAATCTGCACCTAAGTCATTTGTGAAGCTTGCTTCAGTGTTTACTTCGTTTTCGTCAACTCCTAATTTGTCAACGATAATCGCTGTTACTTTTGCTGAAATGTCAGACATGATTATTTAATTTTATTAATCAAGCACAAAGAAAATAAAACTTTGGTTATTCTGCGCAGGTAGAATGTAGGCTTAACTTTGGCTTTAGAACAAATAATTTCAATGTTAAAAATAGCTGTATTGGCCTCAGGATCAGGAAGTAACGCTCAAAAGCTCTACGAGTATTTTGAAGATAGCCAACTCGCTCGTGTAGAATTGATAGTTACTAACAACCCAAAAGCAGGCGTAATTAGTCGATTTCAAGACAAAAACACGGCGGTTTTAGTATTTGACCCTTCAACAGATTCTCAAGAAATGCTGAACAAGCTCAAGAGCCGCGTGGATATTATTCTGCTTGCGGGATATATGAAGCTAATTCCAAAGGATTGGATTAAAGCGTTTGCTCATAGAATAGTTAATATTCATCCAGCATTACTTCCAAAATTTGGAGGCAAAGGAATGTACGGCGCGCGCGTTCATCAAGCAGTGAGCGAATCTGGTGATTTAGAATCCGGAATAACCGTACACCTGGTTAACGAGCGCTATGACGAAGGGGCCATAGTTGCGCAATTCAAGGTACAGGTTACCCCAGGAGAACCGGCAGAAGAAATAGAAAGTAAAGTAAGAGCGTTAGAACAAGAACATTATGCTCCAACCGTAGCAAAGTGGATTAAGGATGTAATTTCACAGCAATGAAAGTAACCATTTATACAGACGGAGCGGCAAGCGGTAATCCGGGACCCGGTGGATACGGAGTTGTATTGGAAAGCAGCGCTGGACACAAAAAAGAATTGAGCGGAGGCTTTAGGAGAACCACAAATAATAGAATGGAGCTTCTTGCCGCAATAGTTGGCTTAAAGGAGCTTAAGAGCACCAACGTAGCTGTCACCGTAGTAAGTGATAGCAAGTATGTTGTAGATGCTATTAATAAAGGATGGTTAAACTCCTGGGTAAAAAAGGGCTTTAAAGACAAAAAAAATCCAGATTTATGGAAGAAAATGCTGCCGCTTTTAGAAAAGTATAAACCCACTTTTCAATGGGTAAAAGGCCACAATGACCACCCTCAAAACGAGCGTTGTGATTTTTTAGCCGTTCAAGCGAGCAAAGGAGATTCATTGCCAGTAGATAAAGGATACGAAGGCTAAGTTTAGAACTTAATAAAACCCTGTGGGTCAATTGGAGCGCCTTCATACCACAATTCAAAATGGAGGTGAGGCCCTGTAGAGTTTTCTCCGCTGTTTCCAATAATGGCAATCGCCTCACCGCTTCTAACAAACTCCCCCACCTCCTTTAGAAGCGCGCTGTTGTGTTTGTAGGCGCTAATCAGGTTGTTTTCGTGCTGAACAATGATAATATTCCCGGTTTCGCTAGTCCAGTCTGCGAAAATCACAGTTCCCTCAAAGCACGCTTTAATTGGTGTGTTTGCTGCCGCTGCTATGTCTATGGCGTAGTGCCCTCCAACGTTATCAAAGCTGCCAGTGATAATTCCCTCTAAAGGAGATATAAGTTGAGGTATACCAAGATCTGCGCCGCTTTGATTCAATGTAAATGCGTTTTCTTGTTCCACCCATTCCCGGAAAGCGCTGTCTTGTGTGCTAGGGTTAGAAAGAGCCAAAGAAACCGTGGCGCTGGTATCCTGAGCTTCAATTTCCTTAAGCACGGTATCAATCACCTCTCCTTCAAGAATGCGTTTTACTCCATTGATGTATCGCTCGTTGCGCTCAAGGGCTACTTGAAGACTATCGGATGTCAACGCTAGTTCAATAGCCTCTCTTCTGAGCTTTGAAGAAGCGTACCCTGGTATTAACTCTTTAAGTGAAGTAAATGCAATTACAGTTGTTGTTAACGCAATCGTGGATATTATGGCAATAACAGAGAAAACAAAAATATTTAGCGGACTAAGCTTTAAAGTGATAATTTCTTCAAACGTGTCGTCATTGAGGATTACAAAGCGGAATTTGTTCCTCCACCTCTGCACACGTGTTTTGTTTTTACTTTCTTTTGCCATTCTTCAACAAATATCGCACTATGAATTTCTCTCTTGGAATGAAATAAAATATTTTTAGCACGTTATTAGACCTATGCAATATTTCCGTCTTGTTTTTTATGCCTGTTTTTTCCTGTTTATGGTTGGGTGTTCAACAACCAAGGATAAATGGGTAAATAGAAAATACCACGAAACCACAGCTCATTATAACGCCTATTTCAATGGACTCGAAGCGTTTAATGATGGTGTACGTGAGTTTGAGGAAAAGGAAAAACTAAATTTTGAGGAAATACTTCCACTATACAATTGGCCAAATGAAAAGGAAGCGACCGCTTTATTTTCAAAGATGGACCGAGCGTTAGAGAAAAGCGCCAAAGTAATCAAAGGGCACAGCATGGTTTTTAAGGGAAAACAGAAAAACCCTTATGTGGTTAAAGCCTACTTACTTATCGCTAGAAGCCGTTATTACAAGCATGAATTTATAAAAACGTTAGAGGCTTGTGCATATATACAGGATCAGTTTGGGAATATTGAAATGGCAGAAGAAGAGGTGTTTTGGTCAAAGTTGTTGGCAGCACAGACTCATATACGTATGGGCAACGCCTTTGCTGCAGAATCCTTGTTGGACGACAGCTATACTAAGAAACTCTCTAAAACAAGATTTCACGAAGCTCAAAAGGCATATGCTTTTTACTATTTAGAGACTGAGCGTTTTGAGGAGGCCCAAAATTGGGTTAGCGCAGCTTTTGAAACAGCACCAACTAAAGAGGAGAAGGTGAGATTGGCCTATATCAACGCTCAGCTTCTTGCGAAATTAGGCTTAGGCTATGAAAGCGCGCTTGCGTATGAAAAAGTTTTAGAATTACATCCTAACAATTATGATATCACGTTTTCCGCTCAAATAAAACGAGCTGAAAATTTCGATGTGTATATGGAAGACATCGCAATTATTGAAAAGGAATTGCGAAAGATGCTTCGAGACGATAAAAACATATCCTACCGCGACCAAATTTACTATGTGTGGGCGCTGAAGGAACTCGAATTGGAACATTTTCCAGAAGGCGAAAGTTTGTTGAGAAGATCCATCTCCTCCTCTGTAGATAATGATAGACAAAAGGGAAAGAGTTTTTTGCGGCTGGCAGGTGTAGAGTTTGATTTCCGCGAATTTGTAGAGGCCAAAGAGCTTTATGATAGCGCCTTAGCGGTTCTTCCTTCGGGTTATCCCGGACTTGACACCCTTCAAGAGAGGGTAAGTGTGCTCTCTGAGCTTGCGCTTCATTATACAGAAGTTAAGCTTCAAGACAGCTTACAGTACCTATACACGTTGGGAGAGGAAGAGCTTAAAGAGAAGTTTGAAGACTTTATAGAGCGGAAAAGGAAAAGAGAAGCAGAAGCAGCTCGATTAGCTGAAATAGCCGCATTAAACGCGGCTCAAAACGCAATGCTATCCGATGCAGGTCCAACCGCAGGCAGAGGATCAGGGAAGTGGTATTTCTATAATCCTGCCATTCGTTCTTCCGGACTGGCAGCCTTTAAAAAGGCCTGGGGTGAGCGAGAACTAGAGGACCATTGGCGGCAGATAGACAAGCCCGTTGACGGCTTTAATGAAGAAGGGTTGTCACAATCAAATTCGGACACCACAACAGCAGAAGAAGTCGCTCCTTTGCCCATTGATGATAACAGTGTAGAGTATTATTTAGCACGAGTATTAAAATCTGACCAAGACCTTACAAAAAGTCTTCAAAGAGAGGCAGCAGCATTAGCAGAGCTTGGGTTTGTATACAAAGACGGGCTGAACGATTTACGCGCTGCGGAAGAGACCTGGGACAGGTATTTATTAAGCTTTAGCACTGAGCCCTCAACAGCTAAGGTATATTATGGAAAATACTTGTTACACGCTCAAAAAGAAGACTCGCAGGAGCAAGAGGAGGCTAAAAATAAACTATTGAGTGATTTTGAAAACAGCCCCTACGCAGCATTAGTTCGCGGTGATGTTGTAGGTCCAGAAATACCACAAAAAGAACAAGCAGCATATGACGAGGCCTTTGAAGCGTTTGTTGGAGGACAGCCGAATGAATCCAGATTATTATTAGACGATTTTGATGCTACTTTTCCAAGTAGTGTGTTGTTGTCTAAATCGGCCCTTTTGAGAGCGTATTTATTTGGGCTTGAAGAGAATCAGGCAGATGTTGTGTCCCAGTTGGAGTTGGTAATCAAGACCTTTCAAGGGACGGAGGAAGCAGCAAAAGCAGCTCAAATATTAGCGCTTCTTCAGGACGATAAATCCAATGAAGAAAACACAAAAGGTTTTGGTGATTTAAAAGTGCAGGTTGTTGAATTCGAAGAGCTTCCAAAAGCTCCCCACAAAGTGGTTTTCGTTATTCCAGCAGAGAATGCCAAAATTAACGAGATGAGGAACGCGTTGGCTGACTTTAATAAGGATAATTTTAAGTTTGAAAACCTGAGAATCCAAAATATTTTTTACGATCAAAATACTCAGTTGGTAATTGTTAGCGGTTTCCGATCAAAGCCCAAGGCAGTTGTATACTTAAATAGCTTTGAGTCACTTGGGGCAAATGTCAAGCAGTTTTATCCAGTTAATTTGAGTGAGGTTTTTTATATAAATAATCCGAACTTTGGAAAAGTTTATCGAGACAAGGTTCTCAAGGATTATGTACGTTATTTTAAAGAGCAATGATTTCATCCACTAAAAAAAATCCAGAACAAGCCCAAGCGTCTAACAGAATTTTGGCAGGAACGACCATTCAAGGTGACGTTCAAACAGACGGCGATATACGCGTTGACGGTTCGGTTACAGGCAACATGAAAGTGAGCGGTAAACTAGTTATAGGCCAACAGGGAATAATAGACGGTGAGGTAGAGTGCAAAAACGCTTCTATAGCCGGTGCCTTAAGAGGCACGCTTAAGGTTGCTCAGAGCATGTCGTTATCCGCATCTGCAGACATACAAGGAAATGTTCAAACAGAGAAGCTTTCTGTTGAACCCGGTGCCTCAATTAATGGTGCTGTAACCATGGGCACGGTAATGAAAAAGGTGGGGGTAAACGAAAACGAATCGTCAAAAACAGCCTAATCGGACTCAACCAATGCCAAGGGAAAATTCAAAAGTTGATAGAAAATTCCTGCGTTTTGGTTCTTTAGGTATTCAAATGGGGGTTCTTATCTATTTGGGTTCCGAGCTGGGAAAATATTTAGATCACAAATATCCTTCAGAGAACAATTGGTATACCATTATATGCATACTTGGATCAGTAGGCATATCCTTTTATCAGTTGATCAAAAAAATGCCAAAAGATTGAGCACATGACAAAACAGGTTCGTCAATTTTATCAGTACCTGTTCATTATTGCAATAATAGGCTGGCAACTCCAATCATGCATCATGCAGCTTCCTATGGATGGAGTTTTGGGTACGTCTTATCTGTTGAATTACATGATGGCCGCAGGTACTTTTGCAACTCTATTAAAGCTCAAAAACAAACATGTAGACAAACTAGGGTTCGTTTCACTCGGAGGAACGCTAATTAAGTTCGTTATCTTTTTTTTAGTCTTTGACCCATTGTTTGAAGAAGACGGCGAAACAACAAGAAGCGAATTCGCGATTTTCTTTATCCCTTATGTGTGTGCTACAAGTCTAGAAACAGTCTTTTTAGTACGCATACTAAACAAACAAACAGACTAGACATATAAACTAGCTGCGCTATTTTTAATCTTGTGTTTAACCCTCTATTCTACAGCCTTTTAGAAGGTGTTAATTATAACTATAAATAATAGCCTAGAATTTTTCACGACGTCGACTTTCTGTATTAGATTTGCAGCGTTTTTAAGCCGCTAAAATTCCGGTCAACGGAAAACGCAGAAATGTATGATTACAAAGTTTAATACCTTTTGGGCCTTATTAGGGCTAATGTTCGTCACTTCATCAGCGGTTGCTCAAGACCACGGTCATGAAGTTCATAAAGAAGCAGCTCATCATGAAGAAGTTGCTCATGACGACTCTCATCATGCTACAGCGCTGCACGAAGAAGATTCCGAAACAGACATCAAGGCGGTTATTAAAGAAACCATAGACCACCACCTTGCGGACTCATATGATTTTCACATTACGGACGGCATTGGCTTTCCTCTTCCCGTAATTCTTTTTGACAATGGGCTTAAAGTTTTTAGTTCATCAAAGTTTCATCATGGTCATGAAGTAGCTAGTATAGACGGAGATAACTACGTCCTATACCACGGTAAAATTTATAAAGCCCTTTCCACAGATATCCACACGGCATTAGATTATGATGATGACCACCACGTTACAAACGAGAAGCCTCTAGACTTTTCTATTACCAAAAATGTCTTTATGATTTTGGTAATGGCGATTTTCATGTTCTTCTTGTTTAGTGGAATCGCTAAGTCGTACAAGACAAATTTAAAACCACAAAAAGCGGGTAAGTTTTTGGAGCCAATTATTATTTATGTTCGGGATGAAATCGCAATACCGAACATAGGAGAAAAGCATTACAAGAAGTACATGAGTTTTTTGCTCACGGTATTTTTCTTTATTTGGTTTTTGAACTTAGCGGGAATGACCCCGTTAGGAATCAATGTTACAGGAAACATTGCCATTACTTTTTCTCTGGCTTTGATGACATTTATCATTACACAGGTTTCGGGTAAGAAAGACTATTGGATGCACATCTTCTGGATGCCTGGTGTGCCCGTGGTTTTAAAACCAGTGATGGCCATTATAGAATTGATAGGTCTATTTGTTAAGCCTTTTTCACTAATGATTCGTTTGTACGCGAATATGCTTGCGGGCCACGTAGTGTTAATGAGTATCATTGGTTTGATCTTCGTCTTTGGAAAATGGATTATTTCGCCAGCGTTTTTTGGTTTAACCCTTGTTTTGTCCTTGTTGGAGCTGTTGGTGGCAGCGCTGCAGGCATATATTTTTACCATGTTGGCTGCATTGTATTTTGGCTCTGCGGTGGAAGAACATGACCACCATTAAAATTGAGTATTAATTAAATTATATATACTATGGAAATCCCTGAAATTGTAGGTGCTGGTTTAATCGTAATTGGCGCTGGTTTAGGTATCGGTAGAATTGGAGGATCGGCAATGGAAGCTATTGCTCGTCAACCAGAAGCTACTGCTAAAATTCAAACAGCTATGCTTATTGCAGCGGCACTAATCGAGGGTATCGGTTTTGCTGCGCTATTTGCGAAGTAACGAATTTGATTAGGTCGGCACGACGATTGGTCGTGCCTGCCTTTTCTTCTTCCTAATTGTATAATTTGATTTTAATCAAAGCATATGGATAAGTTAATCAATGATTTTTCAGTAGGGCTTTTCTTCTGGCAAACACTAGTTTTTGTTACGCTCATTTTGGTTCTCAGACGTTTTGCATGGAAACCCATACTAAACGCTGTTAACGAAAGAGAGGCGTCTATTGAAGGCGCTCTTAAGGCCGCAGAGAAGGCTCGCGAAGAAATGGCTTCTTTACAAGCGAGCAACGAAGCAATAATGAAAGAGGCTCGTGAAGAGCGTGAGCGAATCTTAAAAGAAGCTCGCGACATGAAAAACAGCATTGTTGCGGAGGCCAAAGAGAGTGCGGTTGCAGAGGCAGAAAAAACCATTGCCGCGGCAAAAGCCACAATCGAGTCCGAAAAAGCGGCTGCGATTGCAGAATTAAAGAATCAAGCCGCTACGTTGAGCATTGAGGTTGCAGAAAAAGTTCTAGGTCAGGAATTGAGCACCAAGAACAAGCAAGCTGAAATGATTAGCAAGATGATTGATGAAGTAAAAATCAATTAAGAACAGGGTATGAACTATCCAAGAGTTGCTTCCCGTTATAGCAAAGCACTGCTTGAACTGGCTGTAGAGATGAAGCAGTTGGACAGAGTAAGTGCAGATGTGGCCACAATGAAAAAAGCCATTACAGGTTCTCGTGACCTGGAGTTATTGTTGGCGAGCCCCATTGTTAAAACGGACAAGAAGCAAGACATCTTAAACGAAGTTTTCAAAAACGCGTTTTCCCCCATTTTTGAAGGTTTCGTCTCTTTGATAACAAAAAACGGTCGAGAATCAGTATTGGTTTCGATTTGTGAAAAGTTTGAAAAGGACGTACTTGAATACAAGGGGATTGTTGAAGCTCAAGTTACTACGGCAGTTTCTTTGAGTGAAGCGGACAAAACAAAACTGACCAAATCACTAAAAGCCCAGTTAGGCAAGGAAGTGATTCTCAGCGAACGAGTAGATGCATCCACTATTGGAGGTATGAAACTTTTTGTTGGTGGATATCAGATAGATAATACGGTTTCAGGAAAGCTAAGGGCAATGAGAAACCAATTAATTGACACGTCTTACGAGGCGAAACTTTAAGAAAAACAAAGCCTTAATATAAAGTATCATGGCAGAAGTAAATCCAGCTGAAATTTCAGCAATTCTCAAGCAACAACTATCAGGTATGGCGTCAAGTGCCGACCTCCAAGAGGTAGGTACAGTTTTAGAGGTAGGTGACGGTATTGCGCGCGCTTACGGTCTAACCAATGCTCAATCGGGTGAGTTGGTAGAATTTGAAAACGGTCAAAAAGGTATTGTATTAAACCTTGAAGAAGACAATGTAGGTATTGTATTACTTGCACCATCGACAGATATCAAGGAGGGCTCTACAGTTAAAAGAACGAATACCATTGCATCAATTAATGTTGGTGAAGGTATGGTGGGTCGCGTTGTAGACACTTTAGGAAAACCAATTGACGGTAAGGGGCCGATTGAAGGCGAAACTTATGAAATGCCTTTGGAGCGCAAGGCGCCAGGAGTAATTTTCCGTCAACCGGTAAATGAGCCATTACAAACAGGTATCAAGTCTATTGATGCAATGATTCCTATTGGTCGCGGACAAAGAGAATTGATTATTGGTGACCGCCAAACAGGGAAAACCACTGTGGCCATTGATACCATCATTAATCAAAAAGAATTTTTTGATAAAGGCGAGCCGGTATACTGTATTTATGTGGCTGTGGGCCAAAAAGGATCTACAGTAGCGGGTATAGCAAAAACGCTTGAAGATGCGGGTGCTTTACAATACACAACTATTGTGGCGGCCAATGCTTCAGATCCAGCGCCAATGCAGTTTTATGCGCCATTTGCAGGAGCCGCAATAGGCGAGTACTTCCGCGACACGGGTCGCCCAGGTTTAATTATATATGACGATTTATCAAAGCAGGCGGTAGCTTATCGTGAAGTTTCTCTTCTTTTGCGTCGTCCACCGGGCCGTGAAGCATACCCTGGAGATGTTTTCTATTTGCACTCAAGATTGCTTGAGCGAGCGGCAAAAGTGATAGCAGATGATACCATAGCCTCTCAAATGAACGACCTTCCTGAATCTTTGAAAAGCAAGGTGAAAGGAGGAGGATCACTAACGGCTCTGCCAATTATTGAAACACAAGCAGGTGATGTATCTGCATATATCCCTACGAACGTAATTTCAATTACGGACGGTCAAATTTTCCTTGAAGCAGATTTATTTAATTCAGGGGTAAGGCCTGCAATTAACGTTGGTATATCTGTTTCGCGAGTTGGAGGATCTGCTCAAATTAAGCCAATGAAAAAAGTATCTGGAACCCTGAAGCTTGACCAAGCACAGTTCCGTGAGCTAGAAGCGTTCGCGAAGTTCGGATCTGACCTTGATGCGGCTACAATGGCTGTAATTAATAAAGGTCAGCGCAATGTTGAAATTTTGAAGCAGGGTGTGAATGCACCAATGTCAGTGGCGCACCAAGTAGCAATTATATACGTTGGTACTAAAGGGAAGCTAAATAAGGTTCCTGTGGATAAAGTGAAAGCGTTTGAATCTGCTTTAATTGAATACATGGAGGCAAACCAAAAAGCTTCCCTAGAAAATATTGCAGCAGGCAAATGGACAGACGCAGAGATGGGCGCTATAGAGAAATCTATTTCCGAGGTTCTCCCTGCATACGAAGGATAACAATACACTAGCTTAGGCGTGATAGCCCAAGAATAAACGTTCCCATTATGGCGAATTTAAAAGAGCTAAGAAACAGGATAATTTCCATTGGTAACACAATGAAGATCACTTCAGCGATGAAGATGGTTAGTGCAGCCAAGCTAAAGAAAGCGCAAGATGCTATTGTTCAGATGCGTCCCTATGCTTCTAAGCTAACAGAAATCCTTCAAAAGGCTTCATCAACCTTAGATAGCGGTGAAAACGCATACGGCGAATCACGCGAGACTAATCGGACATGTCTTGTAGTAATTACTTCTAATCGAGGTTTATGTGGTGCTTACAATTCAAGTATTGTCAAAAAGGCAAAATCATATATTGCGGATACGAGTGAAGAGCTTTCTATTGTTGCTATTGGAAAGAAAGCAGGAGACGCATTTAGAGATGATTCAAGATTGGTTGAGCGCAACGTAGAATTATGGGACAACATCAACTTTGATGCGGCATCGCTATATGCGGAAAAACTAATGAAAGCGTATCTGTCTGGCGAATATGATAAGGTGGTTCTTGTATACAATTCATTCCGCAACGCGGCTGTTCAAGAGCCAACAGTAGAACAGATGTTACCTGTGTCAATGGAATCAGAAGGGCCCGTTGATACTACGGAATATTTGTATGAGCCGTCAAAAACAGAAATCCTTGAGGATTTAATACCGACGTCTTTAAAGACACAGTTTTTTGCATCTCTGCTAGACGCTAATGCTTCAGAACATGGTGCCCGGATGACAGCAATGCATAAAGCAACAGATAACGCAAACGCTTTGCGTGGCGATTTAAAGCTGGAATATAACAAGGCCCGACAGGCAGCAATTACTAATGAAATTTTAGAAATAGTTGGTGGTGCGGATGCCCTAGCGGGATAGTACGGCTTAGTAAGTTAAAATCAGAAATCCCCCTGTGCCTCAAGCGCTGGGGGATTTTTTTATTGTAAAGTCCGTATTTATGGTAGACGGTGTATAGATTCAAAATATCTTTCTATTTTTATGTGAGACCAATTACAAACCATTTCAATGAACCAATCTAAAATTCTTGATAAAGAATTTATAAGCATATCAGAACTCATGGAGCTTTTTGACATTTCTAGAGCTACAGCTCAGCGTTTGCTGAAGAAAGGCGAGGTTAAAAGCAAAAAGCTTGGCGGTAAAGTGATTATTCCAACTAAGCCGCTCAGAGAAAAATTTTTATAAAATTGCTCGTTTTTATTAGCCCTCATTCCGAAAGCGTTAAATTCGAACTATGCGCTTTCTAACACTTAGGGTCCGAACTTTTTTGTTCATGTTGCTGAATCTGTTATTGGCATTTTTGCTAACAGGTGCCTTTAGCTTCTATCACTTTAAAAAGGAGACGAAAGAATACCACAACGAGCGTTTTGAGCGTAAGGAGCGCGCGATCATAAGCCATATTGAATATGTCGTTTCAGGTCAAGACAGCTTGGTTCAAACAATAGAGGCATTAAAAGAAGTTCTGAGCGACAGGATAAACGAAATCGGCTCGATTCACAAGTTAGACATTGGTATTTATGATTCAAAGGGTGAGCTTCTAGCCAAATCAATTTTAGAGAGCGAAAATATAGGTGTGTTGCAAAACAACCTAACCCCATCTCAATTGGATAAATCGGGCTATTCTACTGTAAGAGAGGTTATGGAATTTGGTGGAAATCTTCTTGTAAGCACCAGAGCAACAGCCTTGTCTAAAAACCAAGAAGGCTTAATAGTAAAGACGTTATATCGCGTTGACAATTCAACTATACCTGAGGGAGAAATTGACTTCCTAAAACAACTTGTTTATGTATATCTATTCCTTCTTCTGTTGGGGATATTATTGGCGTTTATTTTGTCCAATTATATAAGCCAGAATATGAAAAGGGTTATAGAACAGCTGAAAAAAGTTCGTTTGAATAAATCCAACGAAAAGCTTGACTGGCGCTTTAATGATGAAATTGGTGAACTGATTCAGCAGTACAA
>JAYOSU010000018.1:29077-34728 GCA_038139395.1 Cryomorphaceae bacterium
CGAGGCGTTAGTTTTGATTCTTCAGGGCCTGTATATGCGAAAATAGATAAAGAGCAATGGTCTAGAATTATGCATAACCTTGTAAAAAATGCGATTCAAAGTGTTCCAGAAAACAGAAAAGCGGAGATTAATGTGCGCGTGGACAGCCATATTAATCAAGTTCTAATATGCGTAAAAGACAACGGCGAAGGCATTCCGGAATACATGCAAGAGCGTGTTTTTGAGCCTAACTTTACCACCAAGAATTCAGGGATGGGGCTTGGATTGGCAATGGTTAAAAACCTCATTGAAAATTTAGGAGGGACAATCCGTTTCAATACATCGCCAAAAGGCACAGAATTTATCATAGAACTACCCATAATAACAGATTAACATGGATCAATTTGAACACCTTTTAGTCGAAAAAAACCAAGGCATAGCTCTTGTAACTTTGAATCGGCCCAAACAATTAAACGCCTTGAACAAGGCTCTTTTAGGCGAATTAAATCAAACGTTTGAAACGCTGAGAAAGGACCCAGAGACCAAGGTGGTTTTACTGACAGGCTCTGGGGAGAAAGCGTTTGTTGCAGGAGCGGACATTAAAGAGTTCTCATCATTCAATGGGGAGCAAGGGGCAGAATTGTCTAAAGAAGGACACCTTACGGTTTTTAATGTAATTGAAGAATTTCCAAAACCTGTTATTGCAGCAGTTAATGGTTTTGCTTTAGGTGGCGGATTAGAACTCGCTATGTCGGCACACATTAGAATAGCATCAGACAATGCGCGCATGGGGCTCCCAGAGACATCTTTGGGGCTTATCCCTGGTTATGGGGGAACACAGAGGCTTCCTCAATTAATTGGCAAGGGAAGGGCTTTAGAAATGATTTTTAGCGCAAAAATGATAGATGCAGAAACGGCTCTTAGTTACGGATTGGTGAATCAAGTAGTGCCTCAAGAAGAGCTCCTTGAGGCTGCCAAGAAAATGGCGCACTCATTTATGAAGAATAGTATTGTAGCAATGGGCTATGCTATTGAGAGTGTTAACGCAGGTTTACTAGAAGGCTCTGTAGGGTACGATGTTGAGGTTCAGGCTTTTGGTGATTGCTTTGAGACAGCGGATTTTAAAGAAGGAACCCAAGCGTTTATGGAAAAGCGTAAACCTGATTTTCCTGGAGCCTGATGTCTACGCATTTTATTGAAGCCTTACAGAAACAACGCATAGATTCTTTAGGTGAATTAAATGAGAGCACAACAAACATTTGGTTTGCCCTACACGGATATGGACAGTTGGTTGCGTACTTTAAAAGACACTTTGTACCATTAGTTCAAAATGGAAGAGCAATTATTCTACCTCAAGGCGCACATAAATTTTATCTCAATGGCACTGAAGGTCGGGTGGGGGCATCTTGGATGACTAAGGAAGACAGATTAACAGACATTGATAACCAACGTCTTTTTTTGAATGAAGCGATTAGCTGGGCAGCAGCAAAGGCACCAAACGCCCGATTTCACATGGTTGGTTTCAGCCAAGGTGTGGCAACAGGGATGCGGTTTTTAGGCTATTCCTGCGTGTCTTTTCATTCTCTTTTGGCGTGGGCGGGAAGTTGGCCGCCTGATTTAGACGAAAAAAGCCGGATGGTGCTTGCTCAAACCACAATGAGCTCATGGTTTGGCACCACAGATCCTTTTATTGGCAAGACCAAGAGAGAGGAGCGCATAACTTTATATAAAAATGAATTTGACCTTCGTCCAGAAGTGAACACTTACGATGGAGGACATACCTTTCGTTCCGATATCTTAGCGAACGAAATTAACCGATTAGAAAACATAACTCTTTAGCGATGACTCACGAAATAGATCCTTGGATTACAAATGACGCAACACTATTTGGTATTCTGGCAGCAATGTTAGGGGGTATTTTTTTGACTGCTAAAAGTGAAAACCCCTTTTGGAAGAAGTTTTATACATATATCCCTGCGCTACTATTGTGTTATTTCTTGCCGTCTTTGCTCACCACCTTTGAAATCATTGATCCCAAGCAAAGTCGATTATATTTCATGGCGTCCCGCTACTTACTGCCGGCAGCGCTCATTTTACTGACACTTAGTATTGATTTTGGAGAGGTAAAAAAATTAGGCCCAAAAGCGCTAATTATGTTTTTTACCGGAACCGTTGGTGTAATAATTGGAGGTCCTTTATCCATTCTGTTGTTCAGTTTTATAGCTCCTGATATTGTTGGCGCCAACCCAGATGAAATTTGGCGGGGAATGACGACTGTTGCGGGTTCATGGATTGGTGGAGGCGCTAATCAAGCGGCCATGAAGGAAGTGTTTGAAGTGAGTGAAGACATCTTTTCAGCTATGGTAACCGTAGACGTTTTGGTGGCGGAACTTTGGATGGCATTTCTGCTAATTGGTGTTGCCAAAGCAAAAAATATAGACGCGTGGTTTAAAGCAGATGCCTCCTCTGTAATTACGCTTCAGGAAAAGATGGAAGCGTATACCGCAAGTATCTCCAAAATCCCTTCTTTCAATGATTTAATATACATTTTGGCCATTGCCTTTGGAGCAACCGGATTGGCGCATGGACTAAGCGACGTAATAGCGCCATTTATAAGTGACAACTATCCTGTTCTAGCAAAGTTTAGTCTTACTTCTGGGTTCTTTTGGCTGGTTGTTGTGGCAACCACTATAGGAATCGCGTTGAGTTTTACAAAAGCTAGAAATCTTGAGGGCGCAGGTGCCTCCAAAGTAGGTTCTGTGTTTATATACATCCTAGTAGCTACCATTGGGATGAGCATGAATGTTATGGAGGTATTTGAGAATCCGGGATTGTTTGCCGTAGGGTTGGTATGGATGATTATTCACGTCGGGCTGATGTTCTTAGTGGCCAAAATTATTAAAGCACCATACTTCTTTTTGGCAGTAGGCTCTAAGGCAAACATTGGCGGCGCAGCAAGCGCGCCCGTCGTTGCAGCGGCGTTTCACCCTGCTTTGGCTCCTGTAGGGGTCTTGTTGGCCGTTCTGGGATATGCGCTCGGAACCTACGGAGCATATATCTGTGGGCTTTTAATGCAAGCCGCGGTAAGTGTCTATTAAGGAGATTAACATTTTAAATGGCAGGGTTTTCCCTGAGCCATTCCGGTTTTACCTTCTGGCAGTAGTGGTTTTTGTGGCAACGCTATTCACTCGTGAGTGGGAAGCGCTATTTTTTTTGACTGTACCGTTTTTAGGCATTACCGCAAGACGCGGCACACAGTTTACTTCAAAAGGATACCGAAGGTACTTTTCTGTTTTTGGCTTCAAATTTGGAAATTGGGAGTCCATATTGGCTAGCGAGCAGTTGGTGTTGATTGGCCTGAACATGAGCAGTCGATTTGGTTCATATGGAGGGTTACTCGCCACGAAGGAACAAAAGGTATGGACGCTGTATATTGTAGATGCTAAGCATAGAAATAAACGAGACATAGGTGTTTCGGCAGATAAAACAGTATTGTTAGATAAAGCAGCGCAAATAACCGCGAGCACCACTTTGGAACTGGTTACTTTTTCACCAGCAATTTCGCAACAGACGCGCAATAGAAAAAGAAGATAATATGAAAAAAGCAGTCCTATTTATCCTATTAGGAATGAGCATACAAGTCTGTGCTCAGCAGCTCTCTACAGAAGCTAAAGATGTTATAAAATCTATCTATACAGAAGCTCTAGGTGAGCAACAAGGGTATAAATGGCTCCACCATATTTGTACTGAGATTGGTCCTAGACCAAGCGGTTCGGACGCGGCAAATCAAGCGGCTGAATACACTAAACAAATGATGCTAGACGCTGGAGCGGACACCGCCTGGCTGCAGCCTGTAGAGGTACCTAAATGGCATCGCGGAGCTGAATGGTCAAAAGCATTTGCTGGTGGAGAATCGGTAGCCTTGCCAACCACAGCGTTGGGCGGCTCGGTGCCTACACCAAAAGAGGGTATTAGAGCGGCGGTAGTTGAGGTTGGTTCTTTTGAAGAGTTAGAAATCCTGGGCAAAGAGGGGCTAGAAGGAAAGATAGTCTTTTATAACACTTATATGGACCATAGTCTAATTAGCACGTTTAACGCCTATGGTGGAGCTGTTAAGTATCGCTGGGCCGGAGCCATGGAGGCGGGAAAGTATGGTGCCGTGGCTGCGGTAATGCGCTCCGTAACGTTATTGAGGGACGACCTCCCCCATACGGGCGCAATGAGTTATGGAGAAAGTGAGGTGAAAATTCCAACAGCGGCTATTTCTTGGTTAGCGGCAGATAAATTGGAGAAAATGTTGGATGATGGTTGGGTAGAGCTTGAACTTTTCTTGGATTGTGGAGTACAAGGCACGGCTATAAATTATAACATGATAGCAGATTTCAAGGGTAGCGAAAAGCCGGAAGAAATCATGCTTGTTGGCGGGCACATTGACTCTTGGGACTTGGGCCAAGGAGCACAAGACGATGGCGCTGGATGCGCCCATGCAATGCAAGTTCCTAACTTGCTAAACAAGGTAGGCTATAAAAATAACCGCACCATTCGTGTGGTGTTATGGGCTAATGAGGAATTTGGTTTAGATGGAGCAAAAGAATATGCCCGTTGGGCCAAATCGGAAGGCGTTCATCACTGGGTAGCCATGGAAAGTGATGCAGGAGGTGACGTTCCTAGGGGTTTTGGAATAAGCGCTGATGACACTCGGCTTGAGCAGGTAAGAACCTATAAAGAACTGTTGAGTCCTTATGGGTTACATGTTTTTGCAAAGGGCGGAGGCGGCGCAGACCTTGGTCCTTTGCGTGGCTATGATGATTTTTTTATAGGGTATCGTCCAGAAAGCCAACGATATTTTGACTTTCACCATAGTGCAAGAGACAATATTAACGCAATTCATCCAAGAAGTCTAGAAATGGGTGCGGCATCTATGAGCGCGTTGTTTTATTTGTTAGATCATTTAGAGTAGATTATTTTAGGATTCAACGGCTAAAAAAGTTAACGGGTGCAACAGCAAAAACACAGTGTTTTTTGGTGGCCAATATGGATTGCGGTATGCGTTCTTGTTGTTGTTTTTTTGGCAAGCCTTTTGAGCGACCAGGTAACGTGGTCTATCTTTGATTTTTTAATAGGCGGAGCGTTAATTTTTGCTTTTGCCACGGCAGAAATTCTTCTTTGGAAGAAATTGCACAGCCAATACAGGTGGTTCGTCTTGCTTTTTGTGTTGTTTTTGTTTTTAATGCTTTGGGTTGAAATGGCGGTTGGACTATTTGGATCTCCTTTAGCGGGGAATTAATGTTGAGTTAATAATTTCAAATTGGCTAGGCCATTTCATTATCGTAAAAAGCGCCTTATTGATTCTTTTTGAATCTATTTAAATAAGTGGAAGTACTCATTTATATTAAAAGGGCATCTATGACACTTATTTTTAACATCTTTTCGGTTCATTGTCAAAAAATGAACTTAACTTTAGGGTAACTTAAGAGTAGCTTAGGTTTATTGGTTTGGTTAAACCCTGTCTTCGGACAGGGTTTTTTTATGTCCAAATGTTATTCTCTAATTGTGAAAACGCGCGAAATATTAAAGCCTAAGAAAAGGCCTCCATTCCGAATATCATATGGATTCTGAGCCATCCAGTACGGCGCATTCATGGATTGTGTATTTGATAAATGAAATTGAAA
>JAYOSU010000019.1:0-16555 GCA_038139395.1 Cryomorphaceae bacterium
ATCTGTTGATGGGAATGCTAAATTTATTTCTACATCTGCAGGTAAAGAAGAGGTGAAATCATAATTCAAATCCCCGGTACTAAATGCAATAGTATTTATTTCAACTCCTGCTAAACCAAGGTCTACTACTTGTTTTTGATCAGTTATTGCTATTGTATCTAACTCAACAATTGCATTATATACCTCTAAGTTGGTACCCGATAATGAAAATTCAATTTCGTCCATAAGATTTATGTTAATTGAATTATTTGATGAGCCTGGACTGGATACGGATTTAATGCTCACGGCAATGGTGTTTGGTATAGTCACACCTACTAAGGATTTAGAATCCGTTGCAGTTCCTCCGTTACCTAATACATTATTAAACACATAGGCTGGAACAATTGGTGCTGAAGTTACAGTATCAATGAGCTCTATTTCCATTGTAAGCTCTATCGGCCAGTCATTTTTTAAGGTCATGCTTAAATCCCCTTTGGAGAATGAGGCACTCGTAAACATGGATAAAGGTGGCGCATTGAAAACACCCGCATTCGTAGTACTTATTGCTGGGAATGGACCAATGAAACTTGCTGCTTGAAGATTAGCACCAGAAACATCAAGAATTATCTCATCTGATAAATCAACAAAAATTGGAGTATTTGGTGAGCCAGGACTGCTCACTGAGACCACTTTAAATCCAAGTGTACTTGGCAATGTGATTCCAGCTAATGAATTCGTTTGGACATTTGACCCTCCATTGGCCAATACATTAACAAAATTATAAGTAAGAATACTTGAGTCAGTAATGGAATTCACTAAATCAATTGTCATTGATAAATCAATTGCCCAATTGTTTGTTAATCCAATTGATAAATCACCACCAGAGAAAGATGCGGATGTAAAATTACCTAAGCTATCAGCAGCGAATGTTCCTACATTATTTTCGTTTACACTTGGTATTGGCCCCGTAAAGCTGCTTGCCTTCAATCCCGAGCTACTTACACCGAGAACTATCTCATCCAAAACATTTATGGTTACAGGTGTAGAAGGAGAACCGGGACTAGTCACAGAAACAATCTCAAAACCTAAAGTGCTCGGTAAAGTAATTCCTGCCATACTTTGAGATTGAGATACAGATCCCCCATTAGCCGTGGCATTATTCAACGTATAAGTAGCTATTGTGGCGTTATTCGCCGTATTTACCAAATTCAGTGACATACTCAAATCAATGGGCCAATTATTGGTCAAAGACAAGCTCAATGATCCACTAGAAAAGGTAACATCTGTGAAATTACCTATGTTTCCTCCGCTATAAGTACCCAAATTAGTTTCATTTACGGCTGGGAAAGGAGCAGTAACGCTTGAGGCTTTCATATTGGTCCCAGATATTCCAAACGTAATGGCATCTGTAAGATCAATAGAGACCGACGTAGAACCAGTTCCTGGGGAACTTACGGAACTTATTCGTAACCCCATTGATGCCGGTAAAGTAACACCAACCAAACTTGAGCTTTGTGTAGAGGAACCCCCGTTAGGAGCAATATTGGAGAATGTATAAGATAATATTGTGTTGTTATTTATTGTATCAATGATATCGATCGCCATACTCAAGGATACCGGCCAATCATTCGTTAATGATAATCCTAAGGCGCCGTCTGAAAAGGTCACGCTTTCTACATTACCAAGATTACTTCCTGCTCCGAACGTTCCAACATTGGTCAAGTTAACAGAAGGAAAGGCTGCATTCAAACTAGATACTGCCAAATTTGAGCCGCTAATTCCAAAGGTGAGCGCATCGTTAACATCGATTTGAACCGAGTTTGATCCAGAACCAGGAGAACTTACTGAAGTAATACTAAATCCCATTGTTGACGGTAATGTAATACCACTCAAACTTTTACTTTGACTATCAAATCCTCCGTTAGCTGTAACATTTGTAAAGCTATAAGAAAGTATGGTTGTTTGGGTGAGCGTATCAACTATGTCAATGTCCATGCTCAAAGGAACGGGCCAATCATTGGTCAATGAAAGACCTAAATCACCATTGGATAAGGTTACATTGGTAAAATTTCCTAGATTACCGGCTGCAAATGTCCCTACATTCGTCTGGTTAACGGAGGGGAAAGGTGCATTTACTGTAGTCGCTTTTAAGTTTGTTCCGCTAATACCAAACGTTATACCATCTTGCGTGTCTATTGCCACAGAGTTTGATCCAGTACCAGGCGAACTGACGGAAGTAATATTAAATCCTAATGACGATGGAAGAGTTATTCCAACTAGGCTTCTGTTTTGATTGGCCGTACCTCCATTAGCAGTAACATTATTGAAACTATAAGATAAAATGGGTACGCTAGGATTTAATGTATCTACAATCTCAATATCCATACTTAAAGATACCGGCCAGTCATTTGTTAAAGACAAAGCCAAATTACCGTCAGAGAGCGTTACGTCCGTAAAATTGCCCAAATTACCCGCACCAAAAGTTCCGATATTGGTTTGATTCACAGAAGGAAACGGAGCATTTAAACTCGAAGCTTCTAAGTTTGTTCCGCTAATTCCAAAGGTTATCTGATCTTGTACATCAATTGCAACTGAATTCGAACCTGACCCCGGAGAATTCACAGAAGTAATAGCAAAACCCATAGACGAGGGTAAGGTAACACCAGCTAAACTTTGACTTTGTGAAGCGGTCCCACCATTAGATGAGATACTATTGAAGCTATATGTGAGAATAGTAGCATTTGTTATTGTGTCAACAATGTCTATACCCATACTCATTGCTACTGGCCAATTATTCGTAATGGACAACTCTAGTGCGCCGTTTGAAAGCGTAACATTTGTGAAATTTCCTAAGTTCCCTCCGCTAAAGGTTCCCAAACCTGTTTGACTGACTGAGGGGAACGGTGCATTTAATGACGATGCTTCCAGGTTGGTTCCACTAATTCCTAAAGTAATCTTGTCCTGTAAATCTATGGGAACAGAGGACGAACCGGAACCGTTGGAATTTACCGAAGTTATGCGTAATCCCATGGTGGATGGTAATGAAATTCCAATTAAACTTTTACTCTGTGAAGATGTCCCACCATTGGGTTGAATATTGTTGAATGAATAAGATAATATTGGTACACTTGGGTTAAGCGTGTCAACAATATCTACATCCATGCTCATTGCAACAGGCCAATTATTCGTGAAATTCAGCGCTAGATCACCTGCTGAAAAAGTTGCATTATCAAAATTCCCCAAACTACCGCCAGATCCGTAGGTACCAACATTTGACTGACTAACTGATGGAAACGGTGCATTGTAGCTAGAGGCCACCATACCTGATGTGGCTATATCCATAGTAATGGCATTTGAGGTATCAATAGTAACGAAATTAATCCCTGACCCAGGACTACTAATAGTAGTCATTAAGAATCCTAAAGTTGAAGGCAAGGTTTCTCCTATTAATGATTTTGTTTCAGAATCCGTTCCTCCATTTGCCGGAATATTTACGAAGTTGTAAGAAAAGATGACCGCATTATTCGAGGTATTAATTAAATCTATGTCCATGTTCATTGGTACCGGCCAATTATTCGTAACTGTTAACGTCAGGTCACCGGCCGAAAGCGTAACATCTGTAAAGTTTCCTAAACTGCCCCCACTGTATGGTCCAACATTAGACTCGTTTATGGAAGGGAACGGTCCATTTTGTCCATGAGCGCTATTAATGACCGTTAAACCTGCGTCTGTAGCAATCTGTCCGAGAGTGATATCTTGCGTTTCTGACACGTCAGAAACGCTTAGGGCACTCGCAAAACTTCCTCCTATACTTGTAGAAATAGACTCAAGAGAAATATCCTGACTGGTACTGAAATCAGAGATGGTTAAACTAGAGGCTAAAGCACCGCCCCCAGTGGAAGCTAAGTCATTTAAGGTAACACTTTGTGTATTGCTGAAATCGCTTATGGTTAAACTAGAAGCCAAGGTTCCGCCAGCACTTGAGGCTAAGTCATCTAAGCTAACCGTCTCATTATTACTAAAATCGCTTATGGTCAAGCTTGATGCTATTGCTCCACCTCCAATGGATGCCAAATCATCCAAGGTTACGCTTTGATTATTGCTAAAATCTGAAATCGTCAAACTTGACGATAATGAGTTGTTACCATCAGACATTAAATCATCTAAACTCACACTTTGATTCGTACTAAAATCACTGATAGATAAATTTGACCCTAAACCTCCACCATTGGTCATTAAATCATCTAGGCTTATGCTTTGAGAAGTGCTGACGTCACCTACGGACAATGAAGACTGAAGACTGCCACCCGCAGTATCTATGACACCCTGTAAAGAAATCGCCTGAGTAGCGTTTATATCATCAAGAGATACGTTTAATCCTGACTGCGCAGAACTTCCAAGATCATCAATTAAATCATTCAAGCTTACAGATTCACTAACTCCAAAACTATCTACGGGTACACTTCCCATTTTTACAGTTTCATTTATAAGATTTGAAGCCGGTAAAGAGATTAAGTCTGTCAAAGCTTGATCAACAACATTATCTTGAGCGAGAACTACTTGATAAAGCCCGTTGTTCTGAGAAATGAGGGTGTCATTAGGATCGTTTGGATCTATTATGTGCTCAAGTGTTAAATTAGCTTCGCCTATTGGGACTGCAATTACTGGATTGGCGTTTGCGGTTGTATTAACTTGTACACGGTCCTTTTTACAAGAACTAAATACAAGCAAAGAAGCACCAATTAGAAGGGATAACTTCTGCATTTTGTATTGGATTTAATTAACCCACAATTTAATTCAATACATTGAAATAGAACAATAAATAGAAATAAAATCCTATTCACTGATTTACACAGAATGAAAAACACTTTATTCACTAATCACTTTAAAAATATTATGCGCTGTTTATTGACAATTCTATTGCTTTATAGCCTAAACCCGTTACTTGGTCAGGACCGAATTAACGGTGCTCTATTTCAAACAAGAAGTCCTGTCATTGCAGAACATGGAATGGTGTGTACTTCGCATCCATTAGCCTCTCAAATAGGATTGGATATTTTAAAAGAAGGTGGTAATGCTATTGATGCTGCCATTGCAGCAAACGCCGCTCTTGGTTTAATGGAACCAACAGGTTGCGGGATTGGAGGCGATCTATTTGCCCTAGTATGGGATTCAAAAACAAAGAAACTTTATGGACTAAATGCTAGTGGACGTTCGCCTCAGACACTAACTCTAGACACCCTGCTTTCTATGGGTCTTAGTCAGATTCCCTCCTACGGACCACTTCCGGTAACGGTTCCAGGAGCCGTTGATGGCTGGACCACCCTACACAATCGATTTGGGTCCATGCCTTTTAAAAAAATCCTTGAACCCGCTATTGATTATGCTGAGAATGGATTTCCAGTTACGGAACTCATTGGTTACTATATGAAGTCTATTGATAGATTCTCAGCTATGGGCTATCCAAACATTAAAGAGACCTACCTAAATCCAAACGGTGGAAGCCGACCCAAAAATGGCGAACGATTTAAAAATCCAGCGCTTGCAGAAACATACCGAATCATAGCGCAAAAAGGACGAAAAGGATTCTATGAGGGTATAGTAGCCCAAAGCATTTCGGACTTCATACAAGAACAAGGCGGGTTTCTAACTTTAGCAGATTTAGAAGAACACCACAGCGAATGGGTTGATCCTGTCAGCATAAATTATCGAGGTTATGATATTTGGGAATTGCCGCCAAATGGTCAAGGAATAGCTGCATTACAACTTTTAAATATTTTAGAAAATAAAGAATTCTCAGGTCTTCAATGGGGCGGTGAAGAACATTTGCATTATTTCATTGAAGCAAAAAAGAGGGTTTTTGAGGATAGGGCAAAATATTATGCGGACATGGATATGGCTGAAGTACCTGTGGCTGAATTACTCAGTAAAGCGTACGCTCGTGAAAACTTTGAGGCGCTAAAACCTTTTGCAAGCACCTATTTAGCAGGAGAAATTAGCGCAGGTGAAACTATTTATCTCACTGTTGCTGACCAAGATGGTAACATGGTGAGCCTAATTCAAAGCAATTACAGGGGTATGGGTTCCGGAATGGTACCGCCTGGTTTAGGATTTATGCTGCAAGATAGAGGCGAGCTCTTTTCCCTGACTGAAGGAAAGAATAATACCTATGCTCCCGGCAAAAGACCGTTTCATACTATAATACCTGGGTTTGTAACTAAAGATGCGGAACCATTATTGAGTTTTGGAGTCATGGGTGGTGACTTTCAACCCCAAGGGCACGCTCAAATCATCATGAATATGATTGATTTTGGGATGAATGTTCAAGAAGCGGGTGATGCCCCTAGATGGGATCATAGTGGCGGTTCTTCACCAGTATCAGGATATTCAAATGATAAGGGTGAGGTTCATGTTGAGAGTGGCATTCCCTATGAAACTGTTCGTGGGTTAATGAGTCGTGGACATAAAGTAGGTTTTGCACGAGGCGTGTATGGTGGCTATCAGGCCATTTATCGAGACCCCATAACAGGATTTTTTCACGGTGCCAGTGAAAGCAGAAAGGACGGTCAAGCGATTGGCTACTAATCCATTAATTTTGGGAAATGAGACAAGATATAGCCATACCTGAAGTAAAGAACGTTTTTGTAGCTGCTGTTGAATTGACAGAGGAAAATGGGGACACCATTTGGTGGATCTATCTCATCAATGATACTCAAACTCCGCTAGAAAACATTCTCATTCAAAGTCGAGGTTACAGCGATTTGGAATCCAAAGGTGGAATCAAAACCGCTTCACTACGAAAACTGATTAAAGTTCTACCAGCCCAATCGGTAACTAGAATTGAGCCATTAATGACAGAAGTTTTGGGTTTATTTAATGAGTACTGGATTAGTTTTTTTCAAGATGGTCAAATGAAAGACCGCAAATACATCTTTGGGCCACACACCATCAATACTGCCTTTAACGAAGTTCTTCCCATAATAAATCAGACAGGTATCTTAGTTAAATAGTGGAAGGAGCATACGGTATATGAAGAAAAAACACCATTATCTCAAAAGCCACTTTAAGGTTTTTTTTGGGTGTCTTTCAACTATACTGCGAAAGGAACATCTAAGCTCAAGGATGGAAGTTTTGACAAGGAATTAATGATATCTTCCCCCACCATTCAATCAAGACAAACATGACCCAAAGAAGGAAAACTATAGTGCATGCCATTCGTCAGGGTAAAATTGGTGGCGGGGAAAGCCATGTACTAAGTTTGGTATCGCGGTTAAATCCTAAACTTTTTCGAAGTGTCGTTATTTGCTTTACAGATGGTCCAATGTTAGATGCTCTGAGGACTTTAAAAGTTGATTACCACGTGATTCCGACAACAACACCGTTCAATTTATCCATAGTCCCCAAGGTACGTTCAGTTTTAAAACAAGAAAAGGCAGATTTAATACATGCTCACGGCACTCGAGCGGCCTCAAATATATTTATAAGCGCTGCTCAACTTGATTTACCATGGGTTTACACGGTTCATGGCTGGAGTTTTCATAGTGACCAAAACAAATTGATTTCTTTATCAAGAAGACTCAGCGAGCGTCTATTGACTCGAAGGTCTTCAAAAAATATATGTGTTAGCTACGCAAATGAAAATTTAGGACAAAGACTAATTCATTTAAAGAACTCTGTAGTCATACATAATGGTGTTGATTTTTCCCGATTCAATCCAACCATAGATTACCGCACTTTAGTACGCGAAGAATATGGCATTCCCAAGGAGGCCTATTGTATTGGATACATCGTAAGAATGACCAAACAAAAAGATCCGTTTAATACCATTCGTGCAATTGCACTTTCATTGAAGCAAAATCAGAGATTACACTTTTTAATCGCTGGAGATGGTGAATTATTAGAGCCCTCAAAAGAACTAGTTCGCGAGCTGGAGATTTCTAGCCATGTATCATTTTTAGGTTTTAGAACTGACATTCCTGAACTTCTTAGTGCCTGTGATGCTTTCACCTTAGTTTCTTTATGGGAAGGTTTGCCGATTGGGATTATTGAAGCAATGGCAATGAAAAAGACAATTATTGTGTCCGATATTGAAGCCAATGCTGAGTTAATTACACATGAAAAGGAAGGAATATTGGTGCCTCGTCATAATCCAAAAGCCCTCGCCGATGCATTCATTCAAGTACAAACCAACCAAGAGAGAGGTAAAGAAATGGCTGAAGCTGCTTATAAAAAATCACAAATTTTATTCAATCTAGACAAGATGGCGCTTCATGTAGCTGAAGTCTATAAGGGCTTACTCAACGACTAAATCATCCACTCCCCTCCTACGAATGGCATGCCAAACAATCCAAGCAAGCGCTGCATTAAAGAGGTAGAAAATATACTTCAACACAAATGCAACATTGCCAAAAAGAATGTTTTGATACAATTTCAAAATATTATACATCTGCCAAGTAGCCCAAGTATCTGCATACATTCTAGGAGTATTTAAAATGCCACTGTATGTGATACCTGTGATTGCCGAAGTAACTAAAAATTTTGACATTTTCTCATCAATTGGTGCCTTTAAAAAATCGGTAAACCCAATATAGTTGAGGGCAATTGCGAGGATAAATGCCGCGCCAATATTTAGAAAAAATATTCCATCAATCTTTCGTGGTATTCTGTCTGGACGCCGTTTCCAGTAGACATACGATACACCTGCCCCAAGAAATGAGATAGGATATGTAAGAATAGCAGCCTCATTCCCTAAATAGTAGTCAACAAAGGCGCTGTTAATTGCTGTACCTAACCCTATTAAATTCCCTATGTTTTTTCTTTTGGTAACTAGACGAGTAACCATCATACTAAAGCCTACACCAATAGTTGAAAACCAACCAATAGGAAGACCGTTTACCTCAGTTTTGTGAAAGCCTAAATAAAAGCTTCCACCAACAACTAACACTACACCCAGAATATCTAGGTAAGTGCTCTCCAAAAAATTCTTTAACCTAAAGAATATGTGCCTCATCGTGTTGTAAATGTAATTCTTCGCAGTAAATTCTTCTTAAAATCGCAAGGTTAAATGAATCATAGTGAATATATAATTGTATCAGATTGCGCTAAGTACGTACAACATACACTAAAAGATGCCGAGGGCGGACATGATTGGTTTCATATTGAACGGGTATGGAAAAATGCTAAGCTGATTGCTCAAAATGAACCCTGCGATTTGATAATAGTAGAATTAGCTGCTTTGTTGCATGACATTGCGGATTCAAAATTTCATAACGGAAATGAAGATATCGGGCCAATTAAAGCGAGAGAATTTCTAGCTTCAACTCATCTTTCAAGTGATGCTGTTGAACATATCATTGCAATAATCAGAAACGTAAGTTTCAAAGGTGGTAAAGTAGCTAAGAACCACTCTAGCATTGAATTGGAAATTGTTCAGGATGCTGATCGTTTGGATGCATTAGGTGCCATTGGGATTGCGAGAACCTTTAACTATGGCGGATATATGAACAGAACCATCTATGACCCTTCCATTTTACCAAACCTAAACATGACCAAAGAGGAATACAAAGCGTCAAAGGCTCCTACCTTAAATCACTTCTATGAGAAGCTTTTATTATTAAAAGATCTCATGAACACATCTACTGGTAAAATGATTGCGCAGGAAAGACATGCGTTCATGGAAGTTTTCTTGAGCCAGTTCTATGACGAATGGAACGGAAAAAAATAGAAATCTTGTTAACTTTTTGGTTCGCCCTTTACAGATAATTTATTCTTTACCTTAACAAGAATATTATCACATAATTCTGAAGATGCGTCTATTATTTTTTCTACTACTGAATTTTGGGGCTCTTGCCTTAGGTAGTTTTCTTATGGGTGAAGGCCCTACTGGTATTTGGTATTCTAACTTGAATAAAGCTCCCTGGACTCCACCGGGCTGGGTATTTGGAGCATCATGGACAGTTATTATGCTATGCTTGAGCTTCTTCATGTCTAAGGCCATACAGATAGGACCGATAAGAGCGTCTATTTTATGGATATACAGCATTCAGTTACTATTGAACGTATTATGGAATGCCCTATTCTTTAATTTCAATTGGATGGGTGTTGCGCTCATTGAAATTATATGTTTGGTATTTGTTGTTGGCGCTATGGCAATTATTGCTAAGCCGTATCTACCAATAAAGACATGGCTTTTAGCACCTTATGTATTCTGGTTATGCATTGCAATTACCTTGAATGCCTATGCATTCCAAAACAATTAAGCGCTTAGAGACTTATTGATTTTCTCTGCGGCCTGTCTGCCCTCCGCAATTGCCCAAACCACAAGACTCTGTCCACGACGAGCGTCCCCTGCCGTAAAAACACCTTCATAATTCGTTTGAAAATCTGTTGCGGCAACATTACCACGTATATCTGTTTTCAATCCTGAATCAGCTATGAGTCCATTATATTCTGGATGTTTAAAACCAATTGCCAAAATTGCCATATCACAGGAAATAGTTTGTTTTTTTCCAGTAGGTACATATTGCCATCTGCCGTTGAACTCTTCTCCGCGAACTTCATCAAAACTGACACTTACCAACTCGCCGCCTTCATTGGAATTAAAGGCAGTAGCATTCAGACCCCAAATTCTTGTACATCCTTCCTGGTGTGATGAAGATGTCTTCAATATTCTTGGCCATTCTGGCCATGGGTTTTGATCTGTACGTTCTTTGGGAGGTTGTTCTTCAATAGTCACTTGTACGACCTCTTTAGCACCATTACGGATAGAAGTTCCAATACAATCAGATCCTGTATCACCACCGCCAAGGACTAAAACCTTCTTGCCTTTTGTAGAAAACTCTTCATTCCCATTGTTCTCCCCGGCAATTATCTGATTATTGTTATGTAAGAAATCCATGGCAAAGTGTACTCCTTTGGATTGCCGTCCTTTAATTACCACATCCCTAGGCTCTTTGGAGCCTATACTTATTAATACTGCATCAAAAGACTCTCTTAATTCATCTAGAGTTATATCCGAACCAATCTCTGTATTGCACTGGAATACAACCCCTTCTTCTTCCATTATGGCCGCGCGACGTGAGACTACATGCTTTTCAAGTTTATAATCTGGAATACCAAAAGTCAATAACCCCCCAACTCGGGAATCACGTTCAAAAACTTTTACGCGATGACCCAACTGATTCAATTGATCTGCTGCGGCCATTCCGGCTGGACCAGAGCCAATTATTGCCACGGACTTACCAGTTCTTAATACCGGTAATTTTGGGACAATCCAGCCTTCATTCCATGCCCGCTCGCTAATTTCCTTCTCTATGAATTCTATGGTAACGGGACTATCATTGATACCTAAAACACAAGATGACTCACAGGGTGCAGGGCAGATACGACCTGTAAATTCCGGGAAATTATTGGTGGCACGAAGCACTTCAAAGGCCTCCTTAAAATTACCTCTGTAAACAGCATCATTAAATTCTGGTATTCGATTACCCAAAGGGCAACCCGAATTACAAAAAGGGACTCCACAGTCCATACAGCGGGACGCCTGGTCACCTGCATAATCTCCAAACGGTAGGTAGTGTTCTTTAAAATCCTTAACCCTTTCCTCAGGAGCGCGCATTTGAGGCTCTTGCCTTTTTACTTCTAGAAATCCAGTACTCTTACCCATAAGCTTCCATTGATTCTTTTGCCTCCAAGACACGTTTGTAATCTCTTGGAAATATTTTTACAAAAGATGTTTTTGCAATCTCCCAATTACTGATGATTTGATTTCCAAGTTCGCTATCTGTGTACTTCACATGCTCATGTATTCTTGACTTAAGATGCAGTAAATCACTCGTGGATGGAACTTCAACATCTGCGCTGTCGCTATTGAATTTCGATAGAAATGTACCCTCGTAATCGTAAACATATCCTATACCGCCACTCATGCCTGCTCCAAAATTCTTGCCTACTTTGCCGAGTATAATGGCTTCCCCGCCAGTCATATATTCCAAAGCATGATCTCCAACACCTTCCGCTACTGCACGAGCGCCTGAATTACGAACACAAAATCGTTCTCCAGCTATACCGTTAACATACAACTCTCCTGAGGTTGCTCCGTAAAGAGCCACATTACCACAAATGATATTTTCGTGTGCTATGACGTTTGCATTGGTAGGTTTTCGAATTACAATCTGAGCACCGCTTAACCCTTTTCCAGTGTAGTCATTGCTCTCACCCATTAGATTCAAAAACAAACCTTTAGAAGCAAAAGCACCGAAACTCTGACCGGCTGAGCCTCGGAAGTTGAATTGCAATGCCTTATTTGGTAAACCTGCGCTCCCCCTCCATTTTGCTACTTCATGACTCGCTAATGTTCCGGTTGACCGATCTGTATTGAGTATATCAAATACATATTCTGCAGGGATAAGGCTTTCCTTGTATGCATGAACTGCTTCAATCAAGAGATTATCTAAAGTTGTGTTTGGGATAGGTTGTGCAGGAATACCCTTCGTAGACTTCGACCAACTTGAATATTGAAGTAACGGACCCAAATCAAGTAAGCTTGATTTCCAATTACCAGCCTTCTGGTTTTGTTTTAGAATATATGATTGACCTATCATCTCTTCTATAGTTCGAAAGCCCAATTCAGCCATAATTTCTCTTAACTCCATGGCCATGAAAGTGAACATATTAATCACATGTTCTGGCTTTCCCGAAAATAGCTTGCGTAACTCGGGGTTTTGAGTGGCAATGCCCACAGGACAGGTATTTAAATGACATTTGCGCATCATGATACAACCCTCAGCAATTAAGGCTGCAGTGGCGACACCCCATTCTTCAGCACCCAATAAAGTAGCTATGGCTAAATCTCGTCCAGTTCTAATCATACCGTCGGTTTGGAGCAGAACACGGTCCCTTAAACGGCTTTGTACCAAAGTTTGATGTGCCTCTGCAAGACCCAATTCCCATGGAACACCTGCATGCTGTATGGAGCTCAATGGTGAGGCACCTGTGCCCCCATCCATACCTGAAATCAAAACGGTATCTGCTTTAGCCTTGACCACACCAGCAGCAATTGTCCCTACACCTGCAAGCGAAACTAGCTTCACGCTCACTCGAGCTTTTGGATTTGCTCTTTTTAAATCATGAATCAGTTGAGCCAAATCTTCAATTGAATAAATATCATGATGTGGAGGTGGTGAAATTAATCCTACCCCAGGAGTTGAATGACGGACACGACCAATCCAATCATCCACCTTATGGCCGGGTAGATGTCCTCCCTCTCCAGGTTTAGCTCCCTGAGCCATCTTTATCTGAAGTTCAATTGCATTTGTTAAATAATTTATGGTAACTCCAAAACGTCCTGATGCTATTTGCTTGATAGCACTATTCTCACTGTCTCCATCTTTCTTTACGCCAAAGCGAATTTCATCCTCACCTCCTTCTCCAGAATTTGACTTTGCCCCTATTCTATTCATGGCAATAGCAAGGGTGCTATGAGCTTCATGAGAAATAGAACCAAAAGACATTGCACCTGTTGCAAATCGTTTAAGAATGAACTCAACTTCCTCCACTTCGTCTAAAGGGATAGAAGGTCTCTGTTTGAATTCTAAAAGATGTCGAAGAGAACGTCCATTGCCATCTAATAGATTGCTATAGGCCTTAAAATGCTTATAGCTTCCCTCTCTGCAAGCGCGTTGTAATGAGGTAATTGTTTTTGGATTCATATGATGGTATTCCCCATCAATTCGCCAATGATATACGCCGCCATAGGGTAACGGGTGTTGACTTTGTGATATTGCTTCAGTCAATTTATCTAACTGCTCTTTAGCAATGTGTTCAAAATCCAATCCACTTATACGCGATACTGAACCGTTAAAACAGGATTCTATAACCCGATTGCTAATTCCAATAGGCTCAAATATTTGTGCACCTTGATAACTTTCAAAGGTTGAAATACCCATCTTGGCAAAGATCTTAAGTAGACCATTTCCTATAGCTAACTTATAATTATTAACATACTCAAAATAAGTGCTTAAGTCGTCTTTATCTAAATCTTTTTCTAAGCGATTATTCTTAACGGAATGACGTAGTATATCATAAACCATATATGGATTTACAGCATTGGCACCATAACCAAAGAGCGTAGCAAAATGGTGCGTTGTTCTTGTATCACCGCTTTCAACAATTAAACTAACATTTGAACGTACCCCTTGCTTGATTAAATAATGATGAATAGCTCCTACGGCAAGTAGAGCTGGTATAGCAACTCTATTCTTATCCGCATTCCGATCAGAGAGAATTAAAAGATTATTTCCTGACTTAACCGCAAAATCCGCCTCTTTGCATATACTCTTAATTGCATTTTCCAGGCCCGATTGTGGATTATCGGCATAAAAGAGTGTTTCAATCTGATGAACTGAAAATCCTTCTATTGAAATATTTCGCAGTTTTTGGATATCTGCGTTACTCAAAACGGGCTGATCTAATCGAATCTTTTGACAGTGTAATGAAGTTGCATCAAGCACATTTCTTGTTCTACCTAAAAGGGTAGTCAATGACATCACCGAACGTTCCCTTATACTGTCTATAGGTGGATTACTCACTTGCGCAAAGCGCTGACGAAAGTAATGACTAAGATGCTGAGGCTGTTCGCTCAGTGCAGCTAAAGGGTTATCTGCTCCCATGGAACCCATGGCCTCCTTGCCTTCAACAAACATTGGTAGCAGTACGCGTTCTATTTCTTCTTTGGTATAACCATGAAAACGAAGTCGTTCTTCATACGTACTCTTACCATTCGCCTTTTCAGAAACTACCGGTAATGTATTTATATCTACCTCGCCCTCTAATAGCCATTTTTCGTAGGGCCGTGCTTTACAGATTTGATTTTTTATCTCTTCATCTGTAATGATTCTGCCTTGTTTTAAATCCGCAACAAACATTTTGCCCGGTTCTAAACGCCCTTTTCTTAAAACATTTGAAGGCTCTACAGGTAATGATCCCGCCTCAGAAGACATTACAACCATTCCGTCCTTAGTCAATGTGTAGCGAGAAGGTCTCAAGCCGTTTCTATCTAATATTGCTCCTACAATTTCTCCATCAGTAAAGGAAAGTGATGCAGGACCGTCCCATGCTTCCATTAAGTGGGCATGGTATTTATAGAACGATTTTTTTTCCGCTGACATATTCGCGTCGTTTTCATACGCCTCCGGAACAAGCATCATCATTGCGTGCGGTAGAGATCTACCAGATGCAGTTAAAATTTCTACTACATTATCCAAATTTGAGCTATCCGAACGTTTTACATCACAGATTGGGTGAATTAATTCCAATTCTTGCTCTGTAAATAAACTGTCTTTAAATAATGCTGTCTTGCTACTCATACCGTTCACATTTCCAGCAATTGTGTTGATTTCCCCATTATGCGCAATGTACCTGAAGGGTTGAGCTAGTTTCCATTTTGGAGTCGTATTCGTAGAGAATCTGCTATGAACTAATGCTAAAGCACTCTTGAATTCCTTATCCTGTAAATCCAAGAAATACGTTTTGAGTTGAGCCGTTGTAAGCTGCCCTTTATAGATAAGAGTTTTGCTACTTAGAGAACTGATATAAAAACTGTCATAAGTATCCGGAAAGAGCTGGTGAATAGTTCTATTGGCATATTTGCGCAACACCACCAATTTCCTCTCCAATGTATTTTGATCTAAACCCTCTAAGGGCGATACAAAAAATTGAATATGGTCTGGTTCTGTGTCTTTAGCACTTTTTCCTAAACTAGAATTATTTACCGGTATATTTCTATAGCCGATTAATCGAAGCTTAAAATTCGTGATGTATTTCTCCAATTCTGTAATGCACTTTCTTTGAAGCGATTTTTCTTTTGGAAAAAATGCATTACCAACCCCGTAGGAACCTGCTAGAGGCAAAACAAGTCCCAACTGTTGTAAAGATTTAGATAAAAAAGAATGAGGAATTTGCACCAATATTCCAGCACCATCACCGGAATTTGGTTCAGCACCTTGACCCCCTCTGTGTTCCATGTTCTCCAACATGGTGATGGCACCTTCAACAATCTTTCTTTCTTGATTGCCATTAAGGTTGGCAACAAATCCAATACCACAAGAGTCGTGTTCGAATGACGGGTGGTAAAGTCCGCTATATTCCTTATTTTTCTTTGATAGGTCCGAATAGTGGTTAGACATAAACAACTGAAATCGGCTGAATTAATAAAGGAATCACAAATTTATTGAATAAAACGCAATAAATCGGATTAATATTTAAAAATAAATCATGTAACTAATTGATTTTTTATACAAAAAACAATGAATCAATTCGAAGATCATTATGTAAATCGATCAAACTGGATACGTGCTGCCGTATTGGGAGCAAATGATGGAATCCTCAGCGTAAGTAGTATTGCTGTCGGAGTAGCTTCCGCAACGGGAAAAGTAGAATCTATAGCCATTGCTTCCCTTGCAGGACTTGTTGCTGGTGCTCTGAGCATGGCCGCTGGTGAATACGTTAGCGTAAGTAGCCAAGCAGATATAGAAGCAGCAGATCTTGAAAGAGAAGCGAAAGAGTTACAAGAAATGCC
>JAYOSU010000019.1:16655-34677 GCA_038139395.1 Cryomorphaceae bacterium
GAATACATTTTTAGTATTTCATTCTTGGCCTTATTAGGTGGGATTAGCGCAAAAATTGGCGGTAGTTCAATATTCAAGGCTATTTCACGAGTGGTAATTTGGGGTACCATTAGCATGGGTCTAAGCGCCTTAATTGGTACTTGGGTTCAAGTTTAGCACTACCTTTGCTACTATGCCAACAAGAATTAATAAATACCTGAGCGAAATTGGTCACTGCTCAAGACGAGGTGCGGATAAATTACTAGAACAAGGCCGAATTACTATCAACGGTAAAGTACCGGAATTAGGTGAAAAAGTTGAGGAAGGAGATGTCGTAGCTGTGGACGGAAATGTGGTAGGAAATCGCACAGAAAAACATGTCTACATAGCACTCAATAAACCTCGCGGTATCGTATGTACCACAGACCAAAGAGTAGAAAAAGACAACATCGTTGATTTTGTTGGTCATCCTCAGCGCATATTTCCAATAGGACGATTAGACAAGCCATCTGAAGGCTTAATTTTAATGACTAGCGACGGTGATATTGTAAATAAAATATTGCGTGCTCGCAACAATCATGAAAAAGAATATGTGGTTAGTTTGGATAGACCTATTCGTCAGGAATTCATAACTAAAATGAGAAATGGTGTGCCCATATTGGACACGGTAACTCGCAAATGCTACGTAGAACAAATGGGTGCTCGTAGCTTTCGAATTATTTTGACGCAAGGTTTGAATAGACAAATTAGACGCATGTGCGAACATCTTGGTTATCGGGTTACGAAATTAAAAAGGGTACGCATCATGAACATAAACTTGGACCTTCCAATTGGTGACTGGCGTGATTTAAAAAAGCATGAACTGAAAGAGCTAAGGCGATTGTGTGAAACGAGCAGTAAAACGAATCAATAAGACCTAAAAAAATGAATGTAGATCAGATTTTTATTTTTGCAAGTTCCATAGCCTTTATAAGCTGGTCTTTACTTTTTATTTATCCCTACAGTTCTAGAATTAGACAAATCTTATACGGAGGCGTCGTGACTTGTTTTTCTCTATTATATACCGGATTCTTTATTTGTTATTTTGACCTCGAATCCTTTCAATCATTTTACACGCTTTCAGGGCTTGTTTCCTTATTCTCCAATAAGGAAGCCGTTTTATTGGGCTGGATTCATTATTTGGCCTTTGATTTGCTCGCCGGCTTATATATCAGTAAGGATGCTGAAAAAAACAAATTAAACCTGTGGATAATTCGCCCTATGTTCCTTTTTACATTCTTAGCCGGTCCTCTAGGTTTTTTGCTGTACACCATTATTCGAACGATAAAAGTTCGTAAATACCACTTTTAATGTCCTTAAGCGCATACATTCAATTTATACCCTTAAAATCCAAAGAACCTATGTCAATAATTGACATAGCAATAGAATGCATAAAAAATTCCGGATTAGAACATGAGGTAGGTCCTTTTGGAACAAGTATAGAGGGAGAAAATTCCGCAGTTCTAAAAATAATTGAAGAACTCCTATCTCAAGAGTTTTGTGAAGAGTTTTTAGTTAACGTTCAATATCATGTAGGAGATAGTCGGCTATCAAATGCCGAAAAGGTATCTAAGTTTAGATAGAGACTATTTCTCTTGCCAAAATGCGTAGTATATTTGCATCCGCTTTAAGCGAAACACTCTAAAACACCATTTTATGTCTAAAATTCTGTACACCAAAACAGATGAAGCCCCAGCGCTTGCTACACACAGTTTTTTACCAATAATCAAGGCATTTACATCTAAGGCTGGTATAGAAGTTGAAACTAGAGACATTTCATTGGCAGGACGCATTCTAGCTAATTTTCCTGATTTTTTAGAAGAACATCAGCGTATAGCGGACGCGCTTAGTGAATTGGGAGAATTAGCCAAAACTCCGGAGGCCAATATAATTAAGCTTCCTAACATTAGCGCCTCAATTCCGCAGTTGAAAGCAGCCATAAAAGAACTACAACAAGCCGGTTTCGCTCTTCCAAATTACCCTGAGAATCCAAAAAACAAGGAGGAAAAAGCCATTAAGTTAAGATATGACAAAATCAAAGGATCTGCTGTAAATCCTGTACTTCGCGAAGGGAATAGCGATCGTCGCGCACCTAAAGCGGTAAAGAATTATGCGCGTAAACACCCTCATACCATGGGTTCCTGGTCAAATAATAGTAAAGCGCATGTAAGTAGTATGACCCATGGTGATTTCTATGGATCTGAAGTAAGCATCACAATAGATAAAGCCACAAAGGCAGATATTATACATACCAATGCCCACGGTAAACAGACTATTTTAAAAGGAGGGATTGATTTAGAAGCTGGAGAAATCATTGACTCTTCAAGGTTAAGCATGAAAGCATTGAAGTCTTTCTTTACTGAGCAAATTAAAGAGGCTAAGGAGCAAGGGGTTTTATTCTCCCTACACATGAAGGCCACCATGATGAAGGTCAGTGATCCTATTATTTTTGGCGCGTGTGTTGAAGTCTTCTTCGCCAAGGTTTTTGAAAAATTTGCTGATGAATTCGCAGGGATTGATATTGATGTAAAAAATGGTCTAGGTGACGTTTTTGCCAAGATTCAGCATTTAAATGAAGAAACTCGCAATCAGATAGAAGCCGCACTGCAAGAAGCAATAAATGACGGCCCGGACTTAGCTATGGTCAATAGTGAGCGTGGAATTACCAATCTTCATGTTCCATCTGATGTGATAATTGATGCATCCATGCCAGCAATGATACGCACTTCAGGCCAAATGTGGGATGCAAGCGGGTCTCCAAGGGACGCAAAAGCTGTAATACCTGATCGTTGCTATTCAAACATATACCAAGCTACTATTGATTTTTGTAAAGAAAACGGCGCTTTAGATCCAACCACGATGGGAAGCGTAAGTAACGTTGGCTTGATGGCTCAGAAAGCGGAAGAATACGGCTCACATGATAAAACCTTCCAGATGAAAGAAGCTGGTAAAGTTGATATAGTTTCAGAAGGCGTGGTCTTACTTTCCCAAGATGTGGAGGCCGATGATATATTCCGAATGTGTCAAGTGAAGGACGCTCCCATTAAGGATTGGGTTGGTTTAGCCGTTCGCAGGGCGAGAGCAACCAAAACACCAGCGGTATTCTGGCTAGATGAACACAGAGCTCATGATGTTCAGCTCATCAAAAAGGTTGAAGCCTATCTCCCGGAATACGATGTATTGGGATTGGATGTTTTCATAATGTCACCGGAAAAGGCTACAACATTTAGCTTAGAAAGAATTGTTCAAGGAGAAGACACTATTTCAGTTACCGGTAATGTTCTTCGGGATTATTTGACTGATTTATTTCCAATTCTAGAAGTAGGCACATCAGCTAAAATGCTAAGCATTGTTCCTCTTATGAACGGCGGTGGTCTCTTTGAAACGGGAGCAGGTGGATCAGCACCTAAACATGTACAACAATTGACTTCTGAAAATTACCTGCGTTGGGACTCTCTGGGGGAATTTCTGGCTCTTGGCGTGAGTTTAGAGCATTTTGCGGAAAAAGATGGCAATGAAAAAGCTGCAATTCTTTCAAGCACATTAGACGAGGCCACTTCGAAGTTTCTAGACAATGATAAGAGTCCAACTCGACGGTTAGGCGGAATTGACAATAGAGGTTCACATTTTTATTTGGCTTTATATTGGGCGCAGGAATTAGCTTCTCAAAAAAGCAATGAGGAACTCAGTGAAATCTTCAAACCACTTGCCGAAAAACTTAGTTCTAACGAAACAAAAATTGTTGAAGAGTTAATCAGTGTTCAGGGTAAAACAGCTAGTATAGGAGGATACTATTATATGGATGATTCTATGTCTGAATCTGTCATGAGACCCTCTTCCACATTAAATGAAGCCATAGACAACTTCTAAACTAATCGCTATTACGGCCAAAGGCATAGATTAATGGAAGGTGGAGTCGGTTCGCCCAACTTTGCTCGTCATGCGCTGCCCCCTCAAACTCAAGAGTAATCCAGTTCTCATTGAAGGTAAAAAGATTGTCTGTAAGAACTTCATCCATGCTTTTTTGGATTGGTCCGTACATGGAATCTAAGGTTTTTGTTCCGTAATCAAAATATATCTTGCCCACTCTATCTGGTGTGATATGCTCTTTTAAATAAGTTGCAAATACTTGTGGAATCTGTTCATTTTGTGAAAAGCCTCCAGGCCAATGCGTACTCAAACATAAGGCTGTACCGAAAATCTCCGGATATTCACCTATCGCATACATGCTCATTAATCCTCCCATAGAACTGCCCATGATTGCTGTATGTACTCTTGAATTATTAACACGAAAACTTCTATCTATATATGGTTTCACCTCCTCTACCAGATACTTGAGGTAATTATCACTATTTACTGTAAATGTTGAATCCAATTCATGTGCGTTCGCTATGTTCGTAAATAACGAGTCTGCAAATGCAGCGGTCAAATTCGCCGCTGGCCGTTGAGGAAAATATTCAAAACTTCTACGATTCCCACCGTTATGCAAACCAACAACAATTGTGGGCATCATTTGCTGTTGGTCAATAAGGCTGTCTACTATTTCATCTACACGCCATTCTTGACCGTTCCATGTACTTTTTGAATCAAAGAGCATTTGACCGTCATACATGTATAGAACATTATGCCGCTTTCCTTCATGATATGTAGAAGGCAACCAAATGTCTAGAGGCCTATTTGAGATATATGTACTTGGCAATTGAGCTCTAAGGAGCATCCCAGTTTTTATGATACTTAAAGTATCCGTTCGAGGATGGTGAATAGCACTGTCTTGTTCTTCTGCAGGAATAGCACAAGAGACTAATGAAAGAGCTAATAAAACAATGAAGTACCTCATTTACTCAATGATAGTATGAGCGTTTCTAGTGGACCAACCTCCAACTTACCATTGCTTAGCTCGATGCGTTCTCCGGTAAGTAAATTTTCTGCAAATTTTGATTCTTGTAATCCTTCACTAAACCGGTCCAATTCTATACTCTTTCCGCTACTATTTCGGTTTGCAACTACCATTATTCTTTCTTGCTCAAATGATCTAAAGTATACGTATACCTCATTTAATGGAATATAATGAAGCAATTCACCCGAATTCAAAGCCAAGCTATTCTTGCGCAGATGTGCCAGTTTTTTAAACCACTCTAACCCCTCAAGTTGTTGGGTACTCAATCCATTTCCGGTAAAGGCGTTCACATTATCACCGGACCACCCTCCAGGAAAATCAGAACGGATTATACCATGATCCGATGACTCTCCATTAGACATTAATATTTCCGTTCCATAAAATATCTGAAGTGTTCCACGCATTGTGAAATAAATGCTCATGGCCATTTTCCAAAGGTCAAAATCCTCATCCAATTGAGTATAAATGCGGCTCATGTCATGGTTATCCGGAAAAATCATAATATTATTTAGTTCACCATACATATAGTCATTAGCTAAACTCTCGTAAATCTTTGCCATACTGCTTCTCCAAGCCGTTTCTCCCTTTAACCCTTCTGTGATTGCAGACTGAAGTGGAAAATCCATGATACTTGGTAAATAGCTCTTATAACCATCACCACGAATAGCATTACTCTGCCAATAACTTATTAAAGAAGGGTCACTCACCCATTCCTCTCCCACAATATTAAAATTTGGATATTCCTCAAGAATTCCTTTGGTCCATTCTGCTAGAAATTCTTTGTCAGGATACGACCAGGTATCCATTCTAATACCATATAAGTCCGCATATTCAATCCACCATATAGAATTTTGAATGAGGTATCTCGCTAATTTAGGTTGACGCTGATTCAAGTCTGGCATGGTAGAAACAAACCATCCGTCGTGAAAAACTCTTTGATCAATCGCTGCAGAATGCGGATCAAACCGGCTCACTTTCATATGATTGGTTTGTGTAAATTCTTCCCACTGATTCACCCAATCTTCACTTGGCAAATCTTTCATCCATGGGTGATGGCTACCAATATGATTTGCTACCTGATCCATGATTACTCCTATTCCCATTTGTGCTGCTGTAGCACATAATTGCTGATACTCTTCGTTAGAGCCGTGTCGTGAATCAACATTATACAAGTCAGTCATGGCGTATCCGTGGTAACTGTAGTCTGGCATATTATTCTCTAAAACCGGGTTTAACCAAATTGCCGTCATTCCGATTTCCTTTATATAGTCCAAGTGCTTTTCAACACCTTCTAAATCACCTCCATGCCTACCTCCTTTGAGTGAACGATTTGAAGTTTCAAGCATGCCTTTCAAATTGTCATTTGCCGTATTTCCGTTGCAAAATCTATCTGGCATGAGTAGATAAATATTATCCTTTGAAGAGAATCCCTTGCGCTCTGAACTTTGAGGTTTACGCTCTTGAATTTCTACCAATAATGAGCCCACTCTTTTACCTTTTGTATTGGTAAATGTCATTTTGTGATGACCTTCTAAAGCATCCGATGGAATATGTACAGTTACAAATAGATAATTGGGACTTGAAAGAGATTCAGATTTGATGACATGTAGTGTCTTTGATTGAGCTTCTAATTCATGTATGTCTGAACCGTAGACCATGAATTCAACCGTATCTAATTTCATTCCCTTCCACCAACTAGGCGGCTCAATTTTGTGCAATTTTTGGGCGGTTAGCCCAATAGAAATCAGTAAAATAGACAGTGTAGAGTAAAGCTTCATTTCGTATTCTATGTGATTGTTGCTAAAAGTACAACTTCAAGGATTTTTTACCTCCTATTTGTTAAACAGCCCTTAGTTTTGCACAAAAGATGAGCAAATGCCAAAATTGAAATTACAACAAGAAGTCTTAGACCTGTTAGAGTCTATGGATTTGCTTCCTTTCAATACGGCTCAAATCAAGATAACTAGTGCATATAAAAGTGGTCAAAACCATTGGTTGCAATTAAATAACCTAGAAGATTCTCGACCTGCTATAGTTGCGTCTACCATACATACTTTGAAATCAAGTTATGAAGATGTGGCTCGATGTCTAATCCTAGTTCCGGATTCTGAAATAGCTGATTTTTATTTACATCTTTTCAACCTTTTAGGGAAACATACAAATTTGCGCGTATGGACGGCTTATCAAGGACCTAAAATTTTAGAACAAAAAGAAAATATCTACTTTGGTGCAGATGTCGTTATTGCAACGCCAAAAAGACTTAACGAACTTTTAAATATAGAAGGATTCAACAGCGCAGCTGTACAAACGCTCATTTTAGACTCTGCGGATCAATTGCTGAAAGTGGGTGTGATAAGCTTTACGCAGCGAATAAGCGATAGTATACCAAAAAAGCAAAGGATTAGTATTTCAGTCAAAGGAGGCAAGGGAGTTGGTGCCTATATGGATAGGTTTGCTTATCCCTTCGCTTTGGCAACATTAGAATAAATTGCAGCGCCGGGTTTTCTATTATCTGGCCAAAACCCAATGTCATCTGCAGGGAATTTTTCATTTAGACCGCTAAGACTTTTATTCCACCATTGAATCGCATCATTACATAGGGCGATTCCGTCTTTACCCTGCAAAGGTACTTGCCTAACTTCTACGTACGCATTTACGCGTTTTAATTGACAAATTTCCCATAGGTGCTTTCCAAAGGATATTCCTGGAGGGTAACCGGTTTTTGCATTATCAAAGTGTAAACTCCATTGATATAATTTAAAACCATGACTCGCAGCCTCATGAAACATACCTGGTCGCACAGGCATTAAAAGAGGACCTTCCCAAGAGGTGCCCTCAGGAAATAACACCACTGTATTGCCGTTTTTTACAGCTTCAGTAATGGTCTGTTTAGTTTGAGAACGACTCGACTTACTTTCTCTCTTTACCCAAATCACACCTAAGGCTCTTCCCGCCCATCCAATTAATGGCCAAGAACGTACTTCGACTTTTCCAACTATAGTGAAGAAATTATTAGTTGGAATAAAAAGAACATCCAGATAAGATCTATGATTAGCTATTATCAAACCTGGGCCAATAGTTTTAAACTTTTCACCATGAACTTTTATACCAACAACCCGCAGTAATAATCCTTTAAAGCTCATGTATATTTTATGCGAAACTCGACGGCTAGAAAAGGGAGCACTAATCACCAAAAAACCTATTCCGCCAATTAAAATGACAAATACGCAAAGGATTCTTAAAATGGCTCTTACTTTTCTCATGTGATAAAGATGGTTTAAAAGTAGTTAATACTCCACTTCTATCATATCGACTAGCGAAACATATGAGGGCAATAAGAGTACTGAAACATTAAACAGCTACTAAAATGTCTCATAAATGAATTTAATAATTCCAACGGTCCGTAAATGTATCCTTCACATCCATGCTAATCTTCCATCTAAATCCTCCCGCAGCATCAGTAGGTTGGAATAGATAATGAATACCAAAGCGCATTGGGGTATCCCACAGCTTGACTTTCCTATCTAACCCAACATAAGACTCTAAATGATGAAAGTCTTCTACAGGAACAGACAGGAATGATGCGCCAACTGAAGATCCTAAAGAAAGTCTTTTAACCAAGGGTATTTTGCCGAGTATAAAACCATCAAAATGATGGATTAGTGATCCCGTAAAATACACACTTGGTGATGCAAATGTGAAAGGAAGCGACTGGTACGTATATAGCGGATGCGTAAACAAGTAGAAATCACCGCCTCTAAACCATTTATACTCTATAAATCTAACGGATGTTGGATCATTCAAAAATCCGCCAGAACTAAATCTATAAAAGGATTCACCTAGCTGACCAAACCTTAACATATCATCCACCACAAATTCATATTTAGAATACCGAACGTCGCTACCTAAAAATGAGGGAATGCCTTGTTTGAATATCAATCGGAAATCCGGCCATTTACTTGACAGAGGAATTTTTTGTCTACCCTTCAAATAGTACCGCTGAAAAGGTCGAATTAAAATTTCTATACCTAATTGGGCCACCGTATACGCATCAAATGGAGTAGGCTCATTCCTTGTTCCGAATAAATCATTTGACCACTGTGCGAATTGCAGACCCTCTATGCTCTCTCTATTGCTATACTCTATGCCCAACCTAGTGTAAAAACCATTGAACCATTCATACCTATGGTACATTTCGAACGTTTTCTTACGAACAAAATTAGATCGTGCAAAAACCCCTGCTAAATCTACACTTTGAGTGATAGGATCATAGATGTCTCCGAGATTCAATGAAATTGAGCCATTGTGTAACGGTGCGTAAACAAAATCAAGAGCAAGAGCTCCCTTCAAATCATTATTAAGAAAACCATAATTTGCCGCTAAAGAAGAACTAAGACTTTGATAATTGGAAAATCTCTTTGTTGTTCTAAACGCTGGAACCCAACGTGTCCCGCCTATTCCAACAAAATTCCACTGACCAATAAGCGGACTGTAGTAAAAAGAAGTACCCTTACTTCTTTTTCTGTATCCGATACCTGTGAATAATGGTTCATACCAATGGAACTTGTTGTATTCAGCATCTGCACTATCTAAGTATTCATCTGAATTCAAATAACGAATCAAACTGTCCTGTTTTCTAGTCCATGCGTCAATAATATCATCTTTGGGTCTATACTGCTGCCAATAGTTTGGATCAGATTCAACATTTTCCGGGATGAATGCGACTAACATTGGACGCTTCTTTTTGGGACGTTGTGCCGTATTTAAGGCAAGAACCTCTTGGGTATACAGATTATCTCCAAATTCCAACTGGAGTTTACTAACATAGAAAGGTCCGTTTAAGTTAAAGTCCTGTGCAATTCTAATGGATTCATATTCAGCTTCTATTGAAACTATACGATAGTTTCTACCGGTTAAAATCATACTTCCTCTCCAGCCCTTACCCATTTTTGGCTCAAAGAAAATAGTATACGAATGCCCCATTTCACCTTGCCGCTCACTTTGTAGTTTAAATGCAGTTCTATAAAGAGATCCTGCAGCGAACAACCCTGGTATTGATTCCGCGCTAAGAAGGTTATTATCTGTTCTTTCTAGTGGAGTCCAATGGGAATTTTCCCATTTTGAAAGCGGAAATTCATTAAATGTTCCTCTGGGTATTTTTTCATTAAAATCAAAATCAGAATTCAAATTGAATTGCGCAGAAACTTCAGCTGAATTTCCAAAATCAGCCCTTCTCTCCTTATAATCTTTGAATGCTTCTATTTCCTGATATGTGGATGAATTAGAAAAATAAACCGTTGCTACCTGCTCAAAGGATAATTCTCTACCCCCTACTTTTTGCGCCGCATAAAACTTTATATTATCTGGCCGAACCTTGGCGTATTGTTTGTAGGACTTAATTGCGTTTCGGATTATAGCCACAGCGGGATCTTCATTGTAAACCACAGTCACCGGATTGAGCATGGTAGAAGTATCATGTTGACCTGACAAAGCCATTGGCATCAGTAGGAGCCCAACGAAGAGCACGAAACTTTTGAATCTTAACATGGTTCAAATGTAGAACGAAAAAACCCGCACTGAATCTTCAGAGCGGGTTAATACTAAAATTGTTGTTGTTTCTAATCAAATAGCCTCTTTTTTCCAGCGGCATTCCAACCCATTGATAATCCAAAACGGTATGAACTACCATCCTTTGGAGGTATGAGATAGGCGTTTATTGGGAAGTTCATTTCACCACTTTTAATGGTCTTTCCTACAGAAAACACCAGTGCGGTACTTATGGTTGCTACTCCCCTTGAATCCAGCTGACCATCCATAGTTCTGCTAACATCTATAGTTGGACCAAAAGCAAATTCCAAACCTGAATTATTGTTTCTTAAACCATTCAATATGGTTAGATTGGGTACAAATCGATTCGATTCCAAACCACTAATTAAGGGTATGATTTCAGCTAAGGCCTGCCAATTTCCCGTGGTTATGTAGGCCTTTTCAAATTGATAGCCAAATTGCGACATTAATGGTATTCCCATATTAAAACCTCCTGAATCCACCTCTCTAGCTAGAATCTTTGCGTTGTTACCTGTTACAAATCCAAACCCCATTCGAGGACCTTCTGCAACTATGGTTCGATCAAATGGATTGTTCAAAATATTCTCGTAATCATTTGCTATGGTCACTCTTCGAACTAGTTCAGGATCGTTCTCAATGCCCATCATATCATTTAATGTAAGTTCAGCCATTAATAAATCATTTTTAGGAACATCTACATAATTCCTATTCGCACTGTTTATAAAAGAACCTTTGTTTACATCAAAAAGTCGAACGGTTGTACTCACTTTTTCACCCAACAAATTCATTGAACCAGTAAGTATGAAATTCACATCCAACTTTTCACCTAGCTCTTTTAGACATATTCTAGAAAAGCAACCGGTGAAATCTATTTCATCACGATTGGATATATATTCGATATCGTAGTTATCCATAACCTCATATCCATCCATATTTATCATTTCTAAGGATAATTTCTGGATAATTTGATAACGCTCAACTTCATTGTATCCGCGAGTATCAAAATCTAACACGGCAACAGATGGTACACTTTGAGCTGAACTGACTATTGAGAACAATAGTAACAATGTTAAAAATTTGATTTTCATTCGTTCTGGTATTTATCAATTAACGGGTCTAAGATGCAAGCGAACTGTTTAACAAACCTCCTTCAGAATCTCTATATTGAATATTAAGAGACACGATTTGCAATAATTATAGAATTATTTTAGGTTAAATGTATCATATATGAACCAGCGCATGATTTAGTTGGACCAATCCATTCAGAAATCTCATTGAACCCATTGTCAAAAACGTTTCTATTTTAAGTGAGAATCAGAACTTATTACAATTAAATGTTCATAACTAAAACGCAAGAACTTTTAATTATAAGTAATTGTTGAAGTAATTTAAAAGCGTGTTAATTAAAATAGTTTGTTATGAAACCTATTTGTAGTATTAACCAAGCCATTAAACATTTTAAAGGTGACCTTGAACGTATTTATGAGTTTTGTAAGATGCGTGGAATAATGATAAGTCGCAGAGCATTAGAAGCGCGTATCAAGTCTCTCTAAAAATTAAAAAGCAACCCGTTGGGTTGCTTTTTTTAGCTTTAACTAAAGAACTCGCCCATTGATGAAACCTATATTTATTCTTTCCTCCTTGATTTTCATGGCTTCTTGCGCAAGTCCAAATCGATCCATTTACGATACTGCAAATTCAATGTATGGAAGCTCATGGACCTACTTAGGCACAATAACTGTCTATCCAGATGTTATTTACAGTGACACCATTAAAGCAGCAGAGCAAACTAGAGAAGTCGTGCTTCATGACGGCTTAATTTCGTACGAGAAAATGATGTACGAAGCCAAAAAAGCATATGGCGATAGTGTAACCATCGCAAACATTAGAATTTATTCCGAAGAGTTTAAGACTAAATGGTTTGGCAGAAATAGTGACGTTCAGGCTTTAGTTGACGTTATATACGTGACCAAATAATCAATTCATTAAGAATTTTAAATCAGCTTGGTAAGCTTCAGTAAGTTCTCTAATCTTATGATGACTCTCCACAATGAAGTTTAAGTATATCCTGACCTTTTCTTGATTTAATTCAAAAATTGAATCGTCCGTAAGCCCCAATTCATATTGTTTCTTTTCAAGTAAATCTAATATCGTCTTGGACCATGCTCCTACTTCGGACAAATAAGATATCAATCCATTTTGAACAACCTTTTTATCAAAAGCTTGACGTTTAAAATTCAACAGTTGATCCACTTGCTGGTTATTCTCAATTGAATCAGATTGATTCATGTTTACTAAGAATATAATTTTGTCAAATGATATCTCCGCCTCTCTTCTATGCATCATTAAGATGTTTTCTTCTTCAAAGAAGGTAGGGTCTTGGTAGTTGACTTGGGTAAACATGTTATGAAATTATAAATAATTTATGCGGTTAAATAAAGATTACGATAAGAATTTATCACGCAACAGCCTAGAGCAACTCATAAAAGAGGGCGAACACGATCAACAGGACTTCAAGTATAAAATCTCTGATAGTCGTAAGATAGCGCGGACCCTGAGTGCTTTTTCTAATTGTAATGGCGGAAGAATTCTTATTGGCGTAAAAGACAACGGGCAAATTGCAGGCGTAAAGGATGAAGATGATATCTACATGATTGAGAGTGCTTCAGAACTTTTTTTAAATCCTCCAATAGACGTTTCAGTAGAGGCGCATCATATTACAGGTAAAGTGATTTGGGAAATATCGGTACCAGAGGGGAAAAAGAAACCATATATGGTTGAAGAAAGAGAGGGAATGGTGGCATATTATCGCGATGTAGATGAAAACTTTGTAGCAAATGCAGTTTTAATTGAAATATGGCGACAAGAACAAGCAAGTATCAGTAAGCGTCCTGTAGAATTCAGCGATAATGAACGAAAGCTTATTGACTATCTAAAAGTATATCCCAATGTAAGTGTTAGTAAAGCATCCAAGGTAATGGGAGTATGGAGATGGACCACTGTGGAAACGATTGCGCGATTAATCAGATGGAAGGTATTGAATTGGAATCAGGAAAAAGGCAAGTTTTTTTACTACTTGGATTGAATAAAACGTTGTGGGTTTGGAATCGATCTTAACGCCCAATTGATTTTCGTGTTTAAGGCATCCTCCGCGTCCAATCCCCAGGAAATACCTGCCTCCTCCATACCCAGCGTAAGGTGATGAAGAACTATGCCGCAACTTACACTTACATTAAAGCTCTCCACAAAGCCTTTCATTGGTATGTAAATGGTTTTGTCTGCTAAACTTATGAGTTCCTCGGAGGCCCCATCTTGCTCATTCCCAAAACATATGGTTGCGGGTATAGTAGGGTCAATTTGTGACAACGGTACTGCATTTTTATCTATTGCGGTAACATATAATTTGCGACCGGTCGCTTTCAAACTAGACACCCATTCAGCTACTCCGCCCTCATTATATGTATTAAAGAAATTTGAATCAAGCCATTTCTCTACCCCTTTGCTAATACCTGAACTCACATTAAATCGCTCATTCTTATCATAAATATCTATACGCTGTATTCCAAAGGCATCGGCCGTTCGCATAAGTGCAGAAGCATTCTGTGATTTCATCATGTCTTCAAGAGCAAGGGAGAAATGTCTAGTTCGTGTCTTGATTTTTGTGTCAAATAATCGACGCTTATTCGGCGAAAGCTCTTTGAGTAATTGACTGTAAAGTTTTTGTTTTTCTTCAAGTGTCGCCAATTTCCAATTAACTCTATTCATTTCTTTGTTTCTTTGCGTGATTCAAAAATAGTCACATGTTTAGTAAAATCATTAGAATCGCTTTGTCGCTTGGCCTGTTTGTTTGGTCGATTTACAATTTTATCGATGGTGAAATTGGAAATGGAATCGCATTATTGTTTCCTACGACATTAGTTCTTTTTTCATACTTCAGAAATGAACGCATATTATGGTCGCTCTATCACATGCGGAAACAAAATTTAGACAAGGCAGAAAAAGTTCTACTAGGAATTAAGAACCCTGAGAAGAGTTTGATTAAGACTCAATTGGCTTACTATTATCTTCTTATGGGAATGATTGAATCTCAACGCAAAGTTGGTAAGGCTGAGACTTTACTAAAAAAAGCACTCAATACAGGTCTTAGAATGGATCAAGACAAGGCACTGGCAAAATTAAATCTTGCTGGAATCGCATTGTCAAAGCGACGTAAAAAAGAAGCACAAATTCTACTAACAGATGTCAAACGATTAGATTCCAAAGGCGTACTTGCAGAGCAAACCAAGTACATCAAGCAGCAAATGAAAAAAATCTAACCGTAGATTATCTCAAATTGGTTGAACCTAGGTTTTACCAAAATGTTAGGAGTGCATATAAAAGACTATATGTACACTTTAGAGCGCACACAAAGAATACCTATTTCGCTTGAAGAGGCTTGGCAATTCTTTCAAAACCCGAGTAATCTTTCCAAAATCACCCCCACTGAAATGGGATTTCAAATTCTTTCTGAGGTTCCAGATCAAATGTATTCAGGATTGTTCATTCATTATAAAGTGACCCCATTATTGGGTATTCGAATGAATTGGACTACGGAAATTACTCACGTAAAAAGGCCTCACTATTTTGTGGATGAGCAGCGCGTAGGTCCATATAGAATATGGCATCACGAACATCATTTTAAAGAGATTAATGGTGGCGTAGAAATGTTAGACAGGGTAAATTATCAATTGCCGTTAGGGGCAATCGGCAAGATGATTCATCCACTCATTGTTGAAAAGAAGCTAAATGAAATTTTTAATCACCGAATCAAACAAGTAGAAGAAATCTTTGGTAGATGGAACGATTAATTGCTGGAATAGATTACGGCAGTAAAACATCAGGGTTTACTTGTGCTTCTGTTTTAAAAAACAACAAGGTTCACTTGTTTCAAGCCCAAAAAAATCAAAATGCCGATGAAAGCTTGAAGGATTTTATGGGAAAATTTAAGCCTCAATATATTGGTATAGATGCACCACTATCCATACCTGGAGTACTAAGGGAATTAAAAGGTTTTACAAACTACCATTTTAGACAAGCAGATCTTGAAGCTAAGGCAATGAGTCCCATGTTTCTGGGTGGACTCACAGCTCGTGCAATTGAAATAGCATCTTGGTTTGAAGGCGAATGGGGAACCAAAGTAATTGAAGTATATCCTAAGTTAGTATCGCAAGAACTCTTACTGGATACAAAACGTTATAAGAAGGAAGTTGCATACTTACCTTCAGCTGTTCAATTATTATCGAGAGCAGTAGAATGGGATTTGAGCAACCTTAACATAGATAATTGGCATCAATTTGATTCCCTATTAGCCCTTTATGCTACTGAGCGGTATTCAAATAATAAAGCCCAATCATTAGGTAATAAACAAGAAGGATTGATATACTTTTAACTCATGGCAAAAGGAAAGCGCACTTTTAATCCAATTGATCCAGATAAAATAGCAGAAGATGCCAACCTCCTTCCCTATGGTTCTTCTGTAAGTGCTCCGGCATTTAAGGCAGTAGAGACTCTAAAAAATAAATCGTTAGACGTCAATGCCATGGAAATGCAAACCGACATGCAGCTTGATCAAATCAAGCAGCAAATTGAATTATTAGCTTCACAGGCCAATAAGATTCAGGCACGTAAGGATTTGAGCGCACATATCTACAATGCCGATATGGGTTTTAAACCAGAGATCAATCACAACTATTTCTTATATCGGCGTAATGATGGCTCCACTGTACTAAGTATGATTGCCCCATCTGAGTGGAGAAAATGTCCCTACGAATTCATGAATAAAGTTCTCTTGTTAGCCGACCATACTTGGGATATCATAGACTAATGTTGGATTATATCAATCATATAGAAAGTACAGATGTTCCAGCACTGGTATTGCTGCACGGCTATGGGTCTAACATGCAGGACTTGTTCAGTTTAAAACCTTATTTACCTCCTGTAAATATCATTTGTCTACAGGCACCAAAAGTTCTAAGTCATGAGTCTTTTGCATGGTATGACATTAATTGGAATAACGGTTCTAAAATCATTGATTCTGAAGAGGTTGATAGAGTTACTAATGAGGTTCAAAATACGCTCTCGTCTTGGATAGATTCAAATAACCTGAAAGGTAAATTGATTATTGGCGGCTTCTCACAAGGTGCTATTTTAAGTCTAGCAATGCTAAAAAATGCCTATAATGCTGATGGTTATGTTTTAATGAGCGGTTATATGCTACCTGAATGGAGGCACAAAATTTGGGAATTTGACATTCCCGTTCTTCAAACGCACGGCACAATGGATGAAGTCATTCCTTTTGATTGGGCAAAAAGCGGTTCAGAGTTGATGAAAGGAAATCATTTCACATTCAAATCATACCCGATGGCACATCATCTTAATAGTGAATGTATACAGGATGTCCGAGAATTTGTAGAGCAATTCTGATTACAATCGGCCCAATTGCTGCGCTATTTTTTCCGCAGCATTTCCCTTGCCATATCCGGTCCAAGAAAAATCAAAACTAATACTTAACATTTCTGTGAGCAGCAGATTAAGGTTAGTCTTGCCAATATGATGCAGTTTATTACAACCACTTTCTAAGAGCTCCACCCACTCTGTTTCTTCTCTGAGCGTAATACATGGTTTATTACTGAAATAAGCTTCTTTCTGAAGACCACCGCTGTCTGTTAAGACAATTTTACATTTTTTCAAAAGCCAAAGCATTTGTAAATAACCTACAGGGGGAGCGGTATAGATATTTAATTCCAAATCAAATTCCTCGAGTTTGTTGCTTGTTGCCGGATGTAAGGGCATCCATAATGGAAGATAATCCTTGTGAACGTCGTTGAGTTCATGAACCAATTGAGCTAATCTTTGCCTGTCATTTATATTTTCAAATCTATGCAGAGTAACCAAACCAAAATCATTATCAAAGAACTCCTCCGTTCCCATATCTGGTATCCAATGAGCACTTGACTGAAATTGCAAAAGCGCATCAAACATGACATCACCTATATCTATTATTTTACAATTGTAATTCTCAAACCCTTCCCTGTGCAAATTTTTAACCGCTTGAGAACTAGGCGTAAAAAGAATAGATGACATGCGATCTGTCAAAATACGATTCATTTCTTCAGGCATATCAAGATTATAAGAACGTAATCCTGCCTCAACATGTATGAGAGGTATTTGAAGTTTATTTGCTGCCAATGCCCCCGCTAACGTACTATTTGTATCACCATACACTAAAACATAATCTGGCATTTCATCGTTTAAAATTGGGGTTAATTGGAGCAACATATTCCCAATCATTTCGCTATGACCTATGCCACCGCAGTTGAGTCGATAATTGGGTTGAGGTAAATTCATTTCATCAAAAAATACTGCGCTCATGTTGGAATCATAATGCTGGCCAGTATGAATAGTGAACTCCTTAATTCCAACTTTTTGAAAAGCAGCACTCACTGGAGCACTTTTAATAAACTGAGGGCGAGCGCCAATAATCGTGGCTACTTTCATTTT
>JAYOSU010000020.1:0-22039 GCA_038139395.1 Cryomorphaceae bacterium
TTTTCCTCCTGCATCCAATAACGAACGGCTTTACCACTTAGGTTCATGAATGTGGTAGGCTTGATGAGAATTAAAGTTCTACCCTTGATTTTTGCTCGAGCAGTCATTGCATAACGCCCAGGTTCAAAAACAACATTGGACGCCTTAGCTAAGGCGTCCAATGTTAAAAATCCAATATTATGACGGGTATTTTCATACTCGGAACCGGGATTACCCAAGCCGATAATGAGGAACTTTTTCATACCCGTTAAGGTACAATTTATTCTTCAGCGGCAGCTTCAGCTGTTGCCTCAGCGCCCTCTTCTGCAGCGCCTTCCTCATCCTCGTCCTCATCATCAACAGCACCACGTGCTTTCTTAACTGTAACGATTACTGCAGTATCTGCATTAAGGATTTCATAACCACTAGGAGCTACATCACTTACGCGAATAGATTTTCCAATTCTCAATTCAGTAATGTCTAGTTCAATGCTATCAGGAAATTGACCTGGAATAGCACGAACAGAAAGCTGACGAAGGATTGTTTTGAGTTTACCACCATTCAACACACCACGGGCTTGTCCGTTAAGAACAACGGGTATGTTCATAGTAACAGGCTTACCTTCTACTAACTGAATGAAGTCAATGTGCATCAACTGATCAGTTACTGGGTGGAATTGCATGTCTTGAATAACAGCTTCTACGGAAGTATCTCCAATTGTGATTTTAGCAGTTTTTGCTTCTGCAGTATAAACGAGTCCTTTAAATGCAAGAACTGGTGCCGAAAAGTGAATTGGCGACTCTCCGCCATATACTACACACGGTACATTTCCTGCTTTACGCTCTGCTTTTGCATACTTAGAACCTACATCAGTTCTTACATTTCCTTTAATTTCAACAGACTTCATCTCCGATCTTGTTTATTCTGATATTACATTATGAAGTGTCCTGAAATGCTCTCATGGTGGTGAACATTTTTCATCACCTGAGCGAACATTTCAGCAACTGAGATCACGCGGATCTTCGGGTTTATTTGTGTTTGTGGAATGGTATCGGTAATTACCAATTCTTCTAACGCGCTATTTGCAATTCTTTCATGAGCTGGTCCACTCAGAATTCCATGCGTACAGTATGCACGAACAGATACAGCACCTTTTTCTTTTAGCATTTCTGCTGCTTTGCACAGTGTGCCGCCAGTGTCTACCATGTCATCAACGAGTATGATGTTTTTTCCAACCACATCACCAATGACTGTCATCTTATCTATTACGTTTGCTTTTTTACGCTCTTTGTAACAAATAACTACATCTGCCTCTAGTTTTGAACCGTAGGCATGAGCTCTTTTTGCACCGCCCATATCTGGAGACGCAACACAAAGATTATCTAAATGCATAGCTTCAACATCTTTGATAAAAAGTGCAGAAGAATAGAGGTGATCAACTGGAACCTCAAAGAACCCCTGTATTTGATCTGCATGTAGGTCCATAGTCATTACGCGAGTAGCTCCTGCCGCCATAAGCATTTTAGCAGCTAGTTTAGCGCCAATGGGAACTCTAGGTTTATCCTTTCTGTCTTGACGCGCCAGACCAAAGTAAGGGATGACGGCAGTAATGTGCTTAGCAGATGCACGTTTTGCAGCATCACATAACAATAAAAGCTCCATTAAATTATCTGCTGGAGGGTTCGTACTTTGAATTAAGAACACTCGATTCCCGCGAACTGTTTCTTCGAAAGAAGGACAAAATTCACCATCGCTAAACTCAGTGATTTTCACATCACCTTGCTGAATACCATATTTATCCGCAATATTCTTGGCGAGCTTCATGGTATGACGTCCGGCAAATATTTTAGCCTCAGGTAGCATCAGTGCTGTGTATCAGTGTTGTTAACGTAAATTATGTGCCTCCGTAGAGGGGTGCAAATGTAAGTAAAAGAACATAAAAAATGGCCTTAAAAAGCGTGCGCCTTTAATTTAATCAGCAAAATGTTAGGAGAATGCGAAATCGCACTTATTTTTGCCCTCCAATTCCACTGAAAGCCTGGGTGGCGGAATTGGTAGACGCGCTGGATTCAAAATCCAGTTCCCTCGGGAGTGCGGGTTCGATTCCCGCTCCAGGTACTAAGAGCCTCGTTCTTCAGAACGGGGCTCTTTGGTATTGTTTACTTCAATCGTCAGGTGCACATCTGTTTCTTTGGCGTGCTGAACTTAATCGCAAGTAAATACTATAGCGGACTAAATTTTTTGCCCTTCCAAGCACCGTTTTTATAACGTTGGTTTAATTTGACTTTTTTCTCATCATCAGATAGAAAAATGTTGAGATTTGCCTCTCCAGCGTTATCAACAACGTAGATATTGATGCAATCAGGTCTTCTTCTCAGACCTGAAATAATATACCAGTGACCTGGCATGTTTCTCGCATGATGAATGGATCTGGTATGGTACACTACAGCATCCGCATTCCATTCAAATGAAGTAAAGAAGATAATCACATCTGCATCTGATTTATTTTCTACTACGTTGATTATTTGTGCTTGTGTAAGGCTTGACAACAAGACGAAGGTGAGAAGAGAAGTGAATTTCATTTGGTATATCTATCAAATTTAAAGGTAAGAAACACAATTGTAGCCCTTGTTTCATTTTGAAGATTTTGAGATATAAGATGCAGCTAGTTTCATAGTTCATGTGAAATAGAAATCTATATTTGTCTAGCTATGAATAAACAAAGGAAATACGACAAAGCGTATTTAAAGATGGCACTAGAATGGGCGCAACTGAGTCATTGCGAAAGAAAAAAGGTAGGCGCTCTAATCGTGAAAGATCGAATGATTATTTCCGACGGTTTTAACGGTACACCTACGGGTTTTGAAAATCCATGTGAAGATGATGAGAACTATACCAAGTGGTACGTGTTGCATGCAGAGGCGAACGCGATTACAAAGGTAGCAAGCAGCACAGCTAGTGCCAAAGGAGCAACACTTTACATCACAATGAGCCCTTGTAAAGAGTGTAGTAAGCTCATTCACCAAGTAGGTATTGAGAAGCTCATTTACATCAATGAATATAAAGACCGAAGCGGTTTAGACTTTTTGATTAAAGCGGGTGTTGAGGTAGTACAAATGGATATCGATTGAAAAGAGAAAACATCATTATTTGGGTAGGAGTTTTTTTGCTCATTGGAGTTTGGATAGGCAGCAAGTTTGGGCATACAAGTCCTAATAGAGACAAGATGGGTCAATTCTTCAATTATCTCCAAAATGAATATGTAGAGGACCTAGACTTAGACTCGTTGCAAAACCAGGCTATGGACTACATCCTTTCTTCTTTAGATCCACACAGTGTTTATATACCAGCTGAACAAGGATCCGCTATGGCAGAGCGAATGGAAGGTGGTTTTTCTGGAATAGGTGTGGAGTTTGCGATAAAAAAGGACAGCTTGGTTTTTATAAATGTCATGCGGTCAGGGCCTGCGTTTAAAGCAGGGGTTCAATCTGGTGACCGTGTATTTACCATTGACGGAGACACTATTGTAGGCAATGGATTGAATAATGAGGTGGTCACCTCCAAAATTAAAGGCAAGAGGGGTACAAAGGTTCAATTAGGTCTCAAAAGAAAAGGGGAGCTGAAGTCTATTGAGGTAACCCGAGGTCTTGTGCCAATAGAAAGTGTCATTCATTTAGACATAGAAAATGGCATTGGTTATTTAAAAGTAGATCGATTTTCAGAGACTACCCATGATGAATTTCTTGGTCATCTAGAACAGCTGTCGGCAGAAGGAATGAATCAACTCATTGTGGACTTAAGGGATAATCCTGGCGGATACCTGCACGAGGCAGTGGCAATGGCAGACGAATTCCTTGGAGAGGGTAAATTGATCGTGACCACGCGCTACAGAAACGGTTCAGTTAAGAATGCAGAAGCAAAATCGGGTAATCGTTTTGAGTCCATGCCCGTTCACATTATTATAGATGAAAATTCTGCAAGTGCCTCGGAAGTATTCACAGGTGCCCTTCAAGATCATGACCGTGCAACAGTTTACGGCAAAACATCCTTTGGTAAAGGATTGGTTCAGGAGGATAAATTGCTTGAGGACGGTTCTAAAGTCCGATTAACTGTGGCTTACTATTATACACCAAGTGGCAGGTCCATTCAAAAGCCTTATAAAGAAAATCAAGTTTTTAACGAAGGGGTGTTTTTAAGTGATACAGGACGAATTTTGTATTCGCAAGGAGGCATAGAGCCAGATGTGGAATTGCAAAACGATAGTGTATCTTATTTCTGGACGTTTTCTTTTGGAACTATTGACGCGTTTGGATTTGAATTTGTGGACTCCACAAGAGAGTCTTATCAGCACTTTAGTATATCTACGTTCCTTTCGACTTTTAAGGTTTCGGATACCATCTTGTCTTCCTTTCTTGAATTTGGGGGTTATGGATTGTCTTTAGAAGATTTAGGTGCATCGGACAGAAAGGAATTAGAACTGTTGTTGAAGGCAGGAATTGCAAAAAATTTATGGGGTTTTGATGCGTATAGAAAAGTAATCCTTCTAGGAGATCCTATCATAGACCAAGTCAAGGACCAGATATACAGTGCTAATTAATAAAAAACCCCAAACGCCTTGCGCTCAGGGTTTTTAGTGCTAGAAATAGAAGATTCTAGTGGTCGTGACCATCGTGGTCATGATCCTCATGCATTTCTTCTTCCATTGGAGCTTCCTCCATTGTAGAATCTGCCGCTGCAGAAGTAGTGTCTGCTTCTTCTTCCATTGGCTCTTCAGCCGGTGTTTCCACCATTGGCTCTTCAGCTGGAGCTTCTTCAGCTGGAGCTGCACAAGCTACCATTGCTAATGCGACTACTGCCGAAGCAAAAATGTTAAACTTTTTCATCTCGCGAATGATTTTTTGATTGATACAAGGGCAAGATAATCAATATCAAGTCCCTTAATATTAATAAACTATGAAAGTTTTTCAAACTGTGCATTTATGGAAACCTTTTCATTGGTTAATGCTTTCAATTCGCTTAGAGGAATACGAATCTGTTCCATGTTGTCACGAAACCTTACCGTTACACTGTTGTCTTCAAGACTTTTATGATCTACGGTAACACATAATGGAGTTCCTGCAGCATCTTGTCGTCGGTAGCGTTTACCAATAGCATCCTTCTCGTCGTATTGTACCATATGGTCAAATTTGAGTAAGTCCATTACTTCACGCGCTTTTTCTGGCAGCCCATCCTTCTTCAAAAGTGGTAATATGGCAACTTTAAAAGGAGCTAAGAAAGCTGGGAGTTTCAAAACTGTGCGCTGACTTCCGTCTTCAAGAGTTTCATTGATAAGGCTCTTGGAAAGTATAGCAAGGAACATGCGATCTAGGCCAATAGAAGTTTCCACTACAAATGGAACATAATTTTCACCGAGCTCAGGGTCAAAATACTGTAATTTTTTCCCGCTAAATTCCTCGTGCTGTTTTAAATCAAAATCAGTTCGAGAGTGAATGCCTTCAAGTTCTTTAAAGCCAAAAGGAAAATTGAATTCTATGTCTGCAGCAGCATTTGCGTAATGCGCCAATTTTTCATGATCGTGAAATCTGTAATTACTTTCGTCAAAACCAAGGCTTTTGTGCCAAGCGAGTCTTTTTTCTTTCCACTTCTCATACCACTCCATTTCTGTACCAGGACGAACGAAGAATTGCATTTCCATTTGTTCAAATTCACGCATCCTGAATATGAATTGCCTTGCTACAATTTCATTTCGAAACGCTTTTCCTATTTGGGCAATACCAAAGGGTACTTTCATGCGTCCGGTTTTCTGAACGTTGAGGTAGTTCAAGAAGATGCCTTGCGCAGTTTCTGGTCTCAGGTAAAGGGTTGAGGCTCCTTCAGCTACCGAACCCATCTGAGTTCCAAACATTAAATTGAATTGACGAACATCCGTCCAATTCATAGAGCCGCTCACTGGGCATTTGATTTCTTCGTCTTCAATAAGCTGTTTGACATCTGCTAAATTTTCCGCATTCATCGCCTCCACAAAGCGGTCCATGATGGCTTTTATTTTTTCTTGATAGCCTAATACACGGCCATTGGTGGCTAAAAATTGATCTCTGTCAAAACTTTCACCAAAACGCTTCGCGGCTTTTTTGACTTCTTTTTCAATCTTAAGGCGCATTTTCTCCACGTGATCTTCAATTAAGACATCTGCCCTGTAGCGTTTCTTACTGTCTTTATTGTCAATCAGCGGGTCATTAAAAGCATCTACATGACCTGATGCTTTCCAGGTGGTTGGATGCATAAATATGGCAGAATCAATTCCTACAATATTTTCGTGCATTTGGACCATAGCGCCCCACCAATAAGCCTTGATATTATTTTTAAGCAAAGCTCCGTTTTGACCGTAGTCATATACGGCACTTAAACCGTCATAGATTTCGCTACTTTGAAAAATAAACCCATATTCTTTGGCATGGGAAATAACGTTTTTGAATAAATCTTCGGCCATTCTTTTATATTCTTAAACCTGTTGTAAAAGTGGGATGAGGTTGGTGAAAAATAACTTTACCGCAATCGCGAGCAAGATAATACCGAAAACTTTGCGTAGCACACTTAATCCGCCTGGTCCCAATATACGCTCAAGTCTCTCGGTATTTTTTAAAACGGCATACACCACAATCATATTAAGCACGATTGCAATGATGATGTTAATCATGGCAAATTCTGCCTGTAAAGAGACGAGTGAAGTCATGGTTCCTGCCCCAGCAATTAGTGGAAATGCTATGGGTACAATTGACGCTGTGCTTGGGCTCTCTTCTTTATAAAGTGTTATTCCAAGTATCATTTCTAAGGCTAAAAAAAAGATAATAAAGCTACCTGCGATTGCAAAACTCTGAACATCCACTCCTAATAGATTCAGAATGCTCTCGCCTAGAAATAGGAAAACAATCATAATTACTCCTGCAACTGCTGTTGCTTTCTCGCTTTGTACATGTCCCACCTTCTTGCGAAGTCCCACTATTATGGGAATACTTCCTGGTATATCAATAACAGCGAATAAAATCAAGAATGCACTAAGGGCATCATTATAATTAAATCCCATAACAGTTATTTTTTGGCAAAATTAGCGACATCATATCAAATTGTGCTTGTTCTCTTCGTTAGTTTTGTCCAATGATTGAAATCGATAATAAATTACTTTCTACGGATTTGTTTAATAGAGAATTCGTTTGCAATCTCAGTGCTTGCAAGGGAGCTTGTTGCGTGGAGGGTAATGCCGGAGCTCCTGTTGCGGATGAAGAGGTAGAGATTTTAGCATCTATTTATCCCAAGGTAAAACCGTACTTGACTTCAAAGGGAATACAAGAGATTGAGAAGGTAGGAACATCTGTAGACGGCATTGGCGAAAAGGAAACGCCAATTATTGATGGAAAGGAATGCGCTTATACTATTTTCGACAAGGATGGAACAGCAAAATGCGGAATTGAGCAGGCCTACAATGATGGGGAGGTAGACTGGAAGAAGCCTATGTCCTGTCATCTATATCCAATTCGCATAGCTAAATACGCATCGTTTGATGCGCTTAACTATGATAAATGGAGCATTTGTTCTCCAGCTTGCTCGCTGGGCGAAGAATTAAAAGTTCCTGTCTATCGATTTCTTCGTGAACCATTAATCCGAAAATATGGAGCGGATTTTTACGAAAAAATTCAAATTGCTGCAGATTTGATTGAAAAAAACAACGAGAATAATTCTCCATCATGAGTTCCGCAGTCGGTTAAAATTCTCTCTCTCAATAGTAGCCTTTATTTCGGGTGAAAATGTCTCAAATATGGTTGTTAATAACTGTGGGAAAAACCCAAATGTTGCGGCTTGGTATTGGCTGAAATCATAGCCATGTTTGTATAGGTCGTTTAAGCAGTAACTCGCAACAACGAACCTACTCCGCTGACTAACCGAAAAAACAATTAGCTGAAAATCAGCACATTAACTGGTGTTAATGTGGCCTTTCAGCCTTAAATTTTTTTTGCAACATGCAACAAGAACCCATTTTACAAGAGAATAAAAACAGGTTTGTGATTTTCCCAATACAGCACAGTGATATTTGGGATTGGTATAAAAAGCAAGAGGCATCATTTTGGACAGCGGAGGAAATTGATTTGCACCAAGATGTGGTGGACTGGAAGAAGCTTAATGATGACGAGCGATACTTTCTAAAACACATTTTAGCATTTTTTGCGGCATCAGATGGAATCGTAAATGAAAACCTGGCAGAAAACTTTGTGAATGAAGTCCAATATTCTGAGGCTAAATTCTTTTACGGCTTTCAAATTATGATGGAGAATATACACAGTGAAATGTATTCTCTCCTGATCGATACACTTGTGGACAATGACAGCGAAAAAGACGAGTTGTTTAACGCTATTGAACGCTTTCCAGCCATCAAAAAGAAGGCAGATTGGGCTTTACGTTGGATTGAGTCCGACTCTTTTGCTGAACGCTTAATCGCATTTGCGGCCGTAGAGGGCATCTTTTTTTCAGGTGCATTTTGTAGCATCTTTTGGATGAAGAAGCGCGGTCTACTTCCAGGTTTAGCAACTTCCAATGAATTTATATCTAGAGATGAAGGCTTGCATAGAGATTTTGCTTGTCACCTGCACAATGAACATCTTGTAAACAAAGTATCTGTAGAAAGAATAACACAGATCATTACTGAAGCATTGGACATTGAGAGGGAGTTCATCACGGAATCGCTACCGGTGAATCTCATAGGAATGAATGCCAAATTAATGTCAGAATACCTTGAGTTTGTTACAGATCACCTATTAGAAACATTGAATTGCCCTAAGGTTTACGGTACTGCAAACCCGTTTGACTTTATGGATATGATTTCACTCGAAGGGAAAACTAACTTTTTTGAAAAAAGAGTTTCAGAATATAAAAAGGCAGGAGTTGGGGAAAGCCAAGATGACCACAATTTTGATAACGCCTTTGGAGACGACTCAAGTTTCTAGAGCACTCACAAAACTTAAACACACAAGACCTACAAAGCTATGATGCGCGTACTGAAAAGAGACGGAAGAAAAGAGGCAGTAAAATTTGATAAGATTACCGCACGCATTGAGAAACTATGTTACGGATTGAGCGAATATGTTGATCCTGTAGCTGTTGCTAAGCGTGTTGTTGACGGCGTTTATGACGGCGTAACCACCTCTGAGTTGGACAATTTGGCTGCAGAGACAGCAGCTTCAATGACCATTAAGCATCCGGATTACGCAAATCTAGCAGCGAGAATTGCAGTAAGTAACCTGCATAAAAGCACCAAAAAAAGCTTTTCAGAAACGGTACACGATCTCTACGAATACATCAATCCAGAAACGGGTAAGAAAGCGCCATTAATTGCAGATGATGTCTACGAAATCATCCAAGCAAATGCAGAGTATCTAGATTCTCAATTGATCTACGATAGAGATTTCTCTTACGACTATTTCGGTTTTAAAACCCTTGAGCGTTCGTATTTACTTCGAATGCATGGTAAAATAGTTGAGCGACCTCAGCACATGTTGATGCGCGTGAGTATTGGTATCCACAAAGACGACTTGGAAGGCGCTATGGAAACGTACGAGCTCATGAGTAAGAAATACATGACACATGCAACGCCAACCTTATTTAATGCCGGTACTCCAAAGCCTCAAATGAGTTCGTGCTTCCTTTTGACCATGCAGGAGGATAGTATAGACGGCATTTATGATACCCTAAAGCAAACAGCTAAAATTTCGCAGAGTGCCGGTGGAATTGGATTAAGCATTCATAATGTTCGTGCTACAGGCTCGTACATTGGCGGTACAAACGGTACCTCAAATGGTATTGTTCCTATGCTTAGGGTATACAATGATACAGCTCGCTATGTAGATCAAGGTGGTGGAAAGCGTAAAGGTTCATTTGCCATTTATGTGGAACCATGGCATGCCGACATCTATGAGTTTTTGGATTTGAAAAAGAACCATGGCAAAGAGGAAATGCGGGCAAGAGACCTTTTCTATGCTATGTGGATTCCAGATTTGTTCATGGAGCGAGTAGAAAAGAATGAGGATTGGACTTTGATGTGTCCAAACGAATGTCCCGGCTTGTTTGATTGTCATGGCCAAGAATTTGTAGATCTGTATACGAAATACGAAAGTGAAGGCAAAGGTCGTCGCACCGTGAAAGCACGAGAAGTCTGGGCGAAGATTATGGAAAGCCAAATAGAAACAGGCACTCCATACATGCTTTACAAGGATGCAGCAAATTTAAAATCAAACCAACAGAATTTAGGTACCATTCGTTCTTCAAACCTATGTACTGAAATTTTAGAATACACGTCTCCTGATGAGGTTGCGGTTTGTAACCTTGCTTCTATAGCACTTTCTATGTTTGTGGTAGATGGGGTGTTTGATCACCAGAAATTATACGATGTAACCTACAAAGTGACGTATAATTTAAACCAGGTGATTGACCGTAATTACTATCCGGTTGTAGAAGCACGTAATTCCAATATGCGTCATCGTCCAGTGGGATTAGGTGTTCAAGGTTTAGCAGATACTTTTATTAAACTGCGCTTGCCATTCGATTCTGACGAGGCAAAGGCATTGAATAAGGAGATTTTTGAAACTATGTATTTTGCTGCCGTTTCCTCCTCAAAAGACCAAGCCATTAAGGACGGCACGTACGAATCCTACGAAGGATCACCAATTTCTAAAGGTCAATTCCAGCATAACCTTTGGGGTGTTGAAGACGAAGAATTAAGTGGACGATGGAATTGGCAAGAACTTCGTGAGGAAGTGGAAAAACACGGTGTAAGGAACAGCCTATTAATGGCACCGATGCCAACGGCTTCAACTTCTCAGATTCTAGGAAACAATGAATGTTTTGAACCATACACTTCCAATGTGTATACGCGTCGTGTATTGTCGGGTGAATTCATTGTGGTAAATAAGCACTTGCTCAACGATCTCATAGAATTAGGTCTTTGGAATGATGACATGAAGAATGCATTGATGGCAACCAATGGATCAGTTCAAAACATTGATGGTGTCCCAGAAAACTTGAAAGCGATTTACAAGACCGTGTGGGAAATATCAATGAGAGATATTCTTGACATGGCTGCTGACCGCGGTCTATTTATTGACCAGAGCCAAAGCTTGAATCTCTTTATGGAAAGTCCAAATATGGGTAAGCTAACCTCCATGCATTTTTATGCATGGAAGAAAGGGTTGAAAACAGGGATGTATTACCTAAGATCAAAACCTGCATCAAGTGCCATCAAATTTACGGTGAAGAAAAACGCACAGACTGATATGAGCCCGGGTGTGAGTGCAAGTGTTACCGCTGATACTGATGAGTTAGCTCCGGCTGCTTCAGTACCGTCTCAAGTTGAGGTTGAAGCTAGAGTTAAAGTTCAAAAAGAGGCCTTGGCAGAGATGAGTGAAAAGGCAACTGTTAAAGAGAAAGCAGACTGTTCAGTAGATAATGAGGAGGAATGTACCTCTTGCGGCTCATAATGATTAGAACAATAACGTCGTTTAAAAAGCCTCCAGATTCTGGGGGCTTTTTTTATTAACAAGGGTCTTTTACTAGTAATATTAATGCATAAGCAATTGGTTATAAGTTAAATGCGGTATTCGTTGTTTTGAAAAAAAGGAAAATAGTATTATTTTAATCCAACGCACTTTTTAACACAATATACCATGTCAGCACAAGTTTCATCTAAAAAAAGAGGAGGACACTCGAGTAAAACTAAAATGTCCACAGCGCAGCTTTACGCCCAAATTGCATTAGTTATAGTCATTATTGGAGGTATTGCAGCTTTCGCTTACTTTGTTACATAATCCAACGGTTTCACTATAGTTTTTTAGGCTTAAGCCGAGTATCTTTGGCTCGGTATGAAAAGACTTTTTCAAATTTTTGGTGGAGGCCTAGGATGGTCACTAGGGGGACCAATAGGAGCAATTCTTGGAGTTGCTTTTGCTAACAGCTTGCATGACCGCATGGAGGGTAATAATTCGAGCCGTCCTCAATCTTCATTCAAATCAAGTAGAAGCAGTTCGGCATCGCCTAGCGATTTTCATCTAGCACTATTAGTTCTTGCTGCACGTGTAATCAAAGCAGACGGCAAGGTAGCTCAACAAGAATTGGATTTTGTTAGAGCACAGTTTGTGAGTATGTTTGGAAGGGAACGTGCCAACGAAAGTTTTCAAGTTTTCAGGAAAATTGTAGATCAAAATATACCTCTTACCAAGGTGTGTAATCAAATTAACGGATTTACAAATCACAGTACAAGATTACAGCTGCTTCATTTTCTGTTCAAGTTAGGCCTAGCGGATGGGCATCTTCATCATAACGAGATAGAAGAGATTAGACGAATCGCTCGTAATTTGAGAATCAGTTCGTATGATTTTGAATCCATTCGAGCAATGTTTGCAAAGGAAACGGACACCGATTGGGCATTTAAAGTCCTTGAAGTGAATAAAGATGCAACAGAAAGTGAAGTCAAAAAGGCGTACCGGAAAATGGCTTTGAAATACCATCCTGATCGTACCATTGATGCCGGTCCTGAGGCACAGGAGTCTGCTAAAGAGACATTTTTGAATGTACAAAAGGCATATGAGCACATCCAAACTATAAAGGGCTGGAGCTAATGGCTAAACTTGCGGATATCAAGGCGCCAATTGCCCATGAAATGAAGGAGTTTGACAAAAGGTTTAAGTCAAATCTTCGTTCTCATACACCAATTGTTGACCGTGTGATGAATTACATGGTTAGGCGAAAGGGCAAGCAGCTACGACCCATACTTGTTTTTCTAACGGCAAAAATGTTAGGCGAAGTTCAGGATCGCACTTATGTAGGGGCTTCTTTAATTGAATTAATGCATACAGCTACACTTGTTCATGACGATGTAGTAGATGATGCAGATATGCGTAGAGGATTTTTCTCTATTAATGCACTTTGGAAAAATAAAGTTGCTGTATTAATAGGTGATTACCTATTGTCTAAAGTTCTTCTTCTTGCGGTTGACCAACAAGAATATGAACTTTTAGGAACAGTAAGTACAGCTGTCAAAAGTATGAGTGAAGGTGAGCTTCTTCAAATAGAGAAGGCACGCAAATTGGATATTACAGAAGATATCTATTACCAAGTCATTCAGCAAAAGACCGCCGTACTAATGGAAACTTGTTGTGTGGTTGGTGCGCAAAGTGCGAACGCTTCTCAAGAGGTTCAAGAAAAAATGCAAAGGTTTGGCAAAGAGTTGGGCTTAGCTTTTCAAATAAAGGATGATTTATTTGATTTCGAAAAAGTAAACTTTACGGGTAAACCCTCTGGTATTGATATCAAGGAACAGAAGATGACCTTGCCTCTAATTAATGCACTTCAAAACGCAACTCCGGCAAAAAGAAAGGAGGTAATCAGAATAATAAAGAAACACCATAATAGACCAAAGAAAGTGGCAGAAGTGGTAGACTTTGTTCGCAATTCCGGGGGATTAGATTATGCCAGAGAGAAAATGGAAATTCATTTAAAGAATGCCTCGGAAATTCTTTCTACTTTTCCTTCAAGTAAGGAGCGCGATGCACTTAATGAGGTCATTGCATATACTGGTGCGAGAAAAAAGTAATCTGAAATTAAACAAGTATGGAGGATATTTTAGGAGTTTCTATTGAGACCATAACAAATAATGCCTTGTCTTGGGCTAAACAGATGGTTGTGGCCCTTCTTATTCTATGGATTGGAATGAGAATAGTCAAGGTTATGATTCGAGGATTCAATAAGGCAATGACCTTAAGAAACATGGACCCTAGTCTAACTACCTTTTTGGAGTCGTTATTAAAGATTGCATTACAAGCATTTGTCTTAATTGCAGCTATCAATCAGTTGGGAGTGGCAACAACCAGTATAGTCGCTGTACTTGGTGCTGCCGGATTAGCAGTGGGTATGGCTTTAAGTGGCACCTTGCAAAATTTTGCCGGTGGAGCTATGATCTTGATGTTTAAGCCATTTAAAGTTGGTGACTTTATTGAGGCTCAAGGCTATTCGGGCAGTGTGAAGAGCATACAAATATTCGTAACCACATTGACGACACCAGATAATAAGCTTATTATTCTTCCAAATGGTCCTTTGAGCAACGGGTCGTTAATTAATTACAGTGCTCAAGAATTTAGACGATTGGATTGGACTTTTGGAATAGGATACGACGCTGACCTAGATACGGCGAAGGCAATTATACGGGAATTATTGGAATCTGACGAACGTGTGCTTCAGGATAAACCTATTCTAGTAGAGCTAGGAGCTATGGCGGATTCATCAGTGAATCTTACTACAAGGGCATGGGTAAAAGCCGAAGACTACTGGTCCGTACATTATTCAATGAATGAAAATGTATATAAAACATTCAATGCAAAAGGAATTTCTATTCCATATCCACAAATGGATGTACATTTACATAAATAACAAAACTAAACTCAGCTTGCACGGCCACCCTAAGGGGTGGCTTTTTTGATTAGAAAACATATCTTGCACGTATGGCTCGTATACCACAAGAAATCATTGAACAAATTTTTACAACCGCTCGTATTGAAGAGGTTATAGGAGAATTCGTTCAGTTGAAGAAGTCAGGAAGTAATCTCAAAGGGCTTAGTCCATTTAATAATGAGAAAACTCCGAGCTTCATGGTGAGTCCGGCTAAGCAGATATTCAAATGTTTTTCCTCCGGTAAAGGAGGAAGTGCGGTTACCTTTCTAATGGAGCTCGAGCAAATGAGTTATCCTGAAGCCTTGCGTTGGATAGCGAAAAAATACAACATTGATATACCCGATGCTCGTCCTCAAACTCCAGAAGAAATAGAGGCTGGCAATATGCGCGAAGCCGTCTTTTTAGTTACAGACGTTGCATCAAAATTCTTTAAAGAGCAATTGCTGGAAACGGATACCGGCAAGGCTATTGGAATGAGCTACTTTAAAGAGCGTGGGTATACAGATTCGACCATTGAAAAATTTCACTTAGGTTATAGTCCCGAAAAATCAAATGCCTTCGCAGAATATGCATTAGCCAATCAATACAGCGAAAACGCGTTGATTGAAAGTGGAATCTCCATGAAAAATGAACGGGGTTGGTACGATCGTTTTCATGGTAGAGTGATCTTTCCTATCCATAGTGTAAGCGGTCGAGTGTTAGGCTTTGGGGGTAGGATTTTGAATAGCACTACTAAGGCTGCAAAATACTTGAACAGTCCAGAGAACCCAATCTATCATAAAAGCAAGGTTCTGTATGGTTTGTATCAAGCAAAACAGGAGATTGTAAAACGCAATGAAGCATTTTTAGTAGAGGGCTATACTGATGTTTTAAGCTTTTTTCAAAACGGCGTCTGTAATGTGGTGAGTTCGTCAGGAACTGCACTTACTGAAGGGCAGATAGGAATGTTAAAGAGGTATACGCAAAACATTACCTTGCTATTTGATGGTGATGCGGCCGGGCTAAGAGCTAGTTTTAGGGGACTAGATATGATGCTCGAACAAGGTGTGAATGTGCGGGTAGTCAGTTTCCCAGAAGGGGAGGATCCTGACAGTTTTGCGAAGCAAAAAACAAACGAAGAACTCGAAGAATTTCTCAAGAGGAGTAAGAAAGACTTCATCAGTTTTAAAACTACTGTATTACTGCAAGAAGCTGCTGGCGATCCATTGAAAATTGCTCAAATGGTCCGGGATGTGGTGGGAAGCATAAGCAAAGTACCGGACCAAATTGGACGAGAGGTTCTGATAAAAGAAGCGGCATCTATTCTAGAAATGGAACCCAATGCCCTTTACGAAGAATTAGGTCGATTACAAGGTATTCAGGAAAGACAAAGAAGAAAAAGTCAAGCCCAAGCTCCTCCAATGGAAGTGGTGCCAACCGACTATCCTGGTGATCAAAAAATTTACGGTCATGAGCAGGAAAAGAAGGTAATTCACCTTCTCATTTCAAAAGGTACAGATACCATGCTAGACTCCGATTTAGATGAAGAAGAAGTGGTGCCGGTGGCTATAGCTAATTGGATTGTGGACGAACTTGAGGAAGATTATATTGAGTTTTTGAATCCCATTTATGCTAAGATGTACAATTTATTGGCTGATGAGATTGAACAAGAACGTATACCTTCAATAGATTGGTGGGTGAGACAAGAAGATCAAGATATCGTCAAAGAAGTTACGGATGCGTTAACGGATAAATACACCCTAGCGAATTGGAAGTCGAAAGACATTTATTTACCAGAGGAAGAGAAAACAATATTCACTTTGGTGAGAGAGACCACCATGAGAATGAAATACGTCCATGTTGAGCGAAAGCTTCACGCCCTAAAGGACTATTTAAAGATGGAAGGTGCAGACTATGACTACTACATGGTTCAGTTTCAAAAGTGGAATAGTGCACGACAGATGATCAATGAAAAGCTAAATCGAGTCGTTTAAGAGTCGCTCAATCTGTGTTGTGGCGAATATTACTCGCTCTTCAAGTGTTTCTTGGTTAAGATGAATGGTTGTGTTAGGTAGCTCTTTTAATACGTTTACATATTGTTCATGGAGAACATCTCGTCTATCCAAGTCCATCCGTAAAGGGTCATATGCACCTTCAACATTAGGATAGCACAAGAAATAGATAATGTGACTAGGTATATTCAGTAGTTCATGATCAATGACATCAAACTTGTCAGTTTTCCAAATATGCAAAACTGTGCCGTCGGTATCGAATACTTTTGGTTGGTTCGAATCAAAATAACCTTGAGAAGACAAAAGTGCTAATTGACCTTCTTCAATGAGATTATAATCCTTCCTTGCTATTGGTTTTATTTGCGTGTTTGGTGAGATTTCTTCAAGGTACGTTCGAGCAAATTCCGGGATGTACAACAAATTAAAATGCATTGCTATCTTCTTTGCAATAGTACTTTTAAACGTGCTCTCAGTTCCTGTGAAAACAAAATGCATTACAAATCAATTTTGTACATGAACAACATTTGTCCCTTCCACAATTTCAAGTCTTGAGGTTCTAGGTTGTAGTCGGAGGCAAATTCTTCAATAGAAGTGCTTTCAAATCGTTTCATGCCTATTTTTTCTAGTACCATCCAACTGCCAATATTGGGCGATAATGTACGGCCAATGAGGCGTCCTAGTTGTAGTTTTTTTGCTTGCTCCATTGTGGCCGATGCGCATTCTGTGGCAAGACCTTTTCCCCAATATTCTTTGAAAAATCTAAAACCTAAATCTATGCCACAGCGATTATTTGTAAGTCCACACCAGCCCATGGGTTTTTTGGAAGCTTTATCTATAACCATCCAACGACCGTAGCCATCCCGCTGATAATTGGGATAAGAATGAATGATTTCAAGGGCGCTTTTTTCATCTGAAAAGCCAGCATTTCCCGTATAACGCGTCACAGAAGGGTCTGAATTGAGCGCATAAAGCCAATGTACATCGCTTGGTTCCCACTCTCTTAATTGTGTACGTAATGAGGTGAAAGGATTCATTTTTCTCCTATGGGATGCCATGCAGATATAGTGCTCTCCCATTTTAGCAACCTGGACTAAACATTGCATTTGATAAGGTCTTTTGGCACATACCTTGCGTATCCATGCCATTCCCCATCCTTGTTTTGTAGTTTCATTCCATTCAAAAGAGACTATATTCAAATCTTCTTTGAAATCAATACCTCCCAATCCGTGTAGTTTAAATAGACTTTCCTTAATTCCCCAAATGAACTGAATAGCATCTTGCCCTGAACATTTGAATTTTTCCACTTCTTTTTGTGAAGTGAATTTTGAACTTATACGTTTTATGTTTTTTCGTTCAACTTCAATGTCTATTCCAACCTCAAGTTTGTCGCTGTAGCACGCTGCAGTACCTGCCTTACAATGACTAAGGCTGATAAAAGCATTCGCAATTACTGGTTTTTTGCCTTCGTATTTTATTTCTGAAATACTACCGCAAGCTTGTAATAGCGCGGCACGACTAAATACAAACTCATTCTTTTTATTCGGGTTAGTAAATGTTGAATACCGATGAGCATCCATTGAACAAAATTGGTCAATAATTTCTGACTCATGATAAGTGGGATTGATTGAAACACGAATACTATTAGACAGAAATTTAAACGGATAACTCAACATGGACTGAACTGTTTGTAAGACGCTTGTGTTGTATATCTTTGCAGCAAATTTAATCACTTTATGAGTTCAACAATACAATACGTTCCGTACAAAGTTAAGGATATGTCATTGGCCGATTGGGGCCGAACTGAAATCAAATTGGCCGAAGCTGAGATGCCGGGTTTAATGGCACTTCGTGAGGAGTATGGAGCAAGTAAACCATTGAAAGGGTCACGTATTGCAGGATGTCTTCACATGACCATTCAAACGGCAGTTTTAATAGAAACTTTAGTGGAATTGGGTGCAGAAGTTACGTGGTCTTCATGTAATATTTTTTCTACCCAAGATCACGCGGCAGCGGCAATAGCAGCGGCCGGCATACCGGTTTATGCTTGGAAAGGTATGAACGAAGACGAATTTAATTGGTGTATTGAACAAACCTTATTCTTTGGTGAGGATCGTCAGCCGTTAAATATGATATTGGATGACGGAGGCGATTTGACGAACATGGTTTTTGATGAATTTCCAGAATTGGTGGCTGGCATCAAAGGATTATCTGAAGAAACTACTACGGGTGTTCATCGTTTGTATGAACGTGAAATTAACGGAACACTGGTGCTGCCAGCAATAAATGTTAATGACTCAGTTACCAAATCCAAATTTGATAACAAGTACGGTTGTCAGGAATCAGCTGTTGATGCGATTCGTCGTGCAACGGATGTAATGATTGCAGGAAAGGTTGCTGTAGTTGCGGGTTATGGTGATGTAGGTAAAGGAACAGCCGCTTCTTTAAGAGGTGCTGGTGCTCGAGTAATTGTTACTGAGATTGATCCAATTTGTGCATTACAAGCTGCTATGGATGGCTTTGAAGTGAAGCGCATGGAAAACGCTATACCACGAGCTCAAATAGTAGTTACTGCAACGGGCAATAAAGATATTATTCGTGAAGAACACTTCCGAATGATGAACGATAAAACCATTGTATGTAACATTGGCCACTTTGATAACGAAATTGATATGTCATGGTTGAACGAGACTTACGGAGAAACCATGAAAGTGATCAAGCCTCAGGTCGATTTGTATAATGTTGACGGCAATGAAATTATTGTTTTAGCCGAGGGCCGATTGGTAAACTTGGGTTGTGCAACGGGTCATCCTTCGTTTGTCATGTCCAACAGTTTTACGAACCAGACGTTAGCGCAAATAGAGTTATGGTTGCATAGCGATAAGTATGAAAACAAGGTCTATACCCTTCCGAAGCACTTAGATGAAAAGGTAGCTGCTTTACACTTAGCAAAGATTGGAGTAGAATTGGAAACACTTCGTAAAGACCAAGCCGATTACATTGGAGTAACCGTAGAAGGTCCATTTAAGCCTGAGCATTACAGGTATTAAAAAATAAGATTGCAAGAAGCCACTTCAAAAGAGTGGCTTCTTTTTTGGCATAGTTTTTCTGATATTCACCAAACAAATTCTTTTTCAATGCGTGTTTTATCCTTTGTCTTTTTATTTGCTTTAGCACCTGTGTGTTCGAAGGCGCAAGCAAAACTAGTTTTGGATGAGATTGATATGGGTATTCTTGCAGGTTATCACACGCTTTTGACAGATCCTTCTACATTTATCTTGGGTGAAGAATATGAATTAGGAGGTTATTTGTATGATGTGAAGAATGGTGGAGTTATCTCATTTTCTACCTCATACGTTCGGAACGGTGCATTTGGAACATACGTTGGACTTCCTCAGTACAATTACAATATTGGCAGGTTTTCTGCGGCTAAAGTCAGATTCGGAAAACTTTGGGAAGGTGACTTTTTGGACTTTTTTTTAAATATTGGCTTTGGCTATATGACCGGTGCTGATCAAGCAGAAAAGACGGGTTTTATAGATTTACTGTTTTTAGACCCTGAGAATCCAGTGAACGTTTTTACTATTCCTATTGGATTAGATATTCAGTGGTACGGTTGGGACGGCAGCATAAACGCCTTGGGTTTCAAATATGAAATAAACGGCTGGAGCAATTATTTTGGAGTAGGGTTTACCTATCTGCTTTAAACTAAAGACCCCTGTAGCGCAGCGCGCTACAGGGGTCTTTATGTATAATGCAGTTGTGAATTAGCTACCGCAAGCTTCGCATTCTGGATTGTCAATACTGCAGGCTTTGGGTTGTTCTGCTTGCTCTAATTCTTGGACGAAGTCTGCGAAAGAATCGTCCATTCCGAAATCGTTAGTACTCATTGCGTATGTGTTTTGTTTAGACTTATTTCTAAACTACCAAATCGATTTACTCATTTGCTACCTACTCAAAAAGCGTTATTAACAATTTCATTTTTTGATTTTGTGGGAGTTAGCCTCCATTTTTTTAATAACTCGTGCATCAAAAAGAAAAAACATTGAAAAGGAAGATGCAATTTGTAGTCAAATATGAGTTCCAATGTTAACGAATCGTTTCTTAAATCTACTTATTACGTTTCTTTGTACTTGTCAAGCAAGTGCACAAACAAATATTCGTAAAGAGTATATCCAAGAATTTTCGCAGATCGCAGTAGATGAAATGAATAGGAGCGGCATTCCTGCGTCTATTACTTTGGCACAAGGAATTTTAGAGAGTGGTAATGGGCAAAGTGAATTGGCAAGGAAATCAAATAATCATTTTGGAATAAAATGTCACGGTACTTGGGAAGGCAAGAAGGTGTTTCATGATGATGATAGTCAAGGAGAGTGTTTTCGTGCCTATGATAATCCCAGTCATAGCTTTGAAGATCATACTGATTTCTTAGTTCGTGGATCCAGGTATGAATTTCTATTTGACTTAGAATTGACCGACTATCGCGGCTGGGCAAAAGGACTTAAAAAGGCTGGGTATGCCACAGCACCTGACTATGCAGATAAATTAATTCGGATTATAGAGGATGAAAATCTACACAGATTTGACTTCACATTATCGACTCCGTTGCTTGTATCAGAGGACACAGTAGTAACTAAGGTTACTGGCCCTACTATCAATGAAAAAGGAAAGGTGGTTAAAAGATCTAAACGAAAGTTTTTGATTCATAGGCTAAAACGTCATGAAAATACAACACCATACATTATCCTTCAGCACGGGGAATCCATAGAATCTGTTGCAGATTCATTACACATGCGTATAGCAGTCTTACTTGATATGAATGATGCCGGATACCAAACGGTATTTCATGCCGGTGAAGCCGTTTATATTGATTACAAAAAAGGTCGTGTAAAACAAAAATTTATGGTTGCGCCAGAGGGAACTACTATGAGAGCGATAAGTCAACAATACGCCGTTCCAATGGAGAAGCTTTACAAATACAATGATTTCAAAATAGGTCAGCAACCCTATAAGGGCGAACAAATTAGACTTAAGCCAAAGTCAATTGCGGAACGATTGTATCGTGATAGATGAGGCATTAAGTTCTTAAAGAAGAGGTAATGAACTCCTAAGTATGGTTTCTTATTTTCTCTATGGCCCAGAGAACAATAAAGAGCGACGTACTTACGGTACCAATTAAAAGAAGTGTTGGTGCCCCTATCAAATGCAAAAACTTAAAAACTACGCTAAGCGCCAAAGCGGAGAACCCAATATATCCACTTATCTCAATAAATTTTCTCATACTATTTAATTATCAAAAAAGGTACTATACATTTGCCTTGTCTCAAAGGGGTGCCTAGAAAGTTTTCGAACCTACAGGCTGAGATTATACCCATAGAACCTGGGCAGGTAATGCTGCCAAGGAACAATAAGCAATAATTGTGTAATACACGTTGTTGCCCCTTGACGTGGTTTAACAACCAAAAAATCATGAAAAAAATCATGTATACTGCAGTGAGCTTAGCACTTTCGCTTTTAGCTACTGCGCAAGAAAAGGCCGATTCGGTCAAAGTAGACATTCTACTTCTTCCAAATGTGGAGCTTAA
>JAYOSU010000020.1:22139-24004 GCA_038139395.1 Cryomorphaceae bacterium
GCCATCCAATTGCAAAAAGGTGTCGGAACCTCTACCAACGGTTCGGGTGCATTTGGCGCTAGCTTGGGCCTAAGCACCTTAGGTGCGGGTGAAAAAGGCGGTCGCATCACTTTGGGTTCGGGTTCTTTTGGTACACAGCGCGCTACTATGGAAGCGAGTACAGGAAAGACCAAGAGCGGTTTTTGGATGAATACGCGTCTTTCGTCGATCACTTCTGACGGGTATGTTGAGCGTGCATCTTCAGACCTGCAATCGTACTACGTGAGCGCAGGCTTTGCCGGTGGTGGTCATTATGTGGAAGCTATAAGATTTGGCGGCGGTGAACGTACGTACCAAGCTTGGTATGGTATCGATTCAACCACAATGTACGGTCCAAATGCTTATCCACAGTTTAACGCTGCCGGGGCCATTTATGATGATTCTTGGAATGTTATAGGTACCTATGACGATCAAGTAGATAACTACGGACAGGAGCATACTCAATTACACTACCGATATTCGAACCTCTTCGGCGGAACATTTGCAGCAGCATTTCACCATACTGCAGGTGCTGGCTATTATGAAGAGTTCAACCAAGGCTTGGTTCTTGGCTCAAACTTTACAGATTTTGGTATAATGCCCTATTATTCCTCAAATGGAGATACTATTTCACAAGGTGATGTCGTAACGCGTAAGTGGTTAGACAACGATTTCTATGGCGCCACTTCTTCATGGACGTATTCCACCGGTAACCACCGAATTCAACTGGGCGGTGGGGTCCATCGTTATGACGGTGCTCACTTTGGCGAGGTGATTTGGGCAAATAATCCCAATATAAGTGGAACGGATAGCTCGTATTACAATGGCGATGCTGAAAAGGTGGACGCCAACCTCTATGGTAAGTACGCTCTAACTCGTAATAAATTATTGTTCTATGCAGATGCTCAATACCGCTTTGTAAGTCATTATTCGGAGGGTATATCCGCTACGGGTCCGGGTGTATTTGACAGAACCTTTTTGTTTTTTAATCCCAAAATGGGACTTACTTACGATTTGGAAGGAAATCAAACTTTTGGAGCTTATGCAGGTGTAGGTCATAGAGAGCCGAATAGAACGGATTTGCAACATGCTACTGATGCAAATGAGTTAAAGCCAGAGCGCATGTTGGATATTGAATTGAATTACCGCAATTCAGCGGAGAAGTGGAAATTCGATATTAATGCCTATCGCCAACAATATCAAAATCAATTGGTTTTGACCGGTGAGATTGATAATCAAGGGTATGCGATTCGAGAAAATGTGGGTCAGAGCTTCCGCCAGGGTTTGGAGTTTACCGGCGCGTATCAGCTGACCTCTGTGCTTTCAGCTACGGCCAATGTTGCATTGAGTCAAAATGAGAATGTGAACTGGGTAAGTGATCCTTCATCTTCTATTGTGGACAATACGCCAATTGCTTTCTCACCTGGCGCAGTTGCTAGTTCGCGTCTGACCTACGCAAAGGAGGGCTTTGAGGCAACACTTTGGAACCAATATGTAGGTAAGCAGTACATGTCGAACGAAGGACTTGAGGCACATAGATTACCGGCTTACCATATCATCAATGCGCGTACCTCGTACATATGGAATTGCGGCGATATGCAGCGCTTGGTTGGGTTTGTAGAATTTAGAAACTTGGGCAACACTTCCTATGCTGCCAACGGATACATCTGGGGAGATTTTGCGTATTACTACGCTCAGGCAACCTTTAATTTAATGACGGGTTTGACCTTTGAATTTTAAGCATTAAAGTATCCCCTGGTTGAATTATAGCTAGGGGATACTTTTTCCAACTACCAGGATCCGGATGCGCCACCGCCGCCAAAACCACCGCCGCCGAAACCGCCGAA
>JAYOSU010000020.1:24104-33641 GCA_038139395.1 Cryomorphaceae bacterium
GAAAATCCACCACCTCTTCCATATCCACCTGTGGAGTGACCTCTGCCTCTCATTGTATAGCCACCAGAGCTTAGTAGCCACCAAAGCGGTCCAACTCTAAAACCTCCAGTGCGGCCTCCACGGCCCCCGCCGCCTTTATTCTTTCTACTTAGGTAGGTGACAATCAATAGAATTAATAGTAGAAATTTTCCAAAGTTTTTCTTTTTAGAATTTTTACCTGACCCTCTGCCGCCGTTTCCTTCATAGGTGCCCTGTAAAACCTCAAAAATGGCATTAGAGCCTGCAAGCAGTCCATTGAAATAATCTTGCTGCTTGAAATAAGGTAGAATATCAGTTTCAATAATCTGTTTGGTGGTGAAATCTGTTAGATAAGGTTCAAGACCGTATCCATTTTGAATGGAGATTTCTCTGTCACTGGAGGCCACCATAATAAGGCATCCATTGTCTTTGCCTTCTTTACCGATTTTCCATTTTGCAGCAATCTCAGCGGTAATCAGATTGATATTGTCACCGCCAGTTGTAGCAACGGTAACTATTGAGATTTGGGTAGAGGTAGTATCTGCATAATCAAGCAACAAATTTTCTAGATAAGCCTCTTCTTGCGGCGAAAGAATATCGCTAAAATCGGATACTAATTTATTGGGTATTGGGGTGTCCAATAAATCTTGTGCGTTTTGTGCGAACAGCCCAAAAGGCATCACCAAGTATATTATCCAGTATTTCATTGGTTAACCTTTTGAAATTTCATTTGACAATTCGTCTACATCGTCATTTTTTCTTGGAAAGAACTCTCCTAAGGCTTTACCTGTTTTTTCAACACCAGCAATGAGTCCTTCTGAGAAATGTCCTTCTTTGAACTCAGCAATCATTACATCAATAATTTCCTGCCAAAAGTTGTTGGGTACTTTTTCATTGATTCCTTCGCCTGACCATAGCGCAAGCCTGCGATCTTGAATTGCCAAGTAAAAAAGAACTCCGTTTTTTTCTGCAGTCTTATGCATTTGCAATTTTCCGAACCAATGCTTGGCTCGATTTTCTGCTGAGTATTTTCCAGTTGATTTTTCAAGATGAATCCGAATTTCTCCAGATGTATGAAGTTCGGCTTGGGTGATTGCGTCTACTAAATTTTGCTCTTGTTTCTCTGAGAGTAATGAGCGTATATAATCACTCATTAGAAGGAAACTTCTGGAGCGTTCTCGGTTCCTTGATCTGCTTCGAAATAACCTTTTTTCTCAAAGCCAAAACTTGAAGCAATTATGGTTTTTGGAAATTTGCGAATGGTTGAATTGAAGTTTTTGATGCTTGTATTAAATCGATCGCGCTCAATCTTTATGCGGTTTTCAGTCCCTTCTAGTTGACTCTGTAGACCTAAGAAATTTTGATTTGCCTTCAAATCCGGGTAGCGTTCTACAGTAACCAGTAATCTAGATAGCGCACCGCTCAATTCACCCTGTGCTGCTTGAAAATTTGCTATGGCCTCCGGGGTTAAGTTATTTGCATCTACGGTAATTCCCGTGGCCTTTGAACGTGCTTCAATTACGCCAGTAAGGGTTTCTTTTTCAAAATCGGCATATCCTTTAACTGTATTGACAAGATTTGGAATAAGGTCAGCACGGCGCTGATAAGCGCTTTCGACTTGTGCCCATTTACCATTGGTTTCTTCATCTAAGGTGACCAAGCCATTGTAGGAAACTATTACCCATCCGACAATGACTACTAAGATTCCAACAAGCGAAATAATGGTTGATTTTTTCATTTTGATTTATTTATAGGTTAGGATTTAATCTGCCTGCATCGTGCGCAGTATTTTTTGTAATTCTGATTTTATGTAGCCCAATTTTTCCAAAGCCTCCACTTTTTGCACAGCGGCTTTTCCTTCTTCTTTGAGATGTTTTTTGGCACCATCTATAGTGAATCCACGATCTTTCACTAAATGATTTATTGCGCTAATCACTGCTACATCTTCTTTGGAGTATTTGCGCTTACCAGAGGAATTCTTTTTGGGTTTGAGTTGCTTGAATTCACGTTCCCAGTAGCGCAGATTTGACGTATTTAGTCCAAAATGAGCAGCAACTTCCCCAATTGAGTAATATAGTTTGTCGGGCAGTTGATTCATACTATGAAGGTATGAACAATTGCTTATTAATCGAAACTTTGATTAGAGTGTGAACTAATCTTAAGCATTTCCTCATATTGTTCAGCACTTAAGTCGTTGAAGAAGTAGTTAATCGGATTGATTTTTCGACCGTCTTTAATGACTTCATAATGAAGGTGAGGCGCAGTAGAAGAACCTGATGAACCAACGTATCCTACCAAATCACCACGCTTTACTTTTTGACCTCTTCTTACCTCAATTTCATTCATGTGCGCATACAAAGTTTGGTAACCAAAGCCATGATCTATGACAATGTGCCGTCCGTAACCTGAACGACTCCGTTTATAGGTGGTGACTTTACCGTCGCCTGTTGCATAAATGGGCGTTCCTTTTGGGGCGGAGAAGTCAGTACCCCAGTGCATTTTACGTACTTTATAAATGGGATGGATTCTATAACCATAGCCGGATGCCATACGCTTTAAATCTTTATTCGCTACTGGTTGTATAGCGGGAATAGATGCTAACATCTGTTCCTTATTCCGTGCCATTTCTACAACATCATCAAAGCTTTTACTTTGAACATACGCCCGTTTGGCCACTTTATCTAATTTTTGACGAGTATCCATCAAAAGTTCAGAATTTGAAAAGCCCTCTAGATTTTTATAGCGATTGGCACCGCCAAATCCTGCGGTGCGAACTTCTTGAGGAATCGGACCCGCCTCAAAAATGGTACGATAAATCTCATCGTCACGCTTTTCAATGTCTTGAAGTACACTAGATAATTGCTCTAATTTTCCATTCATAAGGTCGTATTGAATAACCATATTATCCAATTCACGTTTCATTTTACGTTCTTTAGGACTTTCAAACCAGAGATCAGCTGCTGTGTAAAAAACGAAGCCAAATGCTGCTGCTGCGATGCTAAATAAGGCCGCCTCTTTTGCTCTTTGCTTCCAATTCCGTTCTATCTTTTTGTAAGACAGTGTTTTAGAATCATATGTGTATTTTACTTTAGCCATACTTTGTGCGTTATTTTTGCTATGACGCAATTTTGACACCAATATTGTGCCACAAAGAAACAAAATTAGATAAACACTTAACTGTAGCACTCCAAAAGAGAATTCACAATATGCTTACTTCGAAAGAAATACGACGGACCTTCTTACAGTACTTCGAATCAAAAGGACACGATATTGTGCCTTCAGCACCAGTGGTCAATAAGGACGACCCTACATTGATGTTTATCAATGCGGGTATGAACCCGTTCAAGGACTTTTTCTTAGGAAACGCAACTCCAAAGAATGCGAGAATTGCGGATACACAAAAGTGTTTAAGAGTTAGTGGGAAGCACAATGATTTGGATGAAGTTGGGCACGATACCTATCACCACACTTTATTCGAAATGCTCGGTAATTGGTCCATTGGCGACTATTTCAAGGAGGATGCAATTGGTTGGGCATGGGATTTATTAACTAATGTTTATGGTTTAGAGAAGGACCGACTATACGTTACCGTTTTTGAGGGTGATACAAACGACGGCCTTCCAAGAGATGAGGAAGCTGCTGCGTTGTGGAGTAAATATGTATCTGGCGATAGGGTTCTCAATGGTTCAAAGGCAGATAACTTTTGGGAAATGGGCGAAGTTGGACCCTGTGGTCCTTGTTCGGAGATTCATATTGATCTGAGAAATGACGATGAGCGAAAAAAAATAAGCGGTGCCTCTTTAGTGAATCAAGACCACCCTCAAGTTGTAGAAATATGGAATTTGGTATTCATGCAATTCAATCGTCGCGCCAACGGTGATTTGGAAAACTTGCCGGCCCAACATATTGACACTGGAATGGGCTTTGAGCGACTTTGTATGGCATTGCAGGGCAAACAGTCCAATTACGATACGGATGTATTCACCCCGTTAATTTCTAAAATTTCTGCTCTTTCAGGTTTTGAATACGGATCTTCTGAAGGAACAGATATTGCCCAGCGAGTAATAGCAGATCACGTCAGGGCGGTAGCTTTTGCCATTGCTGACGGGCAGCTTCCTGCAAGCTCTGGTGCAGGTTATGTCATTCGTCGCATTCTAAGAAGAGCCATACGCTATGGATATTCATATTTGAAGTTAAAATCTCCTTTCATGTACCAATTGGTAGCTACGTTGGAAGATGAGATGGGGGAGTTTTTTCCAGAACTCAGTGCGCAGCAAGCTTTTGTAGAAAAGGTCATTGAGGAGGAGGAACAGAGCTTCCTAAAGACGCTCTCTCAAGGGCTGGGTAAGTTGGAAGACTTCTTATCAACTAACAATCCGGTTTTAGACGGAAAAAGAGCTTTTGAGTTATACGATACCTACGGTTTTCCAATTGATTTGACTGCGCTAATCATGCGTGAGAACAGCCGAAAAGTTGATATGGACAGCTTCTCTGAGGAGATGTCTAATCAAAAGCAACGTTCTCGTGCTGCAACAAAACTCAGTACTCAGGATTGGATAGAGTTGGAAGAGGATGATAAAGAAGAATTTATAGGTTACGACTATACAGAAGCAGATGTTCGTATTACTAGATACCGGAAGGTGAGCACTAAGAAAAAGGAGTTCTATCAACTGGTATTTTCCATGACTCCTTTCTATCCTGAAGGTGGAGGACAGGTTGGTGATACAGGTACTTTAGTGCAAGAGAATCAAATTATAACCGTAACCGATACCAAAAAAGAGAATGGGGTGATCGTTCATTTTTCCGATACGCTTCCTACAGATTTAGGGGGTACTTGGAAGGCGAAAGTAAATGTCAATGACCGGAGTGCAACGGCAAAAAACCATAGTGCAACTCACCTTATGCATGAGGTGCTACGGGAGGTCTTAGGTAATCACGTGGAGCAGAAGGGTTCTTTGGTTCGTCCAAGTGACCTACGTTTTGATTTTTCTCACTTTCAAAAAGTGAGTCAAGAAGAATTGGACCAAATAGAAGCAATTGTGAACGAGAGAATTCAAGCAAATTATGCGCTTGATGAATACCGTAATATCCCAATTTCTGAAGCAAAGAAAATGGGCGCTATGGCTTTATTTGGTGAAAAGTACGGTGATACGGTTAGGGCGATTAAGTTTGGATCTTCCATAGAACTCTGTGGGGGAATTCACGTTCCGGCTACAGGTACTATTGGCTTGTTTAAATTTATTTCTGAAGGTGCGGTAGCCGCAGGGGTTCGTCGTGTAGAGGCGGTAACCGGGAAAGCAGCGCTCGCCCATGTGAATACCGAGCTCCAAAAGCTTCGAACAGCAGCAGAAGTACTTAAGAATCCACAAGACTTTGCAGCTGCAGTTCAGTTATTAAAGGATAAAGAGGGTGCTGCCCAGAGAGAAATCGATTTGCTCCGAAAAGAAAAAGCGCTGAATGTAGTTCGCGACTTGGAAAGTGGTGCCGTTGAGCACAAAGGCAGTCGTGCCATAGTAGCTAGAACAACCTTGAATACAGCAAGTATAAAAGACGTCGTCTTTAAATTAAAATCTGCATCAAACACCCTTGTAATTCTTGGAAATGTTTCAGAAAATAAAGTAACTATCAGCATTGGTGTGAGTGATGATTTGGTTGCCAAAGGATGGCATGCGGGTAACGCGGTTAAAGCTCTTGCAAAACATATCCAAGGAGGAGGAGGGGGACAACCTTCATTTGCTACCGCTGGCGGAAAAAACCCAGAAGGAATCGATAAAGTATTGGCAGATTGGCCAAACCATTTTGTATGATGAATAAGTTGATAATCATTTTAGCGCTTGGACTAAGCGGATTTGTCTACGGTCAAACGGAGGACACCATTGAATATTTTACCGATAGTGATATAAGCGATACACGTTTTTCAATCGCCGGTATTTATGCACCATCATTCTCGTCTCGTAGATTAGCGCTGTATGAGCCACCGACAGGTGGCAATGAAATTTATGCGCTAAACAGTAAGGACGCCATGGGGGTTTTAGGTCAGCGTTACGGAATCATAACTTATTATGAGTTGCGAGACATCTTCCATTTAGGTATTGGGTTTATTACCGATCAAAGTGGATATGTAACGAATGGCTTTGAGGTATTCAATCAAAACGCAGCTGTGCAACCAAGCTCGATGGGATCATATGCTGCTAGAACAGATATTCAGGCCATAACCGTTCCCATCCAAGTAATATTCCATACGCAGATGACAGATTCTTGGGCATTACAGGTCATTCCATCCTATGACTTAACTTTTTATCAGAAGATTGATCGTAATTGGATTGGGGAAGGTGCACCCATTCAGGGCGTTGACTTTCAAGGTGACGACGTTGTTGGGGCATTGGGACTCATGTATCAACGTGGATCGACGACCAAATATCACAAAGGGTTTAACGGTACAATTGGTTTTGCGCTTGGTAATGAATTTACTATCGCGAATAACCTAGTTTTCATTGCTAAAGGGGAATTTCGATTGGCCGCCTTGCCGATCAACAAGCTTGATGTTGGTCTCAGTGAAGTTCCTTACAGCGTGGGAGGGGCATTTGGTTTCCGCTATTACCTTTAGAAAAACAGGTACAAAAAAGCCCAGGCTTTCACCTGGGCTTCTTGTATAAATGATGATTTCCTAGTCATTAGCAGAAGAATCTGAAACTACTTCTTTAGGAGCATTTTCGGATGTCGGGTTTTCTCTACTTTCATTGAGCATTGTTACCATGCGCTCTGTAATATCAAAATCGGTGTTAGCGTAAATAATCTGTCCGCCTTCTTCGTACAGAAGAATAAAATCTAGGTTGAGCTCATCTTTTAATACAGCAATGGCTTTATCCATATCCTCACGCATCATTTTGGTGAGGTCTTGCTGCTTCTTTACAAGTTGCGATTGCGCAGCTTGCTCTACTTGCAGGTTCTGCTGTTGAACGCGCATGAGGTCTGCCTCATTCGCCTCACGCTGACGTGCACTCATTTTTGGTGCTTCTTGATGGTATAAGGCGATGTTCTCTCGCATGGTTTGCTGACGACGCTGTAAGTCCTCGATAAGAACTTTTTCTTCTTCAATAAGCTCTAGGGCCAATTCTTCAAAATAATGATATTGACTCTGTAAAGAATCAATACGTACATACGCAAGACGCATGCCGTTTGCTGTGTTTTCTACTGGAGTCGGCTGGGAGCAGCTAGCCATCATGGAAAGGCCGATAGCGGCCAAAAAGAACTTTTTCATCTTAAAAATCTAGGTTGTTCAATACGTTTTCATCTACGAGCTTGGGTACGGTCACTTTTAAATTGGGTCTACGTTCCATTTCGCGCTCGATGGCGAATATAGCCTCTTTATTTCTTGCCCAAGACCTTCTAGCGATTCCATTATTTACATCATATAAGAGCATCTTCTCTAATTTTTGTTCAGCATCAGAACTTCCGTCTAAGAGCATTCCAAAACCGCCATTGATTACTTCGCCCCAGCCCACGCCGCCGCCATTGTGAATACTCACCCAAGTAGCACCTCTAAAACTGTCGCCAATGACGTTTTGAATAGCCATATCTGCGGTAAAGCTTGAGCCGTCGTAGATGTTCGAGGTCTCGCGGTATGGACTGTCCGTACCACTGACGTCGTGGTGGTCACGGCCCAATACAACAGGCCCAATCTCGCCTGAGGCTATGGCTTTGTTGAAAGCCCGTGCAATCTCAATGCGACCTTCGCTATCGGCATAAAGGATGCGCGCTTGAGAGCCTACGACCAATTTATTTTCTTTCGCACCCTTGATCCAACGAATGTTGTCGTCCATCTGCTGACGGATTTCTTCCGGCGCATTTTCTTTTAACTCTTCCAAGACTTTTTCCGCGATTGCATCTGTTGTATCTAAATCTTTTGGATTCCCGCTCGCACAAACCCATCTGAATGGGCCAAATCCATAGTCAAAGCACATTGGCCCCATGATGTCTTGAACATAAGATGGATAGCGGAAGTGCTCGCCGTCTTCAGCCATGATTTCCGCGCCAGCACGCGAACTTTCGAGTAAAAATGCATTCCCGTAATCAAAGAAATACATCCCATTTTCAACTAAGGCGTTTACTGCCTTCACATGCCGTTTCAAAGTCTCCTGTATACGTGTTTTAAACTCCTGAGGGTTATTAGCCATCATCTCATTCGACTCCTCGTAGCTCAAGCCCAATGGATAGTAGCCGCCAGCCCAAGGGTTATGGAGAGACGTTTGATCAGAGCCCAAGTCCACATGTATGTTCCGCTCTACCAAACGCTCCCACAAATCCACAATGTTTCCTATAAAGGCAATACTTCTTGCTCGTTTTTCCGCTTGAAATTCAAGGGCAAGGTCAATGGCTTCATCGGCTTTGGTGGTTATTTCATCCACCCAGCCTTGCTCGTGACGTTTGTAGGCTGCTTTCGGGTTAATCTCTGCGGTGATACTCACTACACCTGCAATATTTCCAGCCTTAGGCTGCGCTCCTGACATACCGCCCAATCCCGCAGTCACGAAAAGTTTTCCTTCCGGTCCACCGCTAGATTTCATGCGTGCAGCGTTCAATACAGTGATGGTCGTTCCGTGTACAATGCCTTGTGGACCAATGTACATGTAGGAACCTGCGGTCATTTGACCGTATTGTGTGACACCCAAGGCATTGAATTTTTCCCAATCGTCTGGCTGGCTGTAATTCGGAATCATCATGCCGTTGGTAACCACCACGCGTGGTGCATTTTTAGTGGATGGAAATAAACCCATGGGATGACCGCTGTACATATGCAAGGTCTGTTCCTCAGTCATCTCGCTGAGATATTTCATGGTTAAGAGGTATTGTGCCCAATTTTGGAATACGGCACCATTCCCGCCATAGGTAATGAGCTCCTCCGGGTGTTGAGCCACCGCCGGATCTAGATTATTTTGTATCATCAACATGATGGCCGCGGCCTGAGGCGTTCTACAAGGGTAGTCTTCAATACTGCGTGCATACATATCGTAAGAAGGCTTGAACCTATGCATGTAAATACGTCCGTAATCTTTCAGTTCTCTCAAAAACTCAGGCGCTAATTCATGATGCCATTCCTGGGGAAAATAACGAAGCGCATTCTCCAACGCCAATCGCTTTTCATTCGCCGTCAAAATGTCCTTGCGCTTTGGCGCTCGATTTACTTCTTTACTTACAATCCTCTTCGGCGGTAATTGTACAGGAATACCTTCGACAATCTCTTCTTGAAAAGTGGTCATGTTATTTTTTATTTACTCTGTGAGTTCCTTTGTCGTAACCATAAGGGCAATGTTTACATCCACTTTGACAGCAATGTCCACGCTTAAGATGGTACTTTTCAGTAAACACGATATACCCCTCTTCTGTTTTATAAAAATCCTCCGGGTCCAACTCCTTTTTAAACATCGTCTTTACTGCATTTGGGTAGTACCAAAGTTACGTCACCGTACCTTTGTAATAATGGATTCGAATCATTTTCCTTTTAATCTGCCCTCACCA
>JAYOSU010000021.1:0-10288 GCA_038139395.1 Cryomorphaceae bacterium
TATTTCTGTTAGTGGTCAGGGAGTACCTGAGGTTTTTTGTAAAATATATGATCAGTGCATGAATAATGACTGGGCAGCAGCCAAAGACGCTCATCTCTCCTTATATCATTTAACTAACCTTTTGTTTAAGGAAGGAAATCCTGCTGGAGTTAAGACACTCCTTGAGCTCCGTGGTTTATGCAAAGATGTTGTTCGATTACCGTTAGTACCTGCCAGTGAACAATTAAAGCGTTCAATAAAAAGGGAATTGATAACACTTGGCTTAATTTGATTTGGAAAAGTCTGTTCTGCATACCAGTCTGAGCAGTCCCTTAATTGAAGAATTTTTTAGTAGCTGATTTGAAAATACTTTATGCATTTCAAGGCACGGGGAATGGGCATGTAGCTCGAGCGAGAGATTTGGTGCCAAGATTCAAAAAATATGCGGATGTGGATGTCCTTGTTGCGGGCACGCAAAGCGATTTAGATTTAGGTTTAAATATCACATATCGTTTGTACGGCTTAACCATGGTTTACAATAAAAAAGGGGCCGTAAGCTATTGGAAAAGTGCTTTGCAGAATAAACCTTTTCGCTTTATTAGAGATGTTTTCAGCTTACCTGTTAAGAAATACGATGCCGTAATCGTAGATTTTGAAGCAGTCACTTCCTACGCTTGTTTAATTCGGGGTGTTAAATCTTTACAATTAAGTCATCAAGCGGCCTATTGGTCCAAACGGACACCACGCCCAGAAAGAAGAATATGGCATTGGGAATTCGTAATCGCATATATGTCGCCTTCTAAATTTAGATTGGGATTTCATTTTAGTAGGTATGATGATTTTATTTTACCACCAATCATAAGAAAGGAAATACGGGATGCTACGCTCGAGAATAATGGCCATTACACCGTATACCTACCTTCTTACCATCCGGAAGAAATTATTTCATTCGTCAATCAATTCCAAAACCATCAATTTCACATCTTCGCACGGGTTCATGAATCCTACCAAGCAGGAAATGCCACAGTACAGACTGTAGATGTAGATGCATACTTAGAAAGTTTTCGTACCTGCGAAGGTTTAATTTGTGGAGCAGGGTTTGAGGCTCCTTCAGAAGCTATTTATTGCGGTAAAAAGCTATTAATAAGTCCAATTAAAGATCAATATGAGCAGGCTGCAAATGCCAAGGGTGCTCAGTTATTGGGTATTGATGTATTTGAATCTTTGGATGCAGACGGGGCAATTATTTGGAATAAATTCTTGTCCTGTAAAGATGCCGTTAGAATGGAGTATCCGGATTACGCTGAGAACTTGGTTAAGCGCATTGTTAAAAACGTACAAGAGGGTAACAATTATGATAATATTTCCTCTTTAGAAGTTTGGTAAATAGCTTACATTTGCCCGTTCAATGATGTTTAAGAGAATATACATATATATTGTATCAGCCTTCATGCTAACTTCCTGTGGCGAATACCAGGAAGTGTTAAAAAGCAAGGATTTAGATTTCAAGCTCGCAAAGGCCGTTGAGTACTATGATGCAAAAGAGTACGCTAAGGCGTTTCCTATTTTTGATGAATTGATTACGTTGTATAGAGGAACGGATAAAGCGCAGGAAGTATATTTTTATTATGCTAACACACTCTATTTTCAAAAGGACTACATTTTAGCCGGTTACCATTTCAAGAATTTCTACAAAACATTCCCTTCTAATGATAAAGCTGAAGAGGCGGCTTATCTCACGGCATATTGTTACTATTTAGAGGCACCGTCACACAGTCTAGATCAAGCATACACCTACAAGGCTATAAACGAACTCCAATTGTTTATCAACACGCATCCAGGTTCCGAAAGGATAGACGATTGTAACGAATACATGGAGAATCTTCGTGGTCGTCTTGAGGTGAAAAGCTATGAAATAGCTAAGCAATATTACAAGACAAGAAAATACAAGGCTGCTATGACAGCCTTCACAACTACTTTGAGTGAATATCCTGATACGCCTTTTAGAGAGGAAGCCATGTATTTAAAGGCTAAAGCAGCCTTTAAGTTGGCCGAAAATAGTGTAGAGGATTTACAGAAAGATCGGTTCATAGAAGCGAATACTGCTTTGAATGACCTTGAACAAATCTTCCCTGAAAGTGATTACCTTAAAGAATTACGTAAATTGACTAACAAATAGTTCCCAAAGCTCATGGATTACAAAAAAATGCCAGCGGACAAAACCACTAGAACGCACAATACCAATAAGATTGACGCGCCTACTGAAAACATATACGAGGCACTAACCATTATTGCTAAACGTGCTGAACAAATCAACGATGATACTCGCGAAGAGTTACATGCAAAACTTCAAGAGTTCGCTTCATCTACGGAATCACTTGAGGAAATCTTTGAAAACAAAGAGCAGATTGAGGTGAGTCGTTTTTATGAAAGTTTACCAAAGCCTACTGCACTTGCCATGCAAGAGTGGTTGGATGATAATATCTACTTCAGAAGAGAAGGAGAGGAGAAATAAATCTCTACAATGAGTCTTTTGTATCAACGCAAAATCTTACTAGGTATATCCGGTAGTATTGCAGCATACAAAAGTGCCTATCTAGTTCGAGAGCTCATTAAAAGGGGTGCCGAAGTCCAAGTCGTGATTACTCACTCAGCTAAGGATTTTGTCACCCCTTTGACGCTTTCAACACTTAGTACAAGGCCTGTATACAGTGAATTCATTGAGGACGAACAAAAGGCCTATGGTGTTTGGAATAATCACGTAGACATGGGTTTATGGGCGGACCTAATGATTGTAGCTCCTGCATCTTCAAACACGTTGTCTAAAATGGCCTCTGGTGCCTGTGATAATTTATTGATGGCCGTTTATTTGAGCTCAAAATGTCCTGTTTTTGTAGCTCCTGCAATGGACTTGGATATGTATGCAAACGGCGCAACAGGTGCGAACTTGGAAGTTTTGAAACAGCGCAATGTGCACGTAATAGAGGCAGAATTTGGCGAACTAGCCTCAGGTTTAGTAGGCCAGGGAAGAATGGCAGAGCCAGAAAATATTGCAGACTATTTAGAAGTGTATTTAGAGAAAAATATGCCCCTATCCGGTAAGCAAGTATTAATCAACGCTGGGCCAACGCATGAGCATATTGATCCAGTCCGTTTTCTAGGCAATAATAGTTCGGGAAAAATGGGGACAGCACTCGCTGCTGCCGCGAGAGATTTAGGTGCCCAGGTGAAGCTAGTTTTAGGGCCTACCCAAGCTAATCTTGATTTAGAAGGGATGGACGTAATTAGAGTGACTAGCGCAAAAGAAATGCTTGATAAAATGCAGCAACATTTCTTCAATTCCTCGCTAACTATTTGCACAGCAGCGGTAAGCGATTTCATGCCACTAAAAACGGCCGGTCATAAAATCAAAAAAACTTCAAGCGGTGAAGAATTGAATATTCCTTTAAAAAAGACGCCGGATATTTTATCACTCTTGGGCCAAGCTAAAACAAAGAATCAAACTCTAGTTGGGTTTGCATTAGAAACAAATGATGGTCACAGTCACGCATTGGATAAGTTAAAGCGAAAAAATGCTGATGCTATAATTCTAAATACCCTGGGTAAAAAGGGAGTAGGTTTTGAAACTGAAACGAACGAAGTAGATGTATTCATGGCTTCAGGTAAATCAATTTCTTACCCGCTACAGGATAAGAAAATGTTAGGGAAGGCGTTACTTTCGTTATTCATAGAAGAATTCAAATTAACGGATGAATAAACTACTAATCTTCCTCTTTTTTGTTTTACAAACAGGTGTTAGTAAGGCACAAGAATTACGCGCCACCGTAAAAGTATTGAGTCCAGAGGTTCAGGCCACCAATAAGGATGTATTCATAGCACTTGAAACCTCACTTGAGAATTTCATGAATGGCTATACTTTTACGGAACATAAGTATGCTGACGAAGAAAGAATTGAATGTAGTTTTATCCTAACGATTGAGGCTATGAATGGCGCCCGATTTGATGGTAATATTCAAGTTCAATATTCGAGACCTGTCTACGGCTCTCAATATAATTCACCGGTTTTAAATGTATTAGACAAGGACGTTGTTTTTAGTTATCGGGAAAATGAACCAATTGAATTTCAAAAGAATTCGTTTACCACTAATTTGAGTTCCATTTTAGCCTTTTATGCTTACACAATAATTGGAATGGATCGGACTACGTTTAAAGCGAATGGGGGGAATGATGAGTTTGCAACCGCACAAAATATCGTGATTACGGCCCAAAGCAGTGGTGGCGCTAGTGGATGGAAGAGCATTGACGGAAACAAAAACAGATTTTGGATATCAGATGCACTCAATAGTCCCGCATTTGATCCTGTAAAGGAATGCTTATACCTCTACCATAGACAAGGTTTAGATTTAATGCACATGAGTGGAAACCATAAGAAGGCTCTCGCCACAATTACAGAGGCGTTACGCTTGTTAGAAGAACCCAACCAAAAGAGACCGAATAGCTATTTGATGAATTTATTTTTTGATGCTAAAAATCAGGAGATACTAAGTCTTTATTCAGAGGCTGAAGCGCTTCAAGTAGATATTAAAGGGCTTCAAGCAATGTTAGAGAGTATTGATAGAACCCATGCTAGTTCCTATTCTAAATTTGGGCGATAATGTTAAGGAGTCTCTACATCAAGAATTTCATTCTGATAGATGAATTACATCTTGAATTAGAGAATGGTCTTACTGTACTGACCGGAGAGACTGGGGCGGGAAAAAGTATTTTATTAGGTGCTGTGGATGCTGCTTTGGGCAAACGTTTACCGTCAAAAGGATTACAGAAGAACAGCTCTGAAAAGGCCATAATTGAATTGGTACTTGATATAAGTGCAGATGTGCAAGAGGATTTTGCTCGCTTGGAATTAGATTTTGAGCCAATAAGTACTTTTCGAAGGGAGTTGTTACCCAACGGAAAGTCGAGGTGTTTTGTTAATGACTCTCCCACTAAATCAAAGTCGTTGCAGGAAATTGCTGCTCACTTAATTGATATCAATTCTCAAAAAGATGAAGGATTAATTCATCGTCCGCTTGACCAGCTTGAACTAATTGATAGTTTTTGTGATTTTGGTGATCTTAAACAACTCTATGAACAGAAGTATATAGAATTCAGAAGAGTAAGTTTGGCATTAGATGAACTTCAAAAGCTGGATCAAAACGATGATTTAGACTATTTGAAGTTTGTATATCAAGAATTGAATTCCAAAACTATCAATTCACAACATTACGTTGAACTCGAGGATAAAATATTAAAAGCCCATTCCATTAGAAATAAACAGTCGTCTTATGAAACGGCTGTGCGAATTATTGGTGCTGAAAAAGGGCTATTAGATCAGCTGTATTCATTGGAAGATGTCCTTCAAAAATCTTCTGATGATGCAGTTTTAAGGCAGCAAAGCGATCAGCTTCAAGAGGTTATAGCACAAATTAGAATCATTGAGCGCACCATAAACCAAGGCCTTACATCTTCTATCTCTGAATCAGAATACCAGGGATTGAAGGATGAAAAATCAAGTCTTGACGCACTAATCAGAAAGCATAGGGTTTCAACGATCGAGGCGTTAGAGGAGAAAGTAATCGCAATCGGCGAAAAAATCCGTCTTATCGAAACAAGGGAAAGTGAATTGGAAAGACTTAGTGGCATTCGTTTAAAGTTATCCAAAGAATTGCAGACCCTAAGCAATGATTTGCATGAGAAAAGGTTAATAGGTGCGAGTATTATTGAGGAAATGTTATCGGTACAATTAAATAGAATTGATTTACCAAATGCAAGGTTAGCGCTAGGGTGGAAATCTGTAAGTCTTTCTTCATTTGGTATGTATTTGCCCGATTTTTTATTCTCAGCAAATCCAGGCACCAACTTGTTGCCTTTGAGTAAAAGCGCGTCAGGTGGGGAACAGAGTCGCGTAAAATTGGCTTTGAAGGCGGTTTTAGGTCAAAAGAAGCATTTGAGTACTCAGATTTTTGATGAAATCGATTCAGGTATTAGTGGTTCTACAGCTGAAAAGGTTGGTGAACTGATGAAAGAAATGTCTGTAAATCAACAGATTATAACTATCACCCATCTTCCTCAAGTTGCGGCAAAAGGGGACGTTCATTTGTTGGTATCAAAATCACATGACAATGAATCAACCTATTCAAATGTTGTTCCTTTGACACAGAAAAACCGAAAGAGCGAAATTGCACGGATGTTAAGTGGCGAAAAAATTACTGATGCGGCATTGAAACAAGCTAAATCGTTACTTGATCCACAGTAAGATTAGCAATATGAACAGTGAAATAAAATGAACTATGTCAAACGGATTACTTAAAGGAAAATGTGGAATCGTATTTGGTGCTCTAAATTCAGATTCTATTGCATGGAAAGCAGCAGAAGCAATTCATGCGCAAGGAGGAAAAGTGGTTCTAACCAATGCGCCAATCGCCATGCGATTGGGTGAACTGAATAAATTATCTGAGGCCATAGACGCGCCAATTATTCCAGCAGATGCAACAAATCTAGATGAGTTAAATGCACTTATTGATGGTGCTATGAGTCATTTTGGAGGTAAAATTGATTTTATCCTTCACTCCATTGGTATGAGCGTAAATGTCCGTAAAGGCAAGCATTATACTGAATTGAATTACGATTGGTTACAGAAAGGATGGGATGTGAGCGCAGTTAGTTTCCATAAGGTAATGCAATGTGCATGGAATAAAGATGCCATGAATGAATGGGGTTCTATATTAGGATTAACTTATATGGCTGCTCAACGTACATTCCCGGATTATAATGATATGGCAGATAACAAGAGCTATTTGGAGAGTATTGCTAGAAGCTTTGGTTACCATTGGGGTGTTAAAAATAATGTTCGTGTAAATACCATATCTCAAAGTCCTACTCCTACTACTGCAGGTTCAGGTGTTAAAGGATTTGATGGCTTTATAGCATACGCCGAAAAGATGTCTCCTTTAGGGAATGCAACTGCTGAAGATTGTGCTAACTACATTGTTACAATGTTCTCAGACCTTACGCGCCGTGTAACCATGCAAAACTTATTTAACGATGGAGGTTTTAGTAATATGGGTGTAAGCAACCTGGTGATGCAACAATTTATGGAAGGAGAGGAGTAACCCTTCTTACCACCAAAACTGAGGAGCCACTATTTTCGACTTGAATTAGTGGCTTTTTTGATATAAGAATAGCTTGGCCTTATCAAATTTCTCTACTAAGATTTCTCCCTCATTAGAACGTTCTTGATTTGATATAATCCAATTACATTCGTTTTCAGTCAAATGGTATTCTGTGTAACGCTCAGTAATAGCAACTAATCTCCAATTAGATGTTAAATCATCTATTTGAACTTTAACTGGGTTATAAGACTCTTCAATTTGTTCTACGGCTTTTACAATGTGCTTGTCTCTAGATGGGCTCTTAGAATAATATATACTCAGACTTACGGCAACAATCCAGATAACCAAGTTTGATATAGAAATAACTTTTACCCATTTAGTTCGCTTAATGCTCCATGGATAAGGGTTCTGCGCAAGGTGTATGCCAATTGCCAGCATCCAAAATGCCATGGAAGGCATAAAGTAATAGTGATGCTGTCTGTCCATAAACAAAAAGGGGAGTGTCCCGCTCAAGGCAATCAGAAAAAAGAATACACTGCCGCGTTGCAGGGTATAGGATTTCTCCGATTTAATTTTTAAAACAATGAATACAATTACCGGTATGATCATCTGTTTTAAAACCTCAACAATACTGTTCAAAGCGTCGCCGGCTTGTTCTCTTTGTCCAAGAAGTGTCGGACGCAATTGTCTGTGAAGGTATTGCGAGAAAAACTCTTCAAACACGGGCTGATATAAGTAGAAGTACGAAAAAAGTACACTGAAAGACAAAACAAGTATGCTCAGAGAAATCAGGGCTGCCTTACGATGAATAGGGTACAAGGTTGCCATGATGGGTAATGTAACTAATGGAAAGAGTGAAACAGGTCCCTTGATCCCTAATGCAAAAAAGAAAACTATACCTGCTAGCACAGACCAAAAATAATTTCGCTTTAGTGTTCCTTCAAAAAGAAGCCAAACCACACATAAGGTGGCTGCAGCCAATGGAGCTTCAAGCATATTATTTTGATGAACCCAAATTACAGTGGGTGTGAGAGTCCAAAGTAATTGAGGAATCCAAGCTCTATGTCCTTCGGGCATAAATAGTGCCCATATTCTTCTAAGCATTAATACGCTCAACCCGTACATAGTGTAAGGATATATTCGATCTACCCACGGTTGATCTCCGAAAAGTCTATAGAACACGCTATGAAGACCAAAAGAGAAAGGAGGATGCTCATAGAATTCTGGATGTACAGCTGGTGTATAAGAAGGAGTCCAAAATGACCCTATTCCTTCATTGATATTACGGGCGATTGACGCATAAGTTAGACCATCAAAAAACATCCCTTTTGTAAATAGTAAAGGAAGTAATAGCAGGGCGGCTATAGCCCAAGACAATTGATTTAGTCTATAGTTGATTATGTGACTCATCAGAACTCACTTTTCATGTGAAATGTGATTTTATCGAATTTATCCTGAGCCATTTGTAAGGAAAACTGTGAGTCCGCAAGAAACACTAGTCTGCCAAACTTATCCTCAGCAAGGTACCTCTGTTTTAAAGTACTAAATTCTTTAAGTTGGGTATCATCATTGCTTTCAATCCAGCATGCTTTAAAAGCCGGGAAATTTTCATAGGAACATTTAGCATTGTACTCATGCTCCAATCGGTATTGTATCACTTCATATTGAAGAGCTCCTACAGTTCCAATGATCTTTCTGTTATTTTGCTTTAGTGTAAATAATTGTGCAACTCCTTCATCCATGAGCTGATCCACTCCTTTGTTAAGTTGTTTTGCTTTAAGTGGATCTGCGTTATTGATGAATCTAAAATGCTCGGGGGAAAATGAAGGAATACCCTTGTAATGAAGATTTTCTTTTTCAGTAAAGGTATCTCCAATCCTAAACGTACCGTTATCGGGTATTCCAATAATGTCACCAGGATATGCTTCATCAATGGTGCTTTTCTTTGATGCCATAAAAGCAGTGGGGGCACTTACTTTGAACGATTTACCGCTGCGTGTATGCAAGTAATTTTTATTCCGTTCAAATTTACCGCTAACAACCTTTAAAAATGCGATTCTATTGCGATGATTAGGGTCAATATTCGCATGAATTTTGAAGACGAAGCCTGAAAAATTCTCTTCATTTGGTTTAACCAACCGTTCATCTGCTTCTTTAGCCTGTGGCTCAGGAGCTATTTCTTGGAAACAATCAAGTAGTTCACGAACACCAAAGTTATTCAATGCGGAACCAAAAAACACAGGACATAATTCACCTTTAAGGTATTCGCTCCTATTAAATTCCGGATAAACGGCCTCTAGAAGTTCAACATCATTCCTCAATTCAGTTGCAGCTTCATCACCCACAATCTCTTCTAATACACTAGATTGAATATTATCTAAATGTGTTCCTTCGGTAATTTTTTGTTTGTTTTCTGCACTATAGAGATTTAGGTTTTTCTCCCACATGTTGTAGACTCCTTTAAAACGTTGCCCCATTCCAATGGGCCATGACATGGGACAGAGTGTTAAACCCAATTTTTGCTCTACTTCATCAATTAGATCAAAACCATCTTTACCCTCTCGATCCAACTTATTAATGAATACGATTATTGGTGTTGCACGCATTCTACAGACTTTGACTAATTTTTCTGTTTGAGGTTCTACACCTTTGGCTACATCAATGACAACGATCACGCTATCACAGGCTGTTAACGTTCTATAAGTATCTTCTGCAAAATCTTGGTGTCCGGGTGTATCTAAAATATTGATCTTCTTGTCTTTATAGTAAAAACCCATAACCGACGTGGCTACTGAAATACCTCTCTGCTTTTCGATCTCCATGAAATCTGAAGTAGCACTCTTTTTTACTTTGTTACTTTTGACGGCACCAGCTTCCTGAATGGCGCCACCGAATAAAAGTAATTTTTCAGTTAATGTGGTTTTACCTGCATCAGGGTGGGATATAATTCCAAAGGTTCTACGAATACTTATTTCACGCTCTAGTGACATGTACGTTTTATTTGTGGCAAATATACTAAAGGCACTTTCCAAACTTGGTGGTAATTACTTATACTTGCTTTTCTACAAAACTATTTGCTGTCCTTTCGGTTAACACGTTGTGAAGTCGAGATATTCAATTAAAGACCTAGAGATGCTGAGTGGGATTAAAGCCCACAC
>JAYOSU010000021.1:10298-33236 GCA_038139395.1 Cryomorphaceae bacterium
CACCATTCGCGCATGGGAGCAAAGACACAAGCTAATTACCCCTAAACGGACGGTAACTAATATTCGTTATTACGGTGATGATGATTTACGCGTTATCCTGAATGTGAGCATCTTGTTAGAACACGAATGGAAAATAGGTCAAATTGCGAGGCTATCTGCAGAACAAATTGCCGAAGAGGCACTTAAAGCTGTTCCTTATGTAGGGAAATACATATACGAACTCAATGAACTTAAAATCAGTACGCTGAATTTTGACATTGAGCGTTTTGAATCCATTATGGCTAAATGTATAGCTGAGCATGGCATTCATGATACATTTCAAAAAGTTATTGGCGACTACATAGAAGAGTTGGGTAAACTATGGCTCAGCGGCTCAGTTAGTATTTCACAGGAGCATTTTATGTCCTCTATGATACGCCAAAAGCTTTATTCGGCTATTGATGAACTACCCAGTGGGCAAGGAGAAAAGACCTTTGCATTATTTTTACCTGCTAATGAGTTGCATGAAATTGGATTACTTTATCTGGCCTATGTACTTAAGGAGAGGGGTGATCGAGTGATTTATTTAGGTCAAAGTTTGCCCAAAGAGTATTTGACCGATTTATTGGACAATCAAGATATTGATGCTTTAGTTTCAGTCTTCACTACAAATCCAGATAGTGAATACATTCCAGAATATCTGGAAGATCTCACGGAAATAATTGATAAAAGAAACATCAAAGTTCACCTTACTGGCTATCAATTTGCTTCAGCTCAAATAAATAAGTTGCACAATAATATATTGATTTACAGTACATTAAAGGATTTATCAAACCATATTTAAGAGATTTTTTATTTGTTTAAAAAAAACATTTAAAGTTTAGACATAATGTTCAAACAATTTGTTTAACTTTACAGAAGTAACCTTAAACAGATTATTATGTCTACTGCAGAATTCGGAGAATTGATTGATCGTGAGCACGATTTCCTTCAGCAATTAGCAATGAAGTTGACCAAACGTCATGACGATGCTCAGGATCTCATCCAGGATACTTACTTCAAGGCATTAAAGAATAAAGACAAATTCGCTACCGGTACAAATCTGAAGGGTTGGTTGTATACAATAATGAAAAACACATTCATTAACAACTACCGCCGGAAAAAGCAGCAAAACACCTTTGTTGATGAAACAGAAAGTCAATACTTTTTAAATAGCAAAGAAGCAAGTAGAACTACTTTGACGGATGCAAACGTTGACAACGATTACATCATGGAACAAATTAATTCTATTGAATCTCATTACACAGAAGCATTTTTCATGCATTATGAAGGTTTTAAGTATGAGGAAATTGCGGAACATTTTAATATACCTTTAGGTACCGTAAAGTCTCGTATCTTTCTTGCACGCAAGAAAATGATGGAAAAGCTTGCGGACCAACGCCACTAATTAACCGCCAACCGCCAATTCACATGAAATCAGTAATAGTAATCGGATCTGGCTTTGCCGGGCTGAGTGCTGCTTCCTTTTTAGCAAAGGAGGGGTACGATGTAACCGTATTAGAAAAAAACGACCAACTCGGCGGACGAGCCCGTTCATGGAAAAAGGACGGATTTACTTTCGACATGGGTCCAAGCTGGTATTGGATGCCGGACGTATTTGAGAGATATTTTAAGGAATTAGGATCTAGTGTGGAAGCTCACTATGAGTTGGTTCGTTTAGATCCATCATACCGAATAGTATTTGGTCCCAAGGACTATGAAGACCAAAGTCCTAGGATGAAAGAGCTTGAGGAAATGTTTGATAAACTAGACCCCGGCTCTGGGTTAAGATTGAGAAAATTTCTGAAGCAGGCAGAATATAAATACAATGTTGGGATAAAAGATTTGGTATTTCGCCCGGGAAGATCCTTAACCGAATTCATGGATATGAGAATAGCAAAGGGCCTATTTCAATTGGATATGCTCAAGGATATGAGAAAACATGTCAATGAGGTAAGTAGTCACCCAAAATTGAAGGCTATTCTAGAATTTCCCGTATTGTTCCTCGGTGCATTGCCGCAAAACACTCCTGCTTTATATAGCCTCATGAATTATGCGGACATGGCTCTAGGCACATGGTATCCAATGAAAGGAATGAATGAAATAATTAAGGGGATGATTCATGTAGCAAAGGAACTCGGTGTTAAGTTTCGAACGTCGAATGAAGTCACTGGATTCAAATATTCAGGCAATACAATTGTAGGGGTCCTTACAAAATCAGGTTCTTTTCTAGCTGATATTGTGGTTGGTGGGGCAGATTACCATCATATTGATCAACACATAAGTGCCCCTGAATTTAGAGAATACACCCCAGAATATTGGAATAAGAGAAAAATGGCACCGTCCTCGTTACTGTTTTATTTAGGAATTGAGGGGCAAGTACCGAATGTACTTCATCACAATTTATTTTTTGACCACGAATTGGATCAGCACGCTCATGAAATATACACTGACCCTAAGTGGCCAACGAAACCGCTTTTTTATGCAAGTGCACCCTCCAAGACTGATCATAGCGTAGCGCCAGAAGGATGTGAAAATATGTTCTTACTCATGCCAACAGCACCAGGCATGGGCGGAGATACAGAAGAAATTAGAGAAAAGTACTACAACCTAATGATGGATCGTCTAGAGAAATTCACTGGGAGTAGCATTCGAAACAGAGTGGTTGTTAAGCGGTCTTTTGCCTTTCAGGATTTTCAGTCAGATTACAACAGTTTCAAAGGAAACGCCTATGGATTGGCCAATACATTGACTCAAACAGCCATTTTAAAGCCAAGATTAAAAAGTAAAAAAGTGTCTAACCTATACTTTGCAGGGCAGCTTACCACGCCTGGCCCTGGTGTTCCGCCTTGCTTAATTAGTGGAGAGGTAGTAAGTAAGGAAATAGTTAAGGACCAAAATTTAAAAAAAGCAGTATGAAAGCACTATTTGACAGCGTAAGCATTCAAGCTTCAAGGATGACCACCAAAGCTTATAGTACTTCCTTTTCACTAGGAATTCTGGGCTTGGACAAACAATATCATGATCCTATTTACGCTATTTATGGTTTCGTTCGTTTCGCAGATGAAATTGTTGATAGTTTTGAGGGTTATCCGCAAAAAGAGCTTTTGGAACGTTTTTGGAAAGACACCTATTTGGCGCTTGATGAAAAGATAAGTTTGAATCCAATTTTGAACAGTTTTCAACAAGTTGTTAGTGCCTTTAACATAGATCGTGAATTGATAGAAACTTTTTTAAAATCTATGGAAATGGACCTTTATAAAAACGACTACGACGAAGCAGGCTACAAGGCTTATATCCTTGGGAGTGCAGAGGTTGTTGGATTGATGTGCTTGAAGGTATTCGTAGATGGAGATGAAAAGAGGTACCAGGAGTTAAAACAACCTGCAATGCAATTAGGGTCGGCTTTTCAAAAAATTAATTTCCTACGTGATTTGCATGCAGATTACCATAGCTTGGGACGAACATACTTCCCAGGTGTTAATTTGGATGAGTTTAATGAAAAAGTCAAGGCTGAGATAGAGGCTGATATTGAATTAGACTTTAGAGCAGGTTATGAGGGCATTAAACAGCTTCCAAAAGGTGCTCGTTTTGGTGTATATATAGCTTATGTCTATTACTACAGTTTATTCAGAAAAATATGTAGAACCCACGCAGACATTATTTTAAATGAACGAGTTAGAATTTCAAATAAACGTAAATACGGGTTGCTTTTGAGTTCCTACTTGAGACATACCATTAATTGGATATAATTAACACACATGCTTGAACAAGTTATCCTGGTCGATACGGACGATAATCCGATAGGACTGATGGAGAAAATGGAAGCACATCGTAAGGCGAAACTTCATCGTGCCTTTTCTGTTTTCGCCATGAACGATCGAAATGAAATTTTGCTGCAGCGCCGGGCGCTGCACAAATACCATAGTGGTGGACTTTGGACAAATACTTGTTGTTCACACCCTAGAGACGGTGAAACAGTAGAGGAAGCTGCAGAGCGCCGTTTAATGGAGGAAATGGGGTTTACTTGTGAAGTGAAGCGTGTATTTAGCTTCATATACAAAGCAGAGCTGGACAATGACCTTACCGAGCACGAATTGGACCATGTTTTAATTGCTCGCTATAACGAGCAACCCGAAATAAATCCTGATGAAGTTGATAGTTATGAATGGAAATCTGTAGACTGGGTTGCTGACGATATAAAAGCGAATCCTCATTACTATACAGAATGGTTCAAAATTATTTACGATAGATTCTTAAACTTTTGGCACAATGAGAATCACGGTTTGTAGAAAAGCACATTTTAACGCTGCCCATAGGCTGCACAACCCTGACTTAACACCTCAAGAAAATGCCGCGGTTTTTGGAAAGTGTAATAATGAATTTTTTCATGGTCACAACTATGAGCTAATAGTACATGTTGAAGGAGAAGTAGATCCCAAAACGGGATATTTAATAGATATGAAAGTGCTTAAGGACTATATCAAAACGGAGGTCGAGGATTACCTCGACCATAAAAATTTAAACATCCAAGTAGTCGAATTTAAGACACTTAATCCGACAGCAGAACATATCGCTTATGTAATCTGGAATAGATTGCGAAGTGTTATCAATAAGAATCTTGAATTGAAAGTAACGCTCTATGAAACCCCTCGTAATTACGTGGAGTATAATGGAAAATAATGAAATTATGACACATCACGAAAACAGATATACCGCTGAAGAATTAGAGCAATTAGTTGAAGCACATTTGGGTACTTCTATTGATACACCATTAAGAGCAGACGCTTTTAAAATGAGTGACGAAGAGAAAATTAAATCTATTGAAAATAAGTTTCGGGATATCATGGAGATATTGGGACTGGATCTTACAGACGATAGTTTGTCTGGTACTCCTCTACGAGTTGCAAAAATGTATGTAAAAGAGGCCTTCGCAGGTCTAAACCCAAAAAACAAACCGGAATTGAAGCTTTTCTCAAATAAGTATTCTTACAACGAGATGCTTATAGAAAAAAACATTCAGGTACATTCTCATTGTGAACATCACTTTGTTCCCATTATAGGGAAGTGTCACATTGCATACATTCCAAACGGAAAAGTAGTAGGACTTAGCAAATTGAATCGTATTGTTCGTCATTATTCAAAGCGACCTCAAGTTCAGGAGCGTCTGACTAGACAAATTGCAGAAGCCTTAATGGACGGTTTAAATACATCACATGTGGCAGTTTATTTGGAAGCCGAACATATGTGTGTTAAAACACGTGGTATTGAAGACAATGATAGCTCAACTATTACAATGGCATTTCACGGGAAGTTTGAGGAATCCATGAACAAAAAAGCATTTCTTGAGTCATTTAAATGATGAAAGAAGTAAGTATTTTTTGGTTTCGAAGAGATCTTAGATTAGAGGACAACGCTGGTCTATGGAAAGCATTGAAGAATGGGCATCCCGTGGTGCCTATTTTTATTTTCGACGCGAATATTTTAGATCAATTAGAAGATAAGAAGGATGCTAGAGTATCCTTCTTGCATCAAAGAATTTTAAAACTCAATGAGCAGTTAAAAGCTTATAATACTTGTCTTAAAGTGTTCTATGGGAGTCCTTTGGATGCCTTTTCAATACTGATCAATGAATATTCTGTTCAGAGCGTATTTTATAATCGCGACTATGAACCGTATGCTATCAAAAGAGACAAAGCTATTTTTGATTTGCTCTCTAAAAACAGCATAACTGTAGTGGGAGCCAAGGACCATGTCATCTTTGAGAAAAACGAAATTGTGAAGGCCGATGGCACACCATATTTGGTCTTCAGTCCATACGGAAAAGCGTGGCGAAAAAGATTAAGTCCATATCATTACAAAGCCTATCCAACACATGAATACTGTACGAATTTCCTAAAACAAGAAGGAAACAATATTCCATCGTTATCAGCTATGGGCTTTACAAAAACAACCCAACAGCTTCCGAGTATAGAAATTAATTTAGACACCATCCGTTCATACGATAAAACAAGAAATTTCCCTGGTATTGAAGATGGTACTACACGTCTTGGCCTGCACCTTAGATTTGGCTCTATTTCTATTAGAAAACTATTGAAAAAGTCGGTAGCACTAAACGATACCTTTACAAATGAACTTATTTGGAGAGACTTCTTTCAAATGGCATTATTTCATTTTCCAGATAGCAGAGAAAAAGCAATAAAGCCTAAATATGACCGTATCCCTTGGGAAACAAATATGGAACATTTTGAAGCATGGTGTATGGGACAAACTGGTTATCCAATGGTAGACGCAGGAATGAGAGAGCTAAACTCCACGGGCTACATGCATAATAGGGTAAGAATGATTGTAGCGAGCTTCTTAACCAAGCATTTGTTAATTGATTGGAGGCTAGGAGAGAGGTACTTTGCCCAAAAGTTGCTTGATTTTGATTTAGCAAGCAATATTGGCGGCTGGCAGTGGGCGAGTGGGTCAGGTTTAGATGCTGCTCCCTACTTTCGAGTGTTTAATCCTTCCTCACAACTCGAAAAGTTTGACAAAGAGCTCAAATACGTAAGAAAATGGATTCCTGAATACGGTACAGAAAGATATCCAAGACCTATTGTAGAACATAAATGGGCGAGAGAAAGGTGCCTTGAAAGGTTTAAAACAGCTCTCTCAGAAACTTAGGCTTCTTGTGTTTCACCGCGGTAGCCAAAAAGCCTTTTATCTCGGATAACATGATGAACATATTCAGGTAAGCATTCTTCCCAGCCCTCTTCACCACAACGGATTTGCTTCAATACTTCGCGTGAAAATATATTGGTAATGTTATCGTCGAACTCTTCGATATCAACGATTCTATTGTGGAATATCAAGTAGTCAATTATTGGTCGGAATCTTGGATGGATTTCAGCGTCCTCCTTCCTCATTAATTTACCGTCATTTTCATGGTCAATGAATGGATAGACCATGATTTTTAAGTCTTTAGAAAAAATTCGCCCGAATGCCTCTAGAATTCCTCCTTGTAAGTCTCTATAATATTTGTCTTTAAACAACTCTGTCAGGTTATTTACCCCCATTACTAGTCCCTGTCTTTTCTTGGAGAATCGTCCGAAATAATCTACGAGTTTATAATATTCTTGATAATTTGAAATGAGTACAGTTTGGCCTAAAGAACAAAGAATCTCTGCCCGATCTAAAAAATCTTGTTCGTCTAGTTCTCCGTCCGACAGCAGATTGTTTAGTGTTATTTCCCAAAGAACTACAGTTTTTTCAGCATTGACTTTGCGGTCTTCAGTGAACATATCATATCCACACTTAATCATATCCATGTTGACCTTTGTAACCGGCCTAAAAGACCCTCGCATTGCAAGGACATGCCTTTTGTATAAAAGTTCCGCCGGAAGCAAATTATTGCCTTCAGGTCCAAATATTACTGCATCTGTGTAACCGTTCTTTATCAACTGTAGAGACATTAGTCTGTTGTCCACCTCTTGAAAATCGGGGCCAGTGAAATTGATTAAGTCAATTTCAATAGCATCTGAATCAATATTGTCATACAGACTTTTTAAAAACGTTTTTGGATTTTCAAAGAGTTTGTAGGCACCGTATATGAGGTTCGTTCCTAATCTACCAACGGATTCTTGTTGATGTTTTGCCTCGTTCTCATGAAGTCTAAAATGCAGAATGATTTCATTCGTTTCTTTATTCGGAGCTGTTTGAAACCTAATACCCATCCATCCGTGGCCTTTAAATGTTTTTGCGAAATTGATGGTGGCTACTGTATTCGCATAAGCAAAATATGTCTTGTCTGGATGGAGTTCACGGTCCAATCTTTTTTCAATTAAACCATATTCGTGAAGCAACATTTTTTGGAGTCGACTTTGAGTAACGTAACGCTGATCTTCTTCAATACCATAGATATCATCAGAAAAGGCTTTGTCATATGCACTCATGGCCTTGGCAATTGTACCAGAGGCGGCACCAGCTCTGAAAAACTCTCGAACGGTTTCTTGCCCAGCACCTATTTCTGCAAATGTTCCATATATATCCGAATTCAGATTGATTTTTAAGGCCTTTTGGGCTGTCGTAAGTGTGGCTCTTTGATTCATTTCACCGACTTAGGTTCGTACTCAGTGCTAATTTAAAACTTCCTAACTTCGAAAGGTTAGTTTTCATCCGGAAAATCAACAAAAAGTAGACCAAATGAGTAAGAAGACAGGAAGGCTTCATTTTTTAGGCACAGGAACCTCACAAGGGATACCCGTTGTTGGTTGTCAATGTGATACTTGTTCAAGCCATAATCTTAAGGATAAACGTCTTAGGAGTTCTGTGCACGTCGTATACAACGGTGTCCATATTCAAATAGACACTGGACCTGATTTTAGAACACAATTGCTTCGCAATGATATAACTCATATAGATGCCGTTCTTTTCACCCACGAACATCAAGATCATATCGCCGGATTAGATGATGTGAGGCCTATTATTTTCAAAACGGGTTTGGCTATGCCTATTTACGCCCAAGAACGTGTGATCAATAGAATACGTAAGGTTTACGATTATGCTTTTGAAGAACAACCATATCCTGGCGCACCGCGAATTGTTGCCCATCAAATCAATAAGAAGCCCTTTTCTATACAAGGTGTAGAGGTCTTGCCTATCCCCATAGTTCATGGCCAGTTACCTATTCTAGGGTATCGGATAAGTGGAATGGCATACTTAACGGATACGAATCTGATACCCGATGAATCAATATCATTGCTCAAAGATTTAGACGTGCTGATTCTTGATGCACTTCATCACCGTGAACATTTCAGTCATTTTACTCTAGAACAAGCCCTTTTACAAGCAAAAAAAATTGGTGCAAAACAAACGTATTTTATTCATATGAGCCATCACATGGGGACACATGAGTCTGTTGAGAAACAACTTCCAAAGGAAATGAATTTAGGTTATGACGGTTTGGAGATTAAATTCTCTTAAGATTGTAAACTTAAGTAAACACCTTTTACGAAAACGCCTCTTATACAGTTGTTTAAGTCCATTAACTTAAATGGATTATTGAATGATTTTGAGGCCATTCCCACAAGTGGATTTGTCTCCTTGGTGAGAATGGTAAATTCAGCTATTTGGCCTTCAACGATAGATATAGTTGGTAAGCCTAACAATCTCCTAGGTGTTGTACTTAATCTATCCTGCAAGATTTCAGTATCCAATTTAAAATCAGCTAACAACGCGCTTACTGCGCCTTCAAATCCTGCCATTCCGAACGCAGCATTATCAAATTCGCATTGTTTTTGTTCAATATCCTTTGGAAGGTGATCTACTGCTATACAATCAATAGTACCGTCTAAAACAGCCTCTCTTAAAGCAGCACAGTCATTAGACGTCCTTAGAGGAGGATTCACTTTGAAATCTGTTCCATAACTTTTCAAATCGTCATCTGTAAACACAAGATGACTAATATTAACGCTGGCGGAAACATTTAGGCCCTTAGACTTAGCTTCGCGAATAGCTTTCACTCCATCAATCGTACTCACAGAAGCAATGTGTAATGCACCTTCCGTATATTCTAAGATTGCTAAGTCTCGTTGAATCTGAGTAGTTTCTGCTATAACCGGAGCTCCTTTTAGTCCTATGTAGGTTGAAACGGCACCTTCGTGCATCATACCGCCACTAGTTAATTTATGATTTTCAGGGTGAACCATGATTCTACCAAACGGCTTTGCATAGAGTAAACCGAGTTTTAGAAGATTTGCATTGTGAACGCCTTGCTTATAATCTCCAAAGAAACCAACACCTAATTGGTTCATTTCGTACATCTCACTCAATTCTTCGCCAGATTTCCCTTTGGAAAGAGTGCTGACAGGAACAAGATGTATAGGCAAGCTTTCAGACTTGTTCAGGATAAATTCAACGCCTGTTTTACTATCTATATGAGGTATTCCATTGCTAACTACTCCAACTGCTGTGAATCCTCCAGCTGCTGCTGCGGCAGATCCTGAGATTAGATTTTCACTTTCCTCATTTCCTGGTTCTCCAAGATCAGAGTGAAGTTCTGCAAACCCGGTGGTTAAAACGTCTCCATTCAAATGGACTATTTGATCAACATCGGTTTCTGGTAAATTTCCTAAAGCTTCAATTCGATCATCGTGTATTAATACATCTAACTGCTTCCCATTATATGGGCTATTTGTATCAACGATTAATGCATTTTTAAAAAGAAGCTTCATCGACTTTATGTTTTGACAAAAATAAGTGCAATTAAGACGCAAAACAATGCCAAGATTAAATACTCTTTTTCATTGGACAAAGAGTTGTGAAAATTCAATGATTCATTGCTCCTAATAGGACTGAATAAGGATACGTTATTTAATTTTTTATTGGCGTCATAAGAGTCGGTTCCTAGAAATTCTGAATGAATAAATTCAACTTCCTGGTTATTAGACCATTTTCGCAATGCAATATAATAAGGGTGTCCCCAATCTTTAGGCATGAATCTTTGCTCATAAACCTTATCGTCCAATACAGCGATTACTCCATTCTCTTTTCTTAAGAGAATTCCTTCTTTAGTCATTAACGTATCATACTCTTTGACCTCAGGCCAAGCATTTTGAATGGACGGGCCAATAAAGTAGGACTGATAAAAAAGATGATTTAAATCCGGAATACCATAAGTCCACTTGGGTTCTTTAAACCTAGATGCATCCTTAAATGATAGTGTTTTACCAGAGTAATCGGATAGGAAAGAGGGCTTAAAATCAAGACCTATAAGTACAACCGCACTGAATAAGCTTAAATCATATTCTAAACCAGAATCATAGGTAACAACGGAATCACTAGCTTGCAGAAATTCCTTGAAAAATTTAGGATCGTTTTGATGAATAATGAGTCGCTTTGATTTCTTTCGTCTTTTCCACACAAAAACATTGTCTTCAACTATAGTATCCGATTCAACTACCAGCGTTAAACTATCACCCCACCTGAATTCATCTTCTCCAATATCATAAGAACTCGCAAGTGTTAAATCAATCAGTGCGGTGTCGTTATACAATCTAAAATTACACGGTTCAGGTACACTTACTGTTCTAGTACCTAGTTCATTAACGGAATGAGAGATAAGGGTATTAGTGGTTTTTAAACGCTTCGGAATCATGGCAACCATCGAAGTATCAAGAGGATTATAACCGTAACTCAACGTCTTAGCTTCCTCAATCTTATTGAATGCAGCATTAGAAGGCGCTAAGCTTTCACAAATAGTCCAGCATGCCTCGCGTGAATATTCTCCTAAGGATATACCACTTCTGTCATAGAGTAGATAGGAACCCCCTGGCAATTCAGCTAGCATTGGTTTTAGCCAGCGCTCTTTTAGAGTCCACCCAGCATAGGTATTATCTATTTGAATTCTAAAGGTTTTTACTTTTGAAGTTGGATTTGCTAATGAAATAACTACCAAAGCAATAGCAGCAATTCTCAGGAGTAGGACTATCCAGTCTTTAACTTTCCTACGTCTTCTTTTTGAGGGGTTAACAGATTTTAACCAAATTAATGATGGTATACTTTTGGTTTGTCTTGGTCTCAATCCAAAGAAATGAATCCAAATGGGGATGATTATCAAGGTTAAGCCCCAAAGCAAGTTTGGTCTTGTGAATTCTACTACTTCAAACACCTTTCAATAAACTTATAGGTATGTTCATAAACGTTGTCCAAGTCGGATGAGAGTAAATAATTTTGAACGACGTGTTCACGAGCAGAAGTCTCAACCCAGAACTTATTCGTTGTTCCTAATTGCTGATGCATCACCCGGGCCTTTTCCACATCTATTACGAAATCTTGATTTGCTTCATCCTCATACCAAACCATATTCATCACAGGAACTTGAATAGAGCCCAATAATTTACGATCCACAATAGTTTCGATCAAGTGTTGCATCTGAATGACACTTTTCCAAGTGTAGACTTCAGCCTTGCACGGAAGTATCAATCGGTCTTCTCTAGGCGCCACTGTTCTGTATGATTCACCAAACATCAACTGAACCAATTCAAATCCCCAGGGACCATTTAGCAATGGAGTAGTGGGGTCGGGTAAACCCATATTGGGACTATAATTCACAATTCCTGCAATATCTTCAGGAAACATTGCTGATAATCTTAAGGCAATCGGTGATCCTGTTGAACAAGAGCCTATTATAACCTTTTTGCCAAGTTTTTTTGCCAATTGAAAATCATAGAGGGATTTATCCCATGCTCTTTGGGCCGTGAAGCCTACTAGCTTGCTTGTATCAGGCTCCATTATTCCGTGACCAGCCATGCGATTGTATACTGCATTCATGGCGAAACGTTTCGGCAGCAGGTATCGTAGAGAGTCTCCTTCGTGTTTAGTGGCACTAAATCCATGCAAATAAAGGAAGACGTATTCTGTTTGCCTTATACTGTCTGCCCATTGGATTTCAGTATAAGCGCAAGATTCAACATTGTTTTCAGATTCAAACAACACTAAAGAATCTTCAATATCTGCTAAAGGGGTGCCAATAGTTGGTAATTCGTTTGAATATTCAGGAGTTTTAGGTGAAGGACCTACTACATACAATAACACCAGGGTTAAAACGAATATGCTAAATAGTTTAATGAATTTCATGGTTCACTTAAGGATTTAGCATTCAGCAGCGTAAGAGGAAAGGTATATGCACCTTCATTTAACTTTAATATTCCTTGAAAGGTATGTACTTCATCCGTTAAGTATTTCACCTTATTTTTTAGTTTAAGCTCCATTACACTTTCTGGACCGGCAGCACCACAGAAAAAACAGCTCGCAAATGGGAAGGCGCTCAGTGCGTATTCATCACTCAAAACATCTAATGCAATCACATAACCGGTAATTTCTACCAGTTTACCATCTAATTGTCTGTCCTTATCTGTCCACTTAGGGACTTGCATCCACATGGATGACTCTTTATCAAAAACCTCTTCAAATTGTAACCGCTCAAATGAACTCCATCTAACCCGCTGCTGAGCAAGAGAAGAAGCACTGGTCAAAAGAAACAATACGTATAGGGCTACTCTCATCCTGCAAATTCAACTTGTTGAAGAATAAAGAACAACCGAAAAGGATCATTGGAATTGAACATGAGAATTCCTTTAACCACTACAAACTGGTCCGTGATTAAATTGTCTGGACGCTCCTTGAAAACTAATTCCACAACTGTATTGGGCTCGGCGTTACCGCAAAAGAAGCATGATGAAAATGCATAACGAGAAAGAGCGTATTGATTGCCTTCTACATCAACAGGTACCAAGTATCCTTGTATGACTATTTCCTGGTTTTGGTATTTGTCTAGCCAACTTGGAAATTGGGGTTCATAAAGCCCATCTGGGGTAGTGGAATAGGGGACTGCCAAAAGTTCCCATGGAAGAACTTCCTGAGCTTTGCCTACAAGGTTGCATAAGACGAATGAAAGAACTAGGAATTTTTTCATCTGCGTTTTGATAGGACACTATACAAACCTATAGATAAACCAATTGGAATAAGTATAAGTCCGTTTTCATAATGGATATAAAAGGTAAAAGCGCTCTTTAGTATTATATAAGATAACAATGAACCGAGTAAAACCATAAATAAGGCAAGACCGTGGCAGTACATCAAAATATTGGTGGAACTGACTTTTTGAATCAGCATGAAGCGCTTGGTTATCCGCTCAGTATTGCCTAAGTAGAGTAGTACTAGACAAAACATGAAGAGCAATACTGTAGGAATGATAATACTATAATTCTCTAGATCTTCGAGCACAGGAGTCCATTGCTTTTGGAGTTGAGCAAAAATAAAAACAGGAAAAGCCCCTTGTTCGTCCGGTCGGTTATCAAAAACACGAGGCAACATAACTAAAGCAGATTTACTTTTTAATCGAAGCATTAATGTGGTTATATCCTTTGAATGCTTTGTGCCATGCATTCCGTAATATGCATCAACGGTCGTAAAAAAACACGTTTGATCTGCAGTCCTTTCAGCTCGGATTAGCCCTGTAATTTGTAGGTGATGATTATGAGTTTCTCCCGTGCTTGCACCGTGGGAGGACTCTAGAGTATCACCAATCTGTAATTCCAAGGTATTCGCTAATTTTACATCTAATACAACATCTTCCTCACTAATAGGCAAAGTTCCTTTTACAAGTTCTACGTTCATCCAATCGTAATACTCATTAGATGTTCCTACCAATGGATACCCCATGATGTTATCTCCTAAGGAAATGGAACAAGACGATGCAGTCATTGGGTGATTATTCCAAAAGTCCACAGTGCTACCCGATATATTACCAGTTGGATTTTCCAGCCGAAATAAGGTGTTAGCGACTATTTGGAGTGGTGAGCCCTTTCTGCCTACTATGACATCCACATATTGAGCGCTTTCTGTCCATTTTTTAAAAACATATGCCTCGGTAATACGTGCACCATAAAATCCAACGCAAACTAACATAGAGAGAAAAATAAGCATGAGATATTGAATTCCCTTTGCTTTTAGCTGACCGCGCCATATGATGAGTGTTTTCTTCATAAATCCCATGTATTGGCTTGGTAAAAACGGTCTTTCATTCTTACATCATGTGTCACTGCTATTATAGAGGTTGCTTTGTTTGTGGAAACATATTCCTCAATTAGTTCAAATACTATGGTAGCTAGATCGTCATCTAAGGCGCTCGTCGGTTCGTCAAGGAAAACTAGATTACTACAATTGCTCAATGTTAGAGCGAGCGAAAACCTTTGCAATTGTCCAACACTCAATTCATATGGATACTTCAACAGATACATATTCAGCTTCAACCGGTGGGCCAAATCTATCGCTTGTTTGCCTCCAAATAAACTCAGCTGTTCTTTTAACGACAAATAAGGAATCCATACTTCTTGTTGCGGCATAAGTGAAGTGGTACGTTTATCCACTAAAGTGGCACATGACTCGTTCAATAAAAGCCCATGTAGCGCTCTAAGAAGTGTGGTCTTACCTGAACCAGATGTCCCTGTGCAAAGGGTCACTCCTGATTCAATTCCGAGCTTTGGATATTCGAGTTCCTTCTGACCTATTTTAATCTTCATAGAAATATCCATGTTGCATACATGATTAAAACAGAGAGCGAAAAAATAGTTTTGACCAGTATCCCGCTGAAGACACCTATGACTGCATGCAGGCTTGAATGAGCACTTTTGCTCATATTCTGAGTTACTGAAAATTCACCAATAAAAGCGCCTATAAAGGCACCTAATATGAGCCCTGGTCCAGTAAAAATAGATAGCAGCATACCTATCAAGGCTCCGGTCGCAGCACGTTTTGATCCACCTGATTTTTTGGTAATCAGAGAGGGAAGAATAAGGTCCAAACAAAAGATCACAAAGCCACCTACTATCAAAAAATAGATTAGCAAGCCATCGATATCATTATATATGACGGCCAGTACTAACCCTGCAGAAGAAAATATTGGTCCAGGAATTGCTGGTACAACTGCACCGACTAAGCCAAGTATCAACAAGATCCAGATGAGTAATTCCATGAGGATAAATATAGCATAATAGACTGTGAGAGAAGGAACCTATTGGCTATTTTACCCAAGTGAAATTTGTGGTCGTAGATATAGAAACAACAGGAGGTAGACCTGCAGGAAATGATATTACTGAGATTGGTATTGTACACGTACAAAACAAAAAGATCATTCATCAATGGTCTTCTCTAGTCAAACCGGATTACTCCATTCCAAATAACATTCAAGCATTGACAGGAATTAGTGATGAGATGGTTGAACATGCTCCTAAGTTTCAAAGTCTAATTCCATTACTGCAAAAACAACTAGAAGGTGATGTCTTTGTAGCCCACAGCGTCAACTTTGACTATTCATTCATAGAACGCGCCTTTAGAGAATGTGATGTGGCTTGGAGAATGGATAAACTTTGTACAATTAAATATGCACGAAAGGTATTTCCAGAAGTAGGACGCTATTCTTTAGCTAATCTTGCTAGGGAACTGCAGGTGTCCAACAAAAACCCCCACAGAGCACTGAGTGATGCGCTCTGCGCAGCAGAGGTGTTGATTCATTGCCTTCATGGTGATTATGATCAAAAGATCCTTCACAATCCAAAAACAGGATTACTTCAACGTATTCAGATTCCTGACAATTTACCGCGAGAGCAATATGATAATTTGCCCAAAGCATATGGCGTGTATGAATTTAAAGATGCACATGGTACGCCGCTCTATATTGGGAAAGCGAATAATATCAAAAAACGGGTCACTCAACACTTCTCTAATCAAAAGGAATCCACCAAATACCATCGCTTGATGAAAGAGTGTCATTTTTTAGAATATACCATCCTTCCAAATGAAATATTGGCACTTATTTATGAAGATCATAAAATCAGAGAGCATTGGCCAGTACTTAACAAATCCCAAAAGAAACAATCCTTGAAATTTGGATTATACGCCTATGAAAATGGCAAAGGCGAAATTAAATGGGTGATTCAAAAGGCAAATGGAATTGGCGCTTTAAGGAAGTTTGGAACCTATCTAAGCGGACAGACTTGGTTGGCTAATTTTTTAGAAGAGGTTAAGAGCAATCGTACAGATGATTTAGAAGTTCTAAAGGAACTAAAACAGTCTCTACAGAAATCTTGGATTATCGGTCTTGATGAGGGAGGGGCCGTATTTGTAGAAAACGGAAATCTAACAGGGATTTATCTTAAAGATGATTTTTTACATCAAAAAGAATGGGTGAGGAAGCATTTTATTAATATTCATCCCTCACCCAAATTAAATTCAATCGGTCAAAAACTTATGGAGCAACGTCCCGAAAATGTGCTTGAAATTTAACCTTCATCGTCTGCATTTTCTTCCGTTTTTTCCGGAAGCGCCTCCAATTCAGTAGTGTTTTCAATTTCTCCTTTGACTATTTCAAACGTAAGTTCTTTATCTCTAAGTTCAATGATGACTTCATCACCTTCTGTTAATTGCTTACCAATGATGCGTTCCGCAAGCGGGTCTTCAATTAATTTCTGTAAAGCTCGCGCTAAAGGACGCGCGCCAAATGCTTCATCAAACCCTTCGTCTGCGATGAAGTCTTTAGCTTGATCGCTCAGATTGATGGTATAACCTAATTCTTTTACGCGTTCAAATAACCCTTGGAGCTCAATGTCAATAATCAGGTGTATATCTTCACGCTTTAAAGAGTTAAACAAGACAACATCATCAATTCGATTTAAAAATTCGGGAGCAAATGCTTTTTTCAAGGCACTTTGAATAACTCCTTTTTCAAGATCTTCCTTGCCTTTATCTCTAGCTGTGGTACCAAATCCAACACCTGTTCCAAAATCTTTTAATTGACGCGATCCAAGATTAGAAGTCATGATAATTATGGTGTTTTTAAAATCCACCTTTCTACCCAAACTATCTGTTATTTGACCGTCGTCCAAGGCCTGCAAAAGCAGATTAAAAACATCTGGGTGTGCTTTTTCAATTTCATCTAATAATATAACTGAATAGGGCTTTCTACGAACACGTTCGGTTAATTGACCACCTTCTTCATAGCCAACATATCCTGGAGGAGCGCCAACAAGTCTAGATATGGCAAATTTTTCCATGTATTCACTCATATCTATACGAATCATATTCTCTTCATTATCGAATAATAATTCCGTCAACTTTTTGGCTAATTGGGTTTTTCCAACTCCGGTAGGACCTAAGAAAATAAATGAACCTATAGGTTTCTTGGGATCTTTGAGTCCCGCTCTATTGCGCTGTATAGCTCTTACTATCTTCTTAACGGCTTCATCTTGGCCTATTACCCTAGACTTAAGAGTAGATTCCATTTCAGCCAATCTATCCATTTCTTGCGCTGCCACTCGCTGCACCGGAACACCGGTCATCATGGCTACAACTTCTGCAACTTGCTCTTCATCAACTAACTTCTTATTGAGCTTAATGCTGTCTTCCCAAGCGCTTTTTGCAGTTTCTAGTTTAGCCTGAATTTTTTTCTCATCATCTCTAAGTTTGGCGGCTTCCTCATACCGTTGGGATTTTACAACCCTAACTTTCTCTTGCATGATATGCTCAAGCTCAAGCTCCAATTCCTTAATACTCTCTGGAACTTCAATATTAGTGATGTGAACACGAGATCCTGCTTCGTCTAGCGCATCAATAGCCTTATCAGGTAGAAACCTGTCCGCGATATAGCGTTGTGTTAATTTGACACAAGCTTCTATGGCAGCTTCAGTATAAAGAACGTTGTGATGATCTTCGTACTTGTCTTTGATGTTGTTTAAAATTTGAATGGTTTCCTCAGGTGAAGTTGGATCAACGGAAACCTTTTGAAAACGACGTTCAAGAGCCCCGTCTTTCTCAATAAACTGCCGATACTCATCAAGTGTGGTGGCCCCAATACACTGTATTTCTCCTCTTGCAAGGGCAGGTTTAAACATGTTTGATGCATCAAGTGAACCGGTAGCTCCGCCTGCACCCACGATAGTATGAAGCTCATCAATAAAAAGGATTATATCGTCATTTTTTTCCAACTCATTCATGAGCGCTTTCATACGCTCTTCAAATTGACCTCTATATTTGGTACCAGCAACAAGGGAGGCTAGGTCCAAGCTGACCACACGTTTATCGAATAAAACTCTACTAACTTCTTTGTTGACAATGCGTAGCGCCAAACCTTCAGCAATAGCACTTTTACCTACCCCAGGTTCTCCAATTAAAAGTGGATTATTCTTTTTACGACGACTTAAGATTTGACTTACTCTTTCAATCTCTTTTGATCTGCCCACAACGGGATCTAACTTGTTTTGCTCTGCAGCTTTAGTAAGATCTTTTCCGAAATTATCTAGTACTGGGGTTTTTGACTTCTCTTTGCGACCAGATGCGCTGCTAGAAGAACTCTTCCTAGATGAAGAACTTTCTTCCAAATCATCATTATCATCATAATCCATGGACGATTGTGGCGTGGAGGAGGAGGGAAGTTCATTTTCAAGGTGGCTGTTTTGGTATTCACTTTTTACGGCGTCATACGATGCTCCCATTTGCGCCATAACAGCACTAATTGGGTCATTGTCATTTCGCAATATACAGAGCAGCAAATGCGGTGTTCTGATCACTGGACTTTGAAACAATTTAGCTTCTAAAAATGTGGTTTTCAGTGCCTTTTCTGCCTGACGAGTCAAGGGTAAATTCTTTCCTGTACCAGGAGTGTTTGTTGCGTATGGAGCAGCAATGCCCTCTATTTTGTTTCTAACATTGCTTAAATCAAGACCTAAATCTTTTAATATGGCAACCGCAATGCCTTCTCCGTCTCTTAAAATTCCGAGAAGTAAATGTTCCGTACCTATATAGTCGTGACCAAGACGCAAAGCCTCTTCCTTACTGTAAGTGATTACATCGCGTACTCTTGGGCTAAAATTTTCTTCCATAGTTTGAGGTATTTGTAACTACCATGTGAACATAAAACATGCCACCTGCATCATTCTTCTAATCTAAATAGTTTTCTACTGCCATCATTGCCACAACGCGAGTGGTTTGTTAACATTAAAATGTGGATAAATGAGTGAACTGTATCCTTTATAATCTCTGTGCACAGATGGCTAAAAGCTATATTTGAAAATTACGTAAAAACCGGGGTTATCCCCATTAAAAAACTGACAATATGGCGCAGGGAGAAAGAATTATTCCCGTAAATATTGAAGAGCAGATGAAGAGCTCCTACATCGATTATTCGATGTCGGTTATCGTATCACGTGCTTTACCAGACGTTCGCGATGGTTTAAAACCTGTGCATCGCCGGGTTTTATACGGTATGCACGACATGGGAGTGACGAGTACAAAATCGTACAAGAAGTCTGCAAGGGTAGTTGGTGATGTTCTTGGGAAGTATCATCCTCATGGAGATAGTTCAGTATACGACACCATGGTGCGTATGGCTCAAGATTGGTCTTTGCGTTATATGCTTGTTGACGGACAGGGGAATTTTGGCTCCATAGATGGAGACAGTCCTGCTGCAATGAGGTATACAGAGGTTCGTATGCGCAAGATTGCTGAGGAAATGTTATCTGATATTGACAAGGATACCGTTGAGTGGCAATTAAACTTTGACGATTCTCTTAAAGAGCCCACCGTATTGCCGACAAGAATACCAGGCTTGTTGGTTAATGGTGCATCCGGAATTGCCGTAGGTATGGCTACGAACATGCCACCTCATAATTTAACTGAAAGTATAAATGCAATTAATGCCTATATCGAAGATGATTCCATTGAGATTGATGGTTTAATGCAACACATAAGCGCTCCTGATTTCCCTACTGGTGGAACTATATACGGCTATGAAGGTGTTCGTGACGCATTTCATACCGGACGTGGACGTATAGTGCTTCGAGCAAAAGCTCGTATAGAGGAGGTGAGAGATCGTGAGTGCATTATTGTAACTGAAATTCCATATCAGGTGAATAAGGCTGATATGATTAAAAAGACTGCTGATTTAGTCAACGACAAAAAAATTGAAGGAATCTCTGACATTCGGGATGAAAGCGATAGAAAAGGTATGCGCATTGTTTATGTGCTAAAACGAGATGCTGTACCAAATGTTGTTTTAAATAAATTATTCAAGTACACTCAGCTACAAAGCTCATTCTCAGTAAATAACATTGCGCTAGTCAATGGTCGTCCTGAGTTGTTGAACCTCAAGGACATGATTAAACATTTCGTTGCGCACAGACATGAAGTTGTTGTGCGACGTACGGAATATGAGTTGCGACAAGCTGAGAAGCGCGCACATGTTCTAGAAGGTTTGCTTATTGCAATAGATCATTTAGACGCCGTAATTAAATTGATTAGAGCTTCAGCAACACCAGATGAAGCACGAACCGGCTTAATGTCTGAATTTAAACTAAGTGAGATTCAGGCAAAAGCCATCTTAGACATGCGCCTTCAAAAACTCACCGGTCTTGAAAGAGACAAAATCAAGGCAGAGTATGAAGAATTGATGAAAACCATAGACTACCTGAAAAGTATTCTTTCAGATAAGGCTTTGCGAATGCAAATTATCAAGGACGAATTACTTGAAGTCAAAGATAAGTATGGTGATGAGCGCAGAACGGATATAGAATATGCCGGCGGCGATGTGAGCATTGAAGATATGATACCTGATACAGAGGTGGTCGTTACGATTTCACATGCTGGTTATATCAAGCGTACGGCGCTCTCCGAATACAGGAAACAGAACAGAGGAGGAGTAGGCTCAAAAGCTGCAAGCACAAGAGATAAAGATTTTATTGAGAATGTTTTTGTTGCTACCAACCACCAATACATGCTCTTCTTTACAGAATTGGGAAGATGCTTTTGGATGCGCGTGTTCGAAATACCCGAAGGCACAAGACAAAGCAAGGGTAGGGCCATTCAAAACTTGATTAATATTCCTCAGGATGATAAGGTGCTTGCATTTATCAATGTACTAAACCTAAAAGATGAAGAGTACATTAACAATCACTTTATCGTGATGTGTACCAAGTATGGTATTATCAAGAAAACATCTCTGGAAGCATATAGCCGTCCACGTGTTAATGGAATCAATGCCATAACTATCAGAGAAGGGGATACTTTGCTTGAGGCTAAGTTGACTAATGGAGAACAGGATATTATGATGGCCGTTAGAAGCGGTAAAGCCATACGTTTCCCGGAAAGTAAAGTTCGGTCAATGGGCAGAAATGCTTCGGGTGTAAGAGCCATTACAGTGGATTCGGAGAATGATGAAGTTGTGGGAATGGTCGTTGTAAAGGAAGGCGATGGATTTGATATTATGGTAGTTAGTGAGAAAGGATACGGCAAGCGTTCCGCACTTGAGGATTACCGTATTACTAACCGCGGTGGTAAAGGAGTAAAAACAATCACGGTAACGGAAAAAACAGGAGAACTTGTTAGCCTCAAGGCAGTTACTGATGAAGATGATTTAATGATCATTACGAAAAAGGGTACAATGATTAGAATGGGAGTAGATACCCTTCGTGTCATGGGACGTGCTACTCAAGGAGTACGTTTAATTAGCCTTCGTAAAGAAGATGAAATCGCCTCCATAGCCAAAGTACCAGCATCTGAAGAAGATGAGGAAACAGACGAAAGTGTTGAAGGAGTTAATGATTCTACTGAATTAAACAATGAAAACGCGAGTTCAGAAGAATAAATATAAAATGGCGTAGTGTTTGCGAAAGTTACTATTAAAGTACATTTGTAACACAGAATTAAGTAAGTAAAAGAATGAAGAAATTACTATTTGGATTGTTGACTTTTGCAGTTTTGAGCGCCTATGCTCAGGAAGCACCCAAAGTGACAAGTGCAATTATTGCATTGAGAGGTAATGAAATTGTGGAAGCAAAAGGTTTTATTGACGAAGCCGCTTCAATTATCGAATCTAAGAACCAATCTGAGATTAAAGAGAAAATTTTAACCAAGTACTACTATAACCGTGCTTTAATCTATGCTAAGATTGCGGGTTCACCGGATGCTGACATCAAAGCATTGTCTGATAACGCTAATGAGATTGCAGCAGAGTGTATTTTAGATTTATTAAAATACGAAAGCACATTAAAGAAGCCTCGTTATTCAGAAGATGCATTACGCGAGGTTCCAATGATCGCTTACAATTATCTAGTAGATGCAGGTGCTTCCTATGATTCGGAGGATTATGCAGCATCATACAATGGTTATATGGCAGCTTTTGACTTCAAGAAGAATGAGTTGCTGGGGGATGCTGCTCAATTAGATACGGGTCTATTATTCAACGCTGGTATCATAGCTGGTATGGCAGGTGATCAGGAGTCGAGTATTAATTCATTTCGCACCTGTTTGGACTTAGGATATACTGGTATAACGTTTACCGCTACGTATCTAGCTTCGGGGCAACCTAAGGCGTATCCAAATAAG
>JAYOSU010000022.1:0-31622 GCA_038139395.1 Cryomorphaceae bacterium
TACATCAACCAGTTTTCCATTAGCGCTACGTCACCATTAAAGGTTGCGGCAACATACTTTACTGCAGTGGGATTCTGCCCCATAAGTGGCCACCGAGCATGATTTCTTGAAGCGGCATTACTCAGGAGTATTCTGTTAGCAGCAATAAAGTCTTTTATGCTGTCCTTGTGCCATACGGTAGCTCTCAACTCTTCCCAACGACAATTGACCGCATTGGCAAACTGCGGGGTATAGACCAAATCTTCCCACCACGCAGGATTGGTTCCGGAACACCAATTCCCGGAAAACATATAACCGGTTGGAAGGTAGCCTTCACAATAATCAACTAATCCAAAAGCAAAATTGAAATCCCATATGGGTCCTGCATGAATCTTACCGCCATTGCTGTCCTTTTTCTTGTGGTAATAGGTGCTTGCCCGATATGCATCTACGTCCTTGGTGACTTCCATCATGAGAAAGAAGTCTACAAATGAATTTAAATCCATGTATTCGTGCCAATATTTACCGTTATAGGGTACGCTTGTATTCTGTAAGGAATGTTCCCAATCGTCCACGTATTCTTGAATGTATTGTTCTTGTTGAGGTACTATGTTCTTGCGTTTGGGATAGGTATAGGTGTAGGGAATCTTTGTCGTATCAGATAGCATGCTAAAGCTTGATCGCCAATCTACAGGCTCCCAATCGGTCTTGAAAATATATCCTCCGGTAAGATCATCTCCAGCAATTTCATCCGGGTTTAATTTGGCAATATCCACCCTATCAGGACCGCGTTTTATCTTTTCCATTAACACGTAAATCCCTTCGTAATCCCCGTTGATAAAAAGCTCTACATATTTAGTTCTGGAGGCATAGTTGCCTTGTTTATTGGCCATGTGCATGGCGAGTACGTTTCTCAAAAAACTTCGGTCACCATAAGGACCGTGTAAGATCCAGTCTTCTTCTTCAGGCAGTTCTAAAGGCGATACATCCGTGTCCTCCCATTCAAGGTCTTTTGTTTCAATGGCATAACCGTTTTTTGGATATACATATTGAGACCACCTTCCACGCTTTTCAATCTCTATGTTTGTTTTCAAATTATATTCTGAACCATAGGACGGATGCAAGCTAGAGGAATCGTTCCATACGATTTCCATCTCACCTCGAATAGATGGATCATCTACGATATTTTCTTCCCAAGTATTGATCCTGAGTACCGCAACATCACTTTCAAAAGTTTCATAATGAAACCACGGTGCCGGTGAGCTGTACGATTGAGTTGACGTATTCAAACCACAATGCAACCAATACCTAGCGGTCATGTCTGAACTGCTGGCTCCGTTGGTATTGACAGTATGAACGGCCAATACATTCGTGCCGTTTTGAAGAGCATTCTTCCAAATACTCTCTTCCACTACATAAGTCACCGCTTCTCCACCTTGATACATTTTAGCTTCACGCCATTGTACAGGGGAATAGTTGTACGGAGGTAGCAAGGTGTCTATGTTGCCTCGCGCTATTTCAAAACCGTTGAGGTAAGCCACAAATCCATCGTCGTAATCGCCATGGAAAATGAGCGCTTCAACATCTTGTTTTTGGGAAATGGTAAAGTATCGTCTCATGTAGAGTGATGCACAATTTGCTACAGTAGTTTGATCGTCTCCATCGCCGTAGCCCAGGCCACCAGTGGCGGATGGCCAACTAGCATCATTGAAGGAGGGGCTCATCCAATCGTACGGGGGTTCGCTGTTTCCTAGGCGGTATTTCCAAACGTTATTTTCTCCGACCAATTGTTCCCAATGGTCCACTTGGGCCATCGCGTTTACTGAACATAATAGGGCAAGAATCAGGGTTAGGGTAAAGTGTTTTTGCGTCATGTGTCTAAAATACAAAACACTAACCATCAACGGGCATTCCCTAATCTGCAGGTCTATAGATTTTTACTTTGTAGTTTGGCGGTTCGTTCCTTTCCAAGTGGAAAATGGATGTGCACTCAAAGCGGAATTGTAGTATCTCGAATCCCTACTTACTTCTTCTCCAATCCAATCCGGTAGGTCGATTTCTTGATTTTCATGTTGCAATTCTACTTCTGCTAGGACTAATCCAGAATTCAAGCCTTCAAACACATCAACTTCCCAAGTAAGGCTACCATGCGATACGAGGTATCGAACTTTCTCTATCGGCGTGTTTTCACTGAGCGCTAAAAGTGATAGGGCTTCGGTAAAAGGAATAGGGTATTCGTATTCCCTTCTAGTTATTCCTTCTGTTTTCCCTTTAATAGTAACAAAGCCCTCCTCATTAGAAGTTCGTATGCGTACCGTTCTTTCAGGTGCCGATTGTAGGTAGCCTTGCTTCAATTGAAATTGGCCGGAAACATGATTTTTCCATGCGTCGCCAATTACTAGGAATTTTCTTTCGATTTCTACGGACATTAAAAAGGAATGGGTGCGGTTAATGTTATACGTTTCTTGGATGTAGGATGCTCGAATACAAGTTGGTGTGCATGCAGGTGCAATCGCTCGCCTATAACGCCATACAATTCATCTCCTACCATGGGGAACCCCAATCCTTTGGGATGTGCACAATGCACTCTAAGTTGATGCGTTCTTCCTGTTACCGGTTTAAGTGCCAATCTTGTCTTGCCCTCTTTTCTATCCAACACTTTCCATCTTGTTTCCGATGGCTTTCCGTTTTCGTGACAAACCATTTGACGTGGTAAATCATAATAATCGGGAGCTAAAGGTAGATCAATAGACCCTTCGTCTGCTTTCACCTCCCCAGTAACTTCAGCAACATACGTTTTTTCAACTTGCCGCTTAATGAATTGGCGTTGCATGCGTTTGTTGGCCTTGGCATTCAGTGTGAACATTAGCAGACCAGAGGTGCTCATGTCCAAGCGATGAAGTAGAATTGCCCCCGTGGCATTGGGGTATTTATTTTTAATTCGGCTGAGGGCGGAATCTTCAATTTCAACGCCAGGCACACTTAAGAGTCCAGCAGGTTTATCTACTACCACGAGATCTTCATCCTCATAGACAATGGGCATAGGTTTGTCTTGACCTAACATCAGTAGTGGATTTTCTTCTACCTCAAGCCCTTGAAGCATATGTCCAAGAATGGGTCTGCAACGGGAAGCACAAGACGGATAAAAGTAACCGTGTTTACGAACCTCTTTTACCGGTGCCGCTCCCCACCAAAATTCACCCATACAAATAGGCTGAAGGTCATTCTCAAAGGCAAATTGCAACAGTTTGGGTGCCGCGCAATCCCCTGAGCCACTCGGGGGATGTCTTAGGTCAAAGTCTGGAAAGCAATCGCTCAAGACCTGTTTTTCGCCACGGGCATTCAGAAAAATGTAATGGTTAAATATTTCACGTTGTAATGCATTGGATTTGGTACGTCTTTCATCTTTAAGTGTTTTGATTTTATTGGAGAAATTTGACAATTTCCCTTCCAAGGTTTCCTGCTCAATTACCCATTTTTTGCTGCGATGCTTGAATACCAGTTGACCTTGAATACTCTCTTTGGCCAGTCGTTCTTTTACTTCTTCATAGTCTTGCGGACTCAGGGTTTTTTTTACTGTTTCCCTGTACCTCTGCCGTGCTTTTTTTGCGTCTTTTAAATCTGCCCGTCCTGAACGGAGGAATTCATTGATTTCAGCAAGTCGGTCCTCTAGTTTACCAATAGCCTCTAATCGGCTGGAGTCATTTTCCAACGCAACAATTTCTGCGCTCATTTCATTGAGCTCTATTTCTCCTTTTTTATAAAAGGACTGAGCAGCATGAATATCACAAATAGGAGGGACAAAATATTCTTTGTCGTCCTCACTCAGCTTTCCGGAATAAGCGGCAAGCCAGCCCAAGTCACCTGCTTTGTTGCGGACAACCAGCACCCCAAACATTTTCCCTTGTTCAATGAGATGCTCGTTTTGCCCTAGGCCAAAATTGTGCTTTAAATCGGTCTTAACCAAGTAATCTTTCAGTTGCTCAGATGCCAATTCTACCAGCGGATGGGGCGTGTAGAAAAATGGATAGGTAAATTTTTCAGGTGGGCTAATGCCACTGATATCTTTTGAAAAAGTATGAAGTAATTGATGGAGCATTATAGTTCCAAAGATAGCTACTGCTTATCGCTTACCATAAATGTCAAATTGATCAAAAAATTCCCAAAGCAGCCAGTTTGCACTTTTACCATTGAGCTCAAAATGAAACCATGTATGTCCGCCACCAATGACCTTGTAGTGCTCAGAAACCACGCTACTGTCTCCATCTAGGTGAGCGTGATGTTCTAGGTTGTAGGAATTAGATGACAGGGTTTCAACCGAAGCAGTTGGTATACAATTATTGATCGCTGCCCAGAATTCAAGTGCATCCATTTGGCTTATGACTTCTGTACCTCCTGTATAGCTCAGAACGCCGTCGTTGGTGCCATGAAAACTTAAAACAGCTGTGGGATGCGACGGCATACAAGTGTTAGAGGTATCTGTTAAACATCCAGAAATAGATGCTACAGCGGCAATTTCATTGCTGAGGTAACAGGCAAGCGCATAAGACATCATCCCTCCGTTAGAATAGCCGCAGGCATAAATTCGTTCCCTGTCAATGATATAGGCGCTATCTAGATAGCCCAATAATGCGCTTACAAACCCAATATCTTCAGCATCGCTTTTATTGTCTGGGCCTGGTAAAGCATTATTCCAATGCGGACTTCCGTCTAAGAGCGTTCCTTGGGGATATACAAGAAGAAACTGTGCGCTATCTGCTACAGCAGTCATTTCCGTTTCAGCGAAGTGGCTGGAAGAATTCCCACCAAAACCGTGAAAATTTAATACAACGGGAAGCGCGAAACTACTGTCGTATCCATTTGGCGTATAGACCAATGCTGATCTATTGATATTATCGTGATTGATACTAATTGTTTCGCTTCCACCAGGGGTTTGTGGGTTTTCATTTTTACCGTTATCACCACCACAACTCAACAATATTAGGAAAAGAAGGAATAAGGAGTACTTGTGCATGTGTAGTTGATTAATCTAGAATGGTTTCTAGAAGTGAATAATAACGATCAGCAATGAATGTTGCGCCGTCTTGGTTGTAGTGAATGGGGTCGGCAAGCATATTGTCTGTAAACCCTGTAGCCATGTCAATGACCAAAACCTCCGAGGATGCTGTGGTCAAAGAAGAGGCAAGACTGTCAATATCATTCAGCAGCCGTGCGTGACTCGTGCCTAATGGTCCAATCATCATGACTAAGCTGTGTCCTGGAGCCATTTTTTCCAAAACAACGGTTACTTCAGGATTGAAAGCCTGCAATCCTTGAACAATATCTACCACGTTTTCAATGGCACTTTCGTAGCTCAGTCCGTCTATGATGTCATTGCCTCCTGGTGAGCTAAAAAGTACTACATCTGGGGTATCTACTCTCGCGGTCCAATTGGGAAGATCCGCAAGAAGTTGACCTGATGTCCAGCCGCTATGACCCTCATGGTGAGGATCAAATTCCTCTTCATTGACAAGAGGGTAAATCTCACCGTCTACTTCACCGCCAATGAAATCTATGTTGTAGCCGTTCAGGCGGAGTTTTTTCCAGAGATCGTACCGGTAACTTAGGTAGGCAGGAGGGCTTCCTTGCACGCGTGAAGCGCCTAGTGGCATTATAACATTGACCTGAGGTTCAGGGTTGTCGTTTTTACAGGAGGAGATTACCAGTAAAACCAACAGGGGGACTAACCATTTTTTCATGATTATAAGGTAATTGATTTTGACCATGTTCGAATATTTTTTCCTTCATTATGGAATTTTCCGGGCTTAATTTCCACGCCTCTTTCATGAGCGTCTTCAGGGAAAATAAATAAACAGCCTAACAACATTTCTTCTAACGGAACGCTTAATAGTTGGCGCGCAGGCTTGTGACGTAAAACTCCACCGGAGGACCAATAATTTGGGAATCCTTTTTGGGTTGCACCAATTAAAATATTTTGAATGGCAGCACTACTTGCAGCAATATGCTCCATGTTTCTGAGGTTCCCGGTAAAAGGGAGCGGTTCCATTTCACGCTCTTGCGGTTGGTCTCCAAATACATCAGGCAGCCAAGTCATCATTAGCAAGGCTTCTGCAGCCCATAACATATTTACGATTTTTCCAGGTACCAGATCCATAGATTGCAATTGTGCCGCGAGCTTGCGGCAGGTCTCACTGGTCATGGTATAGGCTCTGAAGGGCAGTGGACTTTTTAGCCCAGAAGTATGGTATTTAGCAGCGCTCTTATAGTGGTAGGGCGCACAGGCCGCGAGTTCCAAAAGGTCCCCAATAAGCTCTTCTTGCTCGGAAGCATTTAAGCTCGGCTTCCAGGGAGCATCTGCCAGAACTTTGGCCGTTTTCCGTTGCTTGATCACATCACTTGCGTGGTACTCTGTATTCATGGATTGCGCCGATTCAAGGTTAAGGAAACTTTGGAAATTTGGAAAAGTCTCTGGGACGCTTTTCTAAGAAAGCATTCCGACCTTCTACAGCTTCATCCGTTCCATAGGCAAGCCGAGTAGCTTCGCCGGCATATACTTGCTGACCCACCAATCCGTCGTCAATGAGATTGAAACCGAATTTCAGCATCTTGATGGCCGTAGGACTCTTGGTCATGATTTCCTGTGCCCATTCGTAGGCTACCTGCTCCAGTTCTTCATGCGGAACAACTTTGTTGACCATCCCCATCTCGTAAGCTTCTTGAGCGGAATATTCAGCGCCCAAGAAGAAGATTTCACGCGCGCGTTTCTGTCCTACTTGGCGTGCCAAGTATGCGGAACCAAAACCGCCGTCAAAGCTCGCTACATCAGCGTCTGTTTGTTTGAAGATGGCATGTTCTTTAGAAGCTACAGTCATGTCACAAACTACGTGTAGACTGTGTCCACCGCCGACTGCCCATCCAGGCACTACAGCAATAACCACCTTGTTCATGAATCGAATCTGGCGTTGGACGTCCAAAATATTGAATCTGTTGATGCCGTTTTCACCTTTATATCCAGTCGTTGATCGAACCCGTTGATCACCGCCCGAGCAGAAGGCCCAGCCGCCGTCTTTCGGTGAAGGCCCTTCGCCGGTTAGGAGCACTACACCAATCTCTTGGCTTTCGTGACAAAGAATGAGTGCTTCCCATAGCTCGTCTACGGTTTTGGGGGTAAAAGCATTCCTCACCTCCGGGCGGTTAAACGCAATACGCGCAACGCCGTTGCACTGCTTAAAAGTAATTTCCTCGTATTCCTTGATAGTTTGCCATTCTAGTTGGGCCATGGTCCAATTCTTTAGTTGGTTTTGAACATTAACAAAGGTAGCATGTAATAGTTGATGGCAGACCATTACCCATGAGGCGTACCCAAATTCAAGATTTTGAGAAAATAGACCAAGCCAAAGACTTGGACGACTTGGTGAAAGACAAACGCACTGGCAAGCGTGCCAATAAGAAAAAAGCCAAGCGCCGCAACCGCCATTACGGAAGGACCCTTCTTAGGGCGTTCAAAGAAAACTATTCTTCTCAGCAGGACCTAGAACATTGAGTTTAATTCATCATCATTGCACCGAGTCCTGCACCGAGTCCTGCAAAGATGAAAATTAGCAGGTATAGGCTGATGATAACAATTGCTGCGATGCCGTAAAATTTAAAGGTCGATTTTAAATTGCCCAAGGCAACTTCTAATTCGTTCGAGTCTTTCTTATAGAGGGCTCTATTTGCCTTTTCACTAAAGCGGTAGAGGTATAAAGAGGGGAAAAAGTAAAGAAGTGCCATCAGCAGGTATAGGATGCTAATCATGAAGCTTGCGCCTCCCCATATTGTAGAGAACATAGATCCCGCGAAAACGGCCATTATTGCGATTAATCCTGAACCAATGAAGCCTAGAATAGCTAAAAATTTTGCCCACTTCCGTGTTTCGTTAATATGGCCTTTAGCTTCATCCGTAACGAATAGTTCTATTTGAGGTTGTGTTGTTTCTTGTGTGTTTTCAGTTTCCATATTGATTCATTATTGAGTACGTAAAATTTTCTCTAATTTTTTACCCTTGGCAAGTTCGTCTACTAACTTATCCATGTAGCGACTTTCCCGAGTGAGACGTGTCTGTATTTCTTGAATTTTATACCCACAGATGCTACCCGTAATCAACCTGGCGTTCGGGTTAACATTGGCCTGTTTAAAGAATTCTTTGAAGGTGACTTTTTGTTCAATCAATTCGTGAAGTTGTTCTTGATTGAACCCTGTAAGCCATTCTAAAACTTGATGCAATTCGTCAAGGGTTCTACCTTTTTTTTGAATTTTGGTGACATAGTGCGGGTAAATACTTGCAAAGGTCATTGCAGCAATCTTTGCATCGTGCTCCGGCGTAGTGGACATGGCGGTAGTTTAGATGTGGAATATACCCTGAAATTAGGTATAATTCAAATTATAACAACCCCAAAGAACCATCCGCTCCAATTTTTAGGTTGGATTCTGGTAAATCTGTTTGATTTAAAGAAATAATCTCTTGAAGAACTTCATTATCCGGGTCAATGCTAGGACCTCCTTCTCCGGGTTGTTTGCAAGAATGGATTTTTCCAGATTTAAACCTACCGTCTTTTGCTAGACGCAATTCAACAATGGGACAGAGTCCGTTGGGTCCGCTCAGGTTGAAACGCGCATACGTGGCAAAGTTCCCTAAACTGTAGGCAATAAACCTGCCCTTATACAAGTCCATTGCCCGGGTGACATGCGGACCATGACCAAAAATGACATCGGCACCAGCATCAATGGCCATTCTTGCAAATTCGTAAGGGTTTCCGCGATTCTCACCGAGGTAGATTTCTGTTTTCTTGGTTAGATGGGTATTCGCTGCGCCTTCTGCTCCGCCGTGAAAAGAAACAATGACAATATCGCAAGTGCTATCTAGTTTTGCTATTTGCTCACGGGCAAAAGCGTAGTTATTGATTCGCACCGTTCCCCTGTTTGGAGAGAAGGCCATGAATCCATAGGTAATGCCGTCTTTTTCAAATCTAGTAGTGGGGCATTCCGTAAGACCGGCATAGGCAATTCCAGATTCTTTTAAAATGCGTTGAGTATTACGTATACCTGGTGTGCCAAAATCGTTTGAATGATTATTGGCCAGACTAAGAACATCAAATCCAGCATGAACAAAGTGATCTACATAGCTGTCCGGCATTTTAAAAGCATAGCAGTATTTAGGGTCTCTGCAGTTCTTTACTTTGCCCGCTCCAGATAAAATCACGCCCTCAAGGTTACCAAAAGTTACATCTGCTTGGCGCAAAATAGAATCCACGCCGCTTAAGACATTTTTACCTTGATTGGGCGGCAGATAAGAGGCATTGGGAAAATTGGTTCCCAACATCATATCTCCAACACCAATAACGGTGACCGTTTTGTTGGAATCAGCCTCTGCAATCGCTGAGTCTAATACTTGCCCGTGGGCAAACAAATGAATGAAGACAAATCCTAAGAGAAAGAGGCTTTTCAAGTTGTTTGAATGGAATGGAATATCAAATAAAATCATTTGTCCTTTGCGACTAGATGCCATAGGATAAAATTACAGTGAACTTTTTCAATCACATCATGATTCCACTTTTCTTCTCAAGAATACCTAAAGCGGCTAATCGGCCACTTTCCATGGCTGCATTCAGAGAACCGTTGAAGAGAACGTCTCCAGCTAGGAAAATATGATCAGTAAGTTGACTTTCACTAGGCGCTGTGGTCATTTTTAGCTGAGTTAAATCCGGCAAAGCTTCTGAAATTCTAAAATTCGCAATGTGCTTTATCTGCTGGATGCCACAGTACTCTTTCACTTCTGCCTCAATGGCTTGGGTAAGTTCCTCATTAGTCTTGCCGGCATGTTTCAAAGTTGTCACAGAGAGCAGCTGTTTGCCGGATGCGTCTTTGTATGCATAGAGGTTATTGGATAGCTTTCCTTTATCCGCAACAAGTGCAATGGTACCTTCTGGAATATTGGTTCTTTCTACTTCAAAGTAAAGACAGGTGCAGGACTTCCATTTAACGGCTTGATCATTCATATTGGAAACAAGGGCAGAGGCATTAGCCGTTATGATAACCCCATTATGAATAAGTTCTTGTCCATTTCCCAATGTGATGCGCTCATTGGTCACCTGTTTTACTTCTTGACCAAACTGGAATTGGGTAGTTTTCAATTTCTTCTTGAGTTGCTTACTTATGGCTCCTATACCCTGCTCTGGTATGGTGGCATAACCTTCGCCAAACATCTTATAGACGAATTCAAACATTCTGCTGGATGTGCGTAATTCCGGTTCAAGGAAAATTCCTGAAAAGAAAGGACGGAAGAATCGATCAATGATTTTTTCAGAAAACCCCTGAGACCGTAAATACTCCAACGTGCTTGTTTCTGGGCTGTCAAAAATGGCATCTAGGGATTTTTTCTTTAGTCGTCTGCTTAATGCCAAGACTTTTACCTTATCTGTTAGTGAGCCAATATCTGCTAGTAGAGTGGGCGCCAATAACCGAATATTTCTTAGGGCATCACCTATGAGGAAACGTTTCCCATCAACATATATCTGTGAACCCGATTCTAACCTTCGTAATCGGAGCGCATCGAAATCAAGATATTTATTCGCTAATGGATAAGCGCTAAGAAGAACCTGAAAACCAAGGTCTAGATGATATCCGTTTTTTTCTACGGTACGCACGCGTCCGCCTACGGCATCTGATTTCTCTAATACCACAGGAGAGTAACCGGCTTGTTCAAGCTCATAGGCCGCTATTAATCCGCTAATTCCTGCTCCAATGATGTATATAGTTTTATTAGAATCCATGACCGTTAATGGCTTGTTTCATGGATAAAACCAGCTAGACTCAAATTAGTTTGCGCCCCAAAGCACTTCTTTAGAAAGGCTAAAACCGAACGGTTCTGTTGGAAATATTTTCGTCGTATTTGCGAATGAACTTATCTACGTTTTCTTCTATAAGATTCCAATCGGAATCAAATACGCCTTCATTAATCATTTGTGCCATGAGGATTCTTTGATGAGACTTGGATTCAAATTCTTTTTCTGAATCATTAAAGAAGACTTTCACATAGTCGTCATCAAAATAAGAAGGTGTTTCATTGTCATTGATCCGGAAGTACATCATTTCTTCACCAGTATTTAGGTCTGAGACATAGAAATATCCAATAGAATAGCGCAACTTCAGCACTTCTTTTTTCTCCACAAATACATATCCCTTTTTGTATTTGAACTTCACGTCTTTGTGGGTAATGTTTTGCGCAGAAAGGGTTGCAGGCGCGAAAAGACAGAAAAGGGCAATGAGCAGTAGATTCTTCATAGCATGATAAGGTTGAGGTATGGAATTTACAACGGGGTTTATCAAATTCCAATTACGTTTTATGGAGATCGTAGAATTGAACAACGCCTTTTAGATCGGTCGCTGAACCTACTAGAATAGATACAATTTTCCTTTCTTGGAATACGGCATGCATTTCGCTTAAACCGGCTTGCTCTTCCAAAAAGACAGGTGTGGTAGTAGCAATCTGTGCTGCGGTTAAGCTATTCGGTTTGTCTGAGTCCGCTATGGCGCGTCGTAGATCTCCGTCAGTAATGACTCCTTCAACGCGGGTAGCGCTTCCTACACATGCTAAACCCAACCTTCCTTCTGACACCTTAAGTAAGATTTCATGAAGGGTGTCCGATTTCTGAACAAACGGCACTGTCGTGGTCATTAAATCTTTTGCCTTAGTCAATAGATTTCTTCCTAAAGTGCCTCCGGGATGAAATTGTGCAAAGTCTTTTTCAGAGAATTTTGAACGATTCATGATGCTCGCACAAATGGCATCTCCCATAACTAGAGCGGCCGTTGTACTCGTTGTTGGAGCCAAGTTCAAGGGGCAGATTTCCTTGTCCACCTTGCATTCTAAATGTACGGTGGCATATTGCCCAATAGGGCTGTCTTTTGATTGAGAAACAGCAATGATAGCCTTTGTTCTGCTGTATTTCAATAGATTAATCAATTCAGGGGTTTCACCAGAATTGGAGAAGGCAAAGATGACGTCATTCTCCTCAATCATTCCAAGGTCGCCATGGTAAGCTTCACCTGGGTGAACAAAAAAAGAAGCAACGCCGGTGCTTGAATATGTGGCTGCTAGTTTTCGTGCAATAATTCCGCTTTTACCCATGCCGGTAAAAACCAACTTACCCGAACAAGACATGATAAGTTTCACGGCAGCTTCATAGTCGTTACTATCATGCTTTGCCATATCCAACAGGGATTTGGCTTGTGCTTCTATGGATTGAATGGTGAGTTTATTGATGCTCATGTATCCTCATTAAAACTTCTTTAAATACGGCCGCGCCTCCTTTGGTTTTAAGTGTGATATCGGCTATTTCTTTAAGCTCTTCAGCGGCATCATTTACGGCATAGAGCAGTCCACATTCTTCTCTTGCGGAACAATCATTTACATCGTCTCCCACAAATAAAACTTGATTCTTGGGAATTTGATGTTCTTGCCGCAATTCGCGGATTACGGCGGCTTTATTTTCCACGCCCATGTAACAGAAATCAAATCCTAGTTCATCCGAACGTTTTTGCAGTGCATCCGAGCTCCTGCCGCTGACTACGCCAAATTTTATACCCATGGCTTGGATCGCTTTAATGGCTGTACCGTCTTTGACATTAAAAATCTTCAGCGCTTCGCCTTCTTGACCGTAGTACAATCGTCCATCGGTAAGGACACCGTCGCAATCTGAAATAACCCATTGAATCATAGCAGCGATTTAACAAGTGCGTCCAAATCGGAAAGCTTGAGCATATTGGGTCCGTCAGAGAGACCTTGATCGGGATTGGGATGCGTTTCCAAGAAATAAGCATTAGCCCCCCAAAGCTTGGCCGTTTGTGCAAAATAGGGAACATAGGCCCGGTTGCCACCCGTTTTACCGTCGTTACCCTGGGTTTCTTGAGCAGCATGGGTACAGTCCATCACCACATGGTCCGTCCATGCACTTAACTTTTGGATGTTTCTAAAATCAACAACTAACTCACTAGGACCAAACAGGGTGCCTCGTTCCGTGAGCCATACATTTTTGTTTCCGGTAGATTTAACCTTTTCTACGGCATACTTCATTTTTTCTGCATTGAGAAATTGCGCCTTTTTGATATTGACAATTTTACCGGTTTTGCCTGCTGCAATCAACATGTCGGTTTGACGACACAGAAACGCGGGAATCTGAACGATATCTACACGATGTCCGTATTCAATAATTTGCTCGGCGGAATGAAAATCTGTGGTAATGGGTAAGCCAAACTCCTTACGAATGTTTTCTAGCATCGCTATACCTTGCTCAATGCCTGGTCCTCTAAAACTGCCGAGGCTCGTTCTATTGGCTTTGTCAAAACTCGCTTTAAAGTAGACCTCCACATCATAGGTGTCTCTAATACGAACAAGTTCCTGCGCTACCTCACGCAACAACTCGTCATTTTCAATGACGCAAGGACCAGCAATGATTTTCATGTTTTGCTCACTTCGGTTTTGTGAAAAGTACAACGCTTGTATTCTTCAATACGTATCAAATGTAGCGAATCGGTAGGGAAGAAGCGAAGGCTGCTGTTGAACATTAGCAACCACGGGCAAGCTCGAACACCACATAAGTGGTGAAAATTTCTGCGCTGGCATAGGGTTGGTAGTCGATTTTTAAAACGATTTGACTTATTGAAGAAAATGAAGCAACATCTTCTTTGGTTCGGACGTGTTTTACGTATTGGTAATGGTATTTACCACACTGCTTTTTGACTAATTTTTTGAAATTCTTTGCAGTAATTTCCGGCATTAAAGACTGTTCTTCTTCAATATATTTGGCAAGGTCAAAGAGATCGTATTCAAGGGTTAAGTTCTTCCATGCTGACGTATAGACTGGGGATTGAAGATCGCAGAAATCTCCGTCACCGCTGATTCCAAATGTACTTTTATATTGCTGCGAAACGCTGAAAACCCCAGAATCTGCGTCCAGCAGTCTAAACGTTACGGCCCCAAACAAATCATCATTACTGAGTAGTTGTATAGATTGATCACGGTCTAGATATATGCTCAAACTGTCGCCGCGTTTCTTGTAATCCACACCTTCGCGGAGCTTGTTGGATAATTGAATAAAAAATGGTGAGGTTAGAGCGAATCGTTCAAAAGAAATCTTTGGGCTATTTACCTGTTCAATTCGGGCGTCGCTAAAACGTCCCTGCTCATTCACTGCCACTCGGCAGATATTTGTTGTTTCGTCTTCATGAAAATGCAGATCTACCAAAGGGTTATTTTCTTTAGGACTCATAATCTTAAAAATGGTAGAGAACACAAATTCATGAGTAGTGCGGTTATAGAAATAGGGGATAGAGGGCGAATACCTTCTTGATTCTACTTCATGCGCAATGCTACCGGCATAATAAAGTTGGTCGTTAAGCAGTATGCTTTCAATGGGCAAGCCCTCCGGTGTAAAGGTCACGGCTCGGAGCTGACCAAATTGATCTTCCACCACTAACAGTACAAATTCTTTGGTAACCTCTTGAATATCTTGGGTTGTTATTTCCTGAAAGAATTGGGGGTTCAAATACGCGTATGGATGCCTGCGCTGGTCGCGCTCGTCAATTTTTTCATGCATCACAGTGACTATTGGAATGGAGTCCATTAACGCCAATGAAAAAGAGGAAATAGAACCTTCTTGAAGGCCTTTTAGGTTCGATTGAAAATCAAAAGGCGCCTCCTCGGACTTGGTTGTGGTTTGCCCTGAAACATTCTTTGCCAGCATCATGATAAGGGCAAGAGTAAAGCCAATACCCATTCTATGCTTGTTATTCAAGGCCATTTAAAATTTTCTTTTTTATCCTTCAATTTCACCAAGCATCTTGTCCACGGAATAGAACCCTGATAATAACGCACCTGGAACCCCCATTTGTTGGTAGGGGTCAAAAATCTCTCCTGCAAAATAGACTTTACTATCCAAAGGTTTTGCCAACATTTTTAAGGTGGATTTTTTTTCTTGATAGGCCTGCGTCCATGTGCCCTGAGTATATTCATGATTGCCCCAATTTTCAAGCCTGTACTCACCTGTATACAACTCCGAAGCTTTTCCGTCGTACATCGTGTCAAGTTGTTCAAGTAATTTATTGATAATCGCTTTTTCAGAGCCAAGGGCACCATAGATTTTTGCCTGTTCTCCTAAACATAAATAACCAAGGATGTGGGCGTTAGCCTCTTTTTTAAAAGCAATATCATAATAGACATTTTCTCCGCCTATACCTTTCATATTAATGACATCGGGGTAAAATTTCTCTGAAAATTTTAGGGCAACTTTAAAGCCTTTAGGAAAACCAATGGATTGTATGGCTTCCACCTTTTTGGCGTCCATCGCCGGATTAAATGCAATCATTTCAGATTGTAGTACACCCATGGGAACGGTAACCAAGACTTTATCGCATTCGTACGCTACACCATTTCTATCGCGAATTACCACCTTTTCGTTAGAATAGTCTATGGAAGTTACGGCGGCATCGTAAATGATGTTGTGCTTAACGCCTTGAGCAATGTTTTCATCAAAGAAATCGTACCAAGTGGAACGCTTGAATTTAGATTCTGGCATGAAGTTGTAGTAGGCCTTCATGAAGGACTTGGACAACGGCTTAAGTTGCTGTCCGTCCCAAATCACCGACTCTTCAAGATGGTAAGAAATCAATTCATCTTGGTCTCGATCGGGTGTCCGTAATAGGTCTAAAACAGCTGGATTGCTATGAATCCACTCTGCCCCCATATCAATGGGAAAATCCGCGAGTGTAGTATCTTTTTTAAGTCTTCCTCCGTACCGGTCTGTTGCCTCAAGTACCACATAGGAAATATTGTTATTTTCTAAAACATTTGCTGCAGCAAGCCCGGCACTACCTGCTCCTATAATGACCACTTTACCCTCATAATCATAGGCCCGATTCAAGGTTGATTTTTCTGGGAGCTTTTCTACTGCACGCGCCGCCCAGTTAAAGCAACCGGATAAAGTCAATGCGAATATTGAAAGAAAGAGGATTTTAAAATAGCTGTTTGTGGTCATGGGGGAGAGGTATTTTTTGTAACAGTTTATTCATCTACGACTACAACTTTCTCAACGCTGCCGTCGCTATAGACAAAGATTAAAGGAACATTTGCCATTAATTCGGTTTCTCTGCCGTAGAAGTCTATAATTTTCACCAATTCTTTACCCGGACGGTTGAAACTCTCTATTGAATTGAGGCAGGGATGGTTTTGATTTCCTATAATCTGAATCTGATTCAGGCCACTAGAAATCCGCTCATGAAGGTATTCCGCCACACCCTTTTTTACATGCGCTCCATAACTAGAATCTACGGCAAGTAAAAAATCGGAATGTTGGAATCCATAATCCAAAGAATAATAAGGGTCCGATTGTACGGCAGCACTTATTTCTCCTTGTTTTTGTTGAAGGTCAGCATACCAAGATGAGGTATTCAAATCGAACAACATGTTGTCCAGATAAGCATTGAATACATCCTTGTAAAACGGGTAAGAAAGTAAGCGTTCAATCAAAGGTCTATCTGTGTTGTGCCAAGCGTTCAAATCCCTATTCGCCCAGTCTATGCCCGTCCAATCAATACCAAATGTATTGTCCATATCATACTCTATGAAGACGAATTTCCCGTCTGAAGGCTTTTGATACAAGTAGTAATTATTATGGTTGTACGCATAGCCGTCCCAATGTCCAATTAAGATTTCTGCTGCCAGGGTTTTAAGGTAAAGGTCCACTTCAAAATTATCCTCAATAAAGCAAGGGAAATCCGCGTTACTAATGTTGTTGAGAGTGTTTATGAATTGAATCAAATCAGAATAATCATTCGCTGATTTATTGGTCTTTAGCTCATAGGGACCGTAGTATGCGGAAGGGCTGCTTCCTTCATATTTGAGATCGGCTCCCCAGGTGCATTTGTATAAATTACCTTCATCGTCTCCGGGGAATCTCTTTTGAAGAAATTCATCGTCTATATGTTCTACATTCAAGTAAAGGCCCTTGTACTGTCCGTTGATATATAGTTTCACAAAACTAGTTCTAGAGCTTACCAAAGCGTTATTGGTCAACGTGGTTAAGCTCATCCAATACCGCAGTAATGAAGGGTCGTTATGTTGCCCCACTAGATTCATTTTTTCAATTCCCTTAAACTTTTGACCCGAAGTGTATTCGTTGAAGGAAACCTTAAACCCTTTCTTGTGGGCATTCCTAGAGGTATTGCCTCTAACACGAAACCCTACATTTTGAATAGTGTCAGCATAGTTTGAGGAGGAGTATTCAAAGGTGGCTGGGAAATGATAATCGCTGTATAAACTATCATTAAGCAAGGTGTTCAGGTCGTTAGGATGCAGTTGAATATGCACTTCAGCAACTTCATTTTGAATAAAGGCTTCGTTATTTGCTGGATGGACAATAGATTGACCATTAGCTGCATTCAACGTGAGAATGATAGCTAGAAAAAGTAGAGCGTTTCTCATAAAATCTATTGCTTGTAATTGGAGTCATGATTATTCATAATCTGCAAAGCCACATCATGTAGGTCCGTATTGAAACCTGTATTGTATGTGCTTGTAGACAAGTCATAATTATAAATGCTATTCATCCATATTAGACCACCCGTCTCTCTAACAATATCGCCTTGGTGGCCCTTTGTATCCGTAAAAATAGAGGTTGCACGTGACCCCATTCTGTTGATGTTGTCCAAGAGCAGCGAGTCTTCCCACATTTGATGTAATTGGAAGGTTGCCCAACCTGTTGGAACGGTAAAAATTGTAGTGTTCGGAAATTCAACTCGTAATGAATCCACAATGTTCTTGTGAATCCTATCGTTTACATAATAGTCGTACAATTCCTCAATGGTATTAAAGCCATAGTGCGATGCGGTAGTATCCCAATAATCTGGATAATCAATGGTAGAAATGGATATAAAAACAGTGACGTCTGGATTGTTTTGCAATGCATAAGCTATCCATGCGCTGAATCCTTCCGTATAATTATTCGTGTCGTGACCTGAAGTCATTCCAAACACGTCAATATTACCTTGGTCAAGGGCTGCCTTGATGGCCATATGTTCAGCGGTGGTTGAATCCCTCCAAAAGTTTATCGCTCTCCCGTTATTGCCGCCTCGCATAACAATGGTACTATTATGATTTTCAAAATCTGTCGCATCGGTAATGTCGTCTAATTTTTCAGCATATGGCCTAAAGAAACTGTTACCAATCAGTAATAAATTTTTGCCCTGCGGGTTTTCAACTCCGGGCTCTTTATTACATGACATAGTTAAAGCAATTAAGGCAACTAAATAGAGCGTAAACTTCTTCATTGATTTATAAAAAGTGGTTAACGGCTACCAAGATAATCATGATTGCTCCCGTTTAGGTCATTTGATGATAGAGGCGCAATAATTACACCATAATACCAGAAGAACTTAGACACCGTACAGTGGAATCAAAATTCACCTAAATTTTACTTCATGGATGGTACAGCAATTCTTTTGGATAGAAATAATGAGCATATAGCGGCTGGTATAGCCAACCATCCTAAGACAATGAGACTACCTCCGGAAAGATATACAGCGCCCATCAATGCTTCTGCTTCTATGGGATTTGGACATGAAGAAGAAAATTCTCCCGTCCATATACAATGCATGCTTTCAGCAAGTAAAAAGAGATACCAATGTGTCCAATGACTGAGCACCCCAATAAAAAAACCACTAAAAATTAATCGAGCATTGGAAAAATTCTTCGGCAGAATAATGAAGAAATATGAAAAAAGAAATGCTGTTAAGAATCCGCCTGCACCCGTGGTAATCCATAAATACTCCCAACCGTTGCCGTGTTGATCGGGTACAATAAAATAGCCCGCTAATGCAGAAATGAATCCAAATAATGTGGCGTTAATTAAAGCATAATTCTTGCGCATTAGAATTGCCAACCGGTTTTTAAGTACCATCCAAAGGACTTACCAAAAGAAGAGTATTCAGCTCCCGACTCTATGAAAATAGTTTTGTTTGGGTAGAGGTTGTGTTTGAAATGAATTCCGGATTTAAAAAACACATCATTTAAAATAGGAAACCTTGAATTTTGTAAAACATCAAAATCAGAATCATGCTTAATGGAAAGAAGCGGCGATCCTGATAATTCAACGGTTTCATCTAAGGAGTTTCCTTTGATACGAACATGAGCTAAAAATTGGGGGTTTAATCCTCCGATAAAACTAATTTTGGGTGTAACATGTAATTGGAGCGAAACCGGCGTCTCAAAGCAGAATTGACGCACCTTCCAATGGTCAAAATAATGAACCTCTGAACGCTTAAAGAAGCTAATAAAGGCGGTTCCGGTTTCCTCACCATTCTTGTTTTTATAGGCGCCATAATTTACCGCGGCACCTATATTCAAACCTAACTTTTTAGATATGTAAAAGTTAATATCAGCTCCAATCCCAGCATCCAACTGAGTTAGGTATTTTGAATTGGGTTTATGTAAAGCTCTTGATTGAACGTAGACTTTTGACTTCGTTTGTGCAGTTAAAGAAAGACTTCCTAAGAAAGCAAAAGCAAGAATGATAGAGGTTCGCATAAGTGGGGTTTTTGAATTATCTAACAAACGCCAGCCCACAAAGAGTTCGTACAACTTAAACAATATAAATTGGGCTTGAAAAAAAGGCTAGTTCTTCCATTTTGATTTCTTAAGTCCAAAAACCACACCGCCAATTGCCATAATTATCCCCGTTGCTAGGCCGACCATTTCAAAAAACGGCTGTTCGGGAATTCTAGTAAATACTTCCGCTGCAAAGGCTGCATATAATCCCATCACGGACCAGTACATGAACGTGAAATGAAGGTATTTCCAACGCCCTTCGGGTTTTCTTAGTATTACGGGAATCATTCCAAGAAGGATAGTGACCGTGCTAAGCAGAGCAGTATAATGGAAAACTCCCCAACCGTTAAATAATCTAAATATCATGAAGGCAGTAATCAGTAAGATGACCATACTAAAAACATATACATAACCCGCCTTTTTGTGCAGCTTGGTGCCCTTTTTCAAAATCAAAACAAGACTTCCGGTAACCATTGCTAATGAAGAAGCAATAAGATGAATGAGTCCAGCAGAATCTCCTATAAGTTGTTCCATTGACGTGGTTAATTCTCAATGACACTGGTGATTTTCAAAAACAGATTGGGTTTATCTTGGAAATAGTTTTGGTCATCTACGGTTTTGACCGCGCCATTAATTCCAGCGCTACATGTACTTTCAATGTCCTGCTGATCCAATTCAGGACCGTATTCTGTCCAGGTAAATGTGCTAGTCACATGGTCATAGTTTTTATCTGTAGCAGCATTATAATGTAAATGTGAGCTTGACGAATGGGCATCAGGTGGTGCAGTCCTGCTCCAGGTTTCGCACTCTTCATGGGAATGAAAAATCAATTCATTACCCGTGAACTCATAGTTACCTGAAGTGTCTTGGGTGTATGCGCCAACAGTTATTGTATAAGTGGTAGCTTCAGTTGTTGCGCATCGTACCAAGACAAGAAATAAGGGTAAAGCACAGAATAAAATGCGCTTTTGATAAATAAACAGGCGGCTCATGACAATGGTATTTCTTTGCTTCAATTTAATGATCAAGCAATGTGCTGTAGAAATTTACATCAATCTACCTTAAAAGCCCCGCTGATTCTAAAAATTCTCTAAACCTTTAATTATTGTGGAATGCGCTTATTTGTAATTCATCATTTAATTAACACTTTATATGAATTTAGCGTAATCCCTCCAACAGAGTTTTTACAGATAATTTTCCCAATTCATTGGAAGCAAGAGGGCTTGAACCTGTAATTAATCTTCTATCTACACAAACAGTTTTATCCATTTTTGAATTCATAAGTTGTACTCCTAAACTCTTGAGCTCTTCACTCACACCTACAACCATTTTACCAGGGAGATATCCAAATAGTGGAGTTTTATTATCCACTGAATCAGGAAAAACCGCCATGTTGTAGCCGGAATATAGGAAACCCTTATTATCCAGGTTGGTGGCAAGAAAAGCACCGGGTCCGTGACATAGACTAATGGTATACAATCCTTCATGATCTGCCCAACGAAGAATAGTATTCACGTTTCTATCTTCTGGAATTCCAATCATTGCTCCATGACCCCCAGGGATGAAAAGGGCAGCATAGGAATCTGATTTATTTAAAGATGATTTTATGAAATCGGCAAGGCTCACTGGCTGTTCAAGCTGAGCTTTGTATTCGTTGTATATGCCTTTTACATGCTCATCCTCTTGCGGAAACGCCCACATTTCAAAAACAGCGGGCTTTCCTGTAGGTGTAGCAATTTCAAAATCAAAGCCTGCATTTTTGAGGTGAAGCATGGGTAAAAAGGCTTCAACAGGGTGGTTGCCTGTAGAAAAGTAAGTGCCGTTTTTCATTAGGAGGTTTTTGTTCTCCGTGAACAATACTAAAATTTTAGTCCGTTTACCTTGATGTTTTTTATAGCTGATTGGTTCAAAGTCTGTTTTTTGTGAAACACCAATTCTTAAAGCTGTTTTTGAGGGACTAAATGATCCGTCTGCCTCCAGCATGGGCTTAAGGCCTAGAAGATTTTTTATCATGAGAAATTTGATGGTTATTTGGATACAAAATTACCCCTCATCCATCAAAAAAACATTCACCTATGATAACACCATTTTGTACCATTTTTAGGAAACCATTCTATATTCCAAGTGACCACATCAAAGGTTGAATCCGTTCCAAAGGAAAGGTCATTCAGCCCCTGAGAGAAGATTTGGGTACTCGATATTAAAACCAAAAAAATTATTTTCTTCAACATGTCCATAAAGATAGAAGTCATAAAGTGTATCATAGCATGCTTGGAAACATAAAAAACACGGCATAAGTGGCAATATATTTTGCCCTTATACCGTGTCTAGATGAGCAAAGGTTATTCTGAAGATGGGTTCATCTAGAATAACCTTTTGGCATTCTCTTTAATTAGATTGAATATGGGAAAGAAGAATGGTGCAAGTCAATTTTTAATTGGCCATTCTTCAAGGTGTAACCAAAAGTGTATTCTACTTTGGCTTCATCCCCATTGAGATCCGTGAAAAAGTAATTTCCCATGGCAATAGCACGATTCTCTTCAAGAATAATATTTGAGTTTTCAAAGCGAACTTTGGTCCATGGGTTGATTGCAAAGCCTTTATCTTCTGCACAAGCACGAGTATCACCCGCAATAAAATAAGATTCTGCTTCCGCCTTAGTGGGTCTAAATTGTTCTATTTCACATTTAGTTGGCTTGAACAAAACCGGTCCATTTTCAAAAGAATAAAGTTTATCAAGGAAATCGCTAGTAAAAGACTCACATTCTTTTCTGCTGTCCTTTAATGATCCAATTTTTACTACGCCAGCGCCCCATTCATTTTGCGCTGCAACTACTTGTTCTTTAGTTATCATATTCGTTGCTAATAATTTATAATTCCTATTCTCTTTGAAAATAGTAAAATTCTCTAATAATTAATGGAAAAAACAGATAAGGAGTCGCGAAAGGCACTTTCTTTTAAAAGGAGTGATGCAGACTCAGCTGTAGTTGATTCTTACCCCAAGAATCCGTGGTTTGATTCATTATACCCAATTGGACTTTCAGTCCATCTTGAATCACATACCCAACAGCACCATACAATCTATTTCTATCAAAAAATTCAACAGTGTTTCCGTTTCCAACAGTTCTCTGACCATTCATGAAAAGTTCGTTATACAACGCCAAGTAAATGGTGTTTTTCTCCATATTAGCCTTATTTAGAGCAATATTTAAGAATAGATTGTACCTGTATCGCGTTCTAAAATCTTGATTTTCAACAAACCGCTGCTCATAACGGAATCGGTGATTGGTATAAAACCGGTTTCCAAATTTGACCGGAAATAACGCTTCTTGATAAAACCTACTTTCTGCAGTGGTATTATTATCCTCTCCAAAGGCACCTGTTGTGATATTTCCATACCCCAAGGTGAATTTGATATTGGCAATTTTGGGACTATAGGTTAAGCCGCCGCGTAACATTAATTGCTCTAAATCTCCTACAATATTCCAATTGCGGTGTTGCAGATCACCTTGAATGCCCCAAGGGCTGTCATTTAACGTGGTGTTAAAGAAATACATATACCAGGCACCTGCTTGATCCTCTTGAATCTGAGCGTACAAATTGTTATGAAGCAAGGGTTGGGTACAAAAAATCAGGAGAAAAAAACTTTTTCGTATCATAGCGTTTGTGATGTGCTAAGGTGGGTTTTCAAACTTAAAGTAGGCCTTAAAAGTTTGAATATAACATTAATTTATATTTTGTCCTCCTCTACTTTTTAGACACTACTAGCATAGGATATTGACCGAACTTCCCTGCCGTCTTAGGGTTTCTCTCTTCCCAATTATAGATCATTTTTAGAAGTCTCTTACCTCCTAAAAATGGCTGAGCATATATTTTAGAGAATGGAACGCTGATACTTCTCCATACAAGAATATCAATTTTGGCCTCCCATTTGGATTGTTTGAAGAAGCTCGGCGGCCAAGCGTGAAAGTACAAACCTGGATTTCCTTGATTCGGAAGTAGTTTAGCTTTTAAGATTCGATACACCTTCTGAAATCCTTGGAATATTTTAATATAGAACAAGGCCACATTCATAAATAAAGAGAATTTATCGCCCCAGCTATAGACTATAACAGCCTTATGTTCTGGCTTCAGCGCTCGTGTAATCTCTTCAATAGCTTTTCTCTGTTCGTCCTTAGGAATGTGGTATATCACGTTGAGAGATACGGCGCCGTCTACAACATCATTTTTGATGGGAAGATTAGTGATGTCGGCAATCAGGTAAATGCCCTTATCCCCCAGTTTTTGTTTTGCTTGACGTAATGCTTGAAGGGTTAAATCAACGCAAATACGGTACTTGTAGTCCTTGGAATACTCTAAATAAGCATCAAATTGAATAGGACCAGATCCGGCGTCAAGTATGAAATCGCCCTTGGGTTTCAAATGTCTCGAGACCCGCTTATGACAATTATTTATGTATTCTTCCGCCACTGGCCTCAAGTCTTCAAAAAGTTCTGCATCTTCAAAATCTCCCTTCTCTGACTTATGCCAACCTGTTTCATTGTAAAAGTCTTGGACGTGTCTTTTTTCATCTCTTAATTGAAGAATCCCGTGTTTAAGGAAATAGGCATCATCTATAACTATGGCTAGATCTTTCCTAAGAAGTATGATTCCATCTAGAATGAGATATAAAAATTTTTCGTCCTCCGTAATTAAGGCGTTCTCAATGGAATGCTTAACCTTTTCTCCAGTGATGTGTTTGAGCGCATTATTCTCCGCACGATTATTAATGCCTAAAAGCGCTGCTTTACTCGCAGCGACTAGATCTTTTCCGCTTACTGGACACTTTAAAATTGTAGTGATTTCCCGTTTCATGTTTTTTTTTAAAACTCAGAGGCACTATGGCATTGAAAAACTATGGATAGGTGCAACAAGGTCAGTTAAGAATCATTCAAGGTCTAAAACAAGTTAAAAATCTGTACGGAAAATCAGGTGAGATTAAAATCTCACTATGAGTTACAATTTTGGAGTATTTAGTTATAATCCTACCGCTACCTGCCCCCTAAAACTAAGTTTGGATAATTGTCCTTCCGAATGGAGTCAATGCCAAAGATGCAAGCTTAAAATGCTGTTTTGCGAACGGTATCCCAACAATCGTAATGCCTAGAAGAATTCCAAGAATAATGTGCGAGAGACTAATCCAAACGCCTCCAATTAGAATCCAAATCACATTCATTACTGTAGATAACCCTGAGGGTCTTGAATTTAATTCAGTGTCTTTACCAAATGGCCAAAATGCTAATGAAGCAAGTTTTAAAGTTTGGATGCCAAAGGGAATCCCAATAATGGTGATCATTAAAATGAGACTTGCAATGAAATACTCAATTGCTATTAAGAGCCCCCCAAAGACAAGCCATAGTACGTTTCCGAGTAATTTCATGAGACGATAATTTCGTGTAAGAATAGGTAGATTAAAAATCTTCAATTTTGACAAACCCAAATTGACCGTTGTCCAAGGCCACTATTGCGCCTCCGTCCGAAGTAAGGTCAATGGCTTCTCCGGCCCAGTCTATACCGTCTTCGCTTCCATAAGTTTTTTGCCACTCTAAGCTTCCGTTCATATCAAATTTCACCAGGTAAATATGCCACGTATTAGAGTTATCTCCATTGGATCCGCACCGTTTACTGTACCTGCCGTATTCATCTCCTGTTCCAGCAACAATAATGCATCCTCCGTCTTCAGTGCTCTTTACACCCCATGCTTCATCGTGAATGAACTTGGGATTGAACCCTCTAGGGTTTCCCGCCTTGCTTTCCCATTGCAGATTCCCGGAAGAATCTATTTTCATGGTATAGGTGTCCCAATTTTCCGTTCCGCTTAGGGTGTGGCCGGTGAGAAAAACAGATCCGTCCAACCCCATGTCCATGCCAAAACAATGATCTTCCGCGGTTCCTCCGTATTGTTTACTCCAAAGGATACTTCCTAAACTGTCCATTTTTAGTAAACCGAATTCATCAGCATTTTGCGTCAATCCTGAGAGGTAATAATAGTTGCCCATGCGATGAATTCTATAGGCTTGGGATAAGGACGAATTAATGTTTAAGTCGTTTTGCTTGAAACCCATGGTATCAAGAAAAGTAATGTACCCTTCACCTTCCGTGAAGAAAGTATTTGTGGGGTCCTGAGCATGCACATAGCCCACACAAATGAAACCATCTGGTGTAGCCACAAGATGCTCAAAAGCATCAGTGCCCCCATTGTTAATAACACGCGTAAATTCTTCTGTACCGGTGTTTTTATCCAATTTGATAAGTGCACTGTTCCCGTCAAGAGCGCCACAGACTAAGTAGCTATCCGCGGTTTCAATAACTGAATTACCTAGGTTTATTCCTTCACCTCCGAATTCTTGTTTCCACCTTAAAACCCCTTTTTCATCCGTTTTTACAACAAGAATTTTCGCGGATTTAGGCACGATTCCGGTTTCTCCAACCTGGAGATATCCACCATCGGAACACGTCATAATGAAGTGTCCGTGAGATTCTTCCTCTGATCCAGCTACAGATTGTTGCCACTCTATTCCCGGAGCCTGCGTATATTCAAAGAGATTACAATCGTCATTAACTTTTTTGCAGCTTGAAATAAAAACTACGCCATACAGACATGCTGCGGTAACTCTTCTTCTCACCAGTAAGTGGTAACATGAATCATTAAAGAAGTGGTTTTAATTATAGGTTCATAGGACTAACTGCTGCCGGCACTAAGTTTTCAACGGGATTTATACTTTGTAGATAGGAATACACCGCATGGATATCTTCATCGGTCATTTTACCGTAATTGTACCAAGGCATAGGAGGCAGCAAATTTCTGGAGCCTTCTAGCCCCTTGTATTTCCCTTGTCTCAAGGCTACTTTGAATTGCTCTTCCGTCCAATTGCCTATACCCGTTTCATCAGGGGTTAAATTCGCCGCAAAAGATATCCCCCAAGGGCCTGCAGCAGCAGTTAAGTCCGGATAAAATATTCCAAATCCTTCTTTTAACAAAGGGCTATCAAAGTCAATAACCGGTCGGTCGGATGGATAGCCTGATAGAAATAATTCTGGAATAGTTTCAGGTCCATTTGGTCCCATGCGTTTAGGTGAATGACAGTCGTTACATCCCATTACATCTACGAGGTATTTTCCGTGAAGAATTACACTTTCTTCATTCAGCGAAGCTGTTTTGGCTTGGTCGTCAGCATTTGCTTTTTGTTCATTTGCACAGGACGAAATTGTTACGGAAAGCGCAACGCCCAATACGAAGGGCATTAAAGTGTTCTTGTTTTTCATAATTGTTTAGGTATTCATTTATTTAATCGTCTACATCACATCGTAAATGCGATGTTAAAGTAAGGTAATCAAGGCGTTGTGAATATAAGCAAATTGAAAACAAAACAGGTCATTTATTTTCCCTGGTGAGGAAGAAAAATACCCCATCTCAAAAAACTATTATTTCATCATCAGACTTTACCACAATATCCTGAAAAGGAGTTCCAGAACAAGGAGTATGAAAAATTAAGATTTCATTTTGATCAATCCCCAACTCACCGGCGGTTATTCCGTAATCAGTTAAATACGAATCTGCCAAAACCTTCTCTTTCGTCCAACCTTTGTTGTAAGTACAAAAGCTATCCCCTTCAAAGATGTTTTTGTAACTCTTTATTTTTTGATAATCGAAATACAATTGCTTGTCTATGATTGCCTTTTTGCCTATCCATTCCGATGCCATTTCTTCATCCATTGCACTCATGTCAGCAAACCCATAAGTACTAACTATCCATTCATCTTTTAATTCAAAGGCAAGTGAATGGCAGTTCTGGAACAACAGAATGGGTAGGGAGAGAAGTACAACTTGTTGTAGAATATTTTTCAATAGGGGCATTTTTTATTGAGGCTTTTGGAATATTCTAAAATAGATATTCAGCGCCTTAATAGGAGAGCCATTTAAGACGCTTAACTTTTAAATTGAGCACGACTGAGGGTTGATGTTTACAATCCTTAAATAAGTTCTATACTGCTCTTAGTTGTCTTCTTCTTTAGAAGTTCCAATACCAAATCCATAGTAAATCGGACAAAAACTTCTCAAACCGGTCAAAACAAAAATTCCTCCAAGAATTAATAAGGCTATTCCTATGACTCCTGTAATTGTTCCAGTAAAATAGAGTATACCAATTATTGCAGCGACTATAAGTCGTATTAGCCTATCTGCAGAACTCATATTTCTAATCATATTCTTGTAAGAAATTGATTTATAACTCTTTAAAAATATGAAAAATTATACAAGTGCGCCCATTTCGAGTTATTAAATAGCATTTAAAACTAAATAGCGCCGAAAGAATGCATATATAAATTTAGTTAAATCCAGATGATGTATTTTGAAGTAACGCCAATTCAATCATTAAATTGCTCTACAACTAAAAACAATCCCTAAAGTGATTCCCAGTTGACTTGATTAAGTTTTTTTTTGATAACCTATTTAGCCAAGCTTTCGCCCGCTAGAATTACCAAATGATTGGGTGTCTCCGGGGATAACTAGTATACGTTATTGGCACAAAGTCCGCTTATTTTTTAAATCTATAATGTCCAATGATTGCATAGTCGAATAACATATCTTCCAGCACTTGCCCTCCGCCGATATTGTGAATGATCAATGGTCTATTACCAGTTGGTGATCTTTTGTTTGAAACGATACCTATGTGGGTTATTCTACCCCCTAAATTCCAACAAACCACATCGCCGGGCATATAATCAGCAGGATTTTCTGTGATAGAAAGGGTAGCGCCATGTCTCGTGAAAAAGGTCATGAGATTCGGGACTCGTCTGTGATCAATATTCTTGTCAGGCTTTGATAATCCCCAAATTTTGGGATACTGACTAAAATTGGCGACCATGTCTTCATGAACTTCCTTCTGTAGGTCAATGCCAAGTTTTCGATAAGCGCGTATGACTACATCGGTGCAAACACCTTTATTCGGTGGCACGTCGCCATTGGGATAATCAAGTCGAAAATATGAGGGGTCGTAAACAACATCCTGCTTAGTTAGCGTCAAAGAGGAGTCTGCTAATTCCGTATAAAAATTGGTTTGTCCGAGTACTGGATTTCCAGTAAGAAAAAGAACAAAAGAGCTAATTATTATTTGTTTCACTTTCAAAGTGTGCTAAAGGTTAGAACACAGCCTTGGTTCAATTTGGTGTTGTCCCAAGACTCTTGTGAGTTTTACATAGAATATAAACGATGATTAATTCAATTATATATACGGTGTACGGCGATACGCCCGTATGAATCGTATCCGCCGCAATGCTGCCTTAATCCTTTAAAAATTTTAGAACCTTAGTGATTCCACTTTCCTTTTCTGTGACCTTAAGGAGGTAGACTCCTTGAGTGAGACTTGTTACATCAAGTTGGGAACGGTCCGTTGTTATTTCAGTTGTAATAATTACTCTCCCAGTTAAATCAATGACCTCAACGCCATAACTTCCGGGGTTCCCCGTGATAGTCAAAAGATTGTTAGAAGGGTTGGGATAAATACTAAAATGTTTGTCAGTACTTTCATAAAGCCCAATAGGTGTATTAATCAACGTAGAAAGAAGCTGAATAGAAACTTGAAAGGCTTGAGCCGGGAGTTGATTGATTAAAACACAAATAATTATTCCAGATGCAGGATCGTACATCATTGAAGAATTGTATCCGCCCCATATGGTGCCACCATGTGTCCAGACGGTTCTGCCGATGACGGTTGCCTGGCTAATTCCTATACCGTAATTACCTGACCCAACAAAGGTTGTTAATTCGTTGAATGAATTTGCATTTAACACCTGACCATTCATGAGTGCATCATACCAATGAACCATTTCCCCGGATGTGGAATACATGGCACCTGCGGCCCAAGCGGCACTATTAAGGGAGGTCCTCGGAGTTAAATGGTTGTTGCTTCCCGCTTGCCACGGATGCGCTACAGGATAAGCTATGGAATCATACACATCTAGAAAAGTGCTGTCCAGCTGAAGTGGGACTAAAACGCTGTCCCTCAACAATTGCCCATAGCTCTGTCCCGTTGCACTTTCAGCGATCATTCCGGCCAGCAGATAATTTGTATTGCAATAGTCCCAACTTGTTCCAGCAGCGAATAAAGGCGGTGGCGCCCAAGTCATCATTTCGCTTGCTGTGAAAACACGATTAGGATCGGTTAATATAGAATCTGGATACCCAGGAACACTAGTTACATCAGCCAGACCACTGGTATGATTTAGCAATTGTCTAATGGTAATGTTTGAATCAATATTGGTGTACGACGGCAGATATTGATGTAACGAATCATCCAATTGGAGGATGTTATTTTCCGCTAACTTCAACAAAAGTACACCAGTAAACAATTTAGTATTACTTGCTATCCCGAAAAGCATATCCGATGCAATAGGTGCCCCTAAATGCGAGAATCCAGTTACGCCCTTCCAAGTACCCATGCCTGGATAAATGACGCTTGCAGAGATTCCTTTTAGTTGGTGTGTATTCCGAATACTGTCAATTTTGTGTTGAAGCTTACTAGCCAATACTGGATCAAAAGTTTGTCCATTCAGTGGACCGGTTAAACTAAAAAGGAAAGCACCTAAGGCATAGATTTTCTTCATTCTGTTCATATTCAAATGTCGCCTAGTTTGTACTTTATATTTATGGTTGGTACAAGGTTCTATTCAGGATAATATTCATTTGCGTACTTATATTGGTGGTATCCCTGCCCTAAATGGTCGCCTACGATATTGAAATAACAATCTTCCCCTTTTCCAAAGGGTAAAATAACTAAGGGTTCTTGCAAAGCTACTTTTTGGAGTGTCCAACCTTCTGGTAAAACAACATCTAAATTTGGCGCTCCTGTTTCAGTAGCGTGCATGACATAGTAATTCCCTTTATGATCAGTTAGCTGATATATTTCATGTTCAAAACGCAGTATTTGGCATTTTTTAATAATTTTTACAACCAAAAATCCCTCTGCAGGTTTCAACATATCTGTTTTTGAAGGTATAAAATCAACCGCTAAAGGCTGGGCTAATTCAATCCAAGAATAGCCTTTGTAACCTCTCTCAATCAGACAATCTGTCCCTTCACAATTGGAATTCGCATTGGGCGATCGAACAAGTGCCGTTTTATCGATTAATAAGTTTCTATCAATATTTTTTTGCCAGGGAAAACCAACTTTGAATTCCTCCCATTGGTGCAACGGCAATGGATTTGAGCCACCACTGATGATGACCATTTTCTCTTTGATATTGATCAGTTCCTTGGCTAGTCCAACTTCTCTCCATTCAATAGTTTCAGGAACTTTAAAAGCCGGTTGTGTGGCATATTTAATTCCCGCCTCTTTAGTAGTTGGAAAACTGCAAGCGTTGAGCAGAAATCCAAAGAGCAGTATGCTAAATATATTCTTCGGCATTTTTTGTGATGCACGGTCATTTAAACTCATAACCGCATTCTTTACATTTTTTAACAGTCTTAAAGTAAATAGGAAAAACGATAAGGAGAAAAGAAATAATTACAGATAGTATTCCCTTAATTCCTTTCATTGATTTGAATCCGCTGTAAATTTCTTCCGAGTGACAGTTCGGGCATTTCAAGGATTCACCTTGGTCATTCGTTAATTTGGATTGATCAACCTCCTGAATAATCAGAGACGCCTTATCCATATCGAACTTATTAATCTTCAGTTTAATGCCTCCAATGGTGATGTTGTAAAGAGGGTTGAGTCTAACAATATTTTCGTCAAATAAATAGCAAGTTATACCCTCACTTTCAAGTTTGGATTTCAACAAGTGCGCCTGAATGGAATTATCAAATGTTCTAACGGTTATAAGTTCCAATTTTCAATATTTTTTACTAATTATAGCCCAATGACTTAATAATAAAGTACACTATTACTGCTGCACCAAGAATCACCGCGAAAATGATAGTGTTCTTATCATAACCAGAATTCCAAGGTGTGATATTTTGGGAAGC
>JAYOSU010000023.1:0-27257 GCA_038139395.1 Cryomorphaceae bacterium
AATCATACGTTTCAGAGTGTTTGGAACCCCCACCGCGGCTTCGGTGGGGGTTTCTTTTTTATACCTGGTACCTTCGTGATAGTTCAACCCTTATCTTCGTTACTATACGATTACCAATTATGAAGATTCAATTCCTCGGCCTGTCCTTAATAATTTGTTTAGAGTTATTCGGCCAAAAAACAGGATCACATGCTTACAGCATTGATTTGACCAAAGTAGTTGATGATAGAGTAAAAGTATCACTGAACGCCAAGCTAGTAGGTCTTGCGGACGCAGAAAACAACAAATACAAATTCCACTTTCCTGCTACTATACCCGGAACCTATGCCACTTTGGATTATGGAAGATTTATACATGATTTCAAAGCCTTCAATGCTTCAGGCACAAAACTAAAAACAACAAAAACAAAGAATAGCTATACCATTAAAGGAAAACCCGATAGAATTGAATATTGGGCAGAGGATAGCTTCGATGCTAAAATTCGAAAGAATAAAGTTTTTGAACCTGCTGGCACAAACAACCAAGAACGACAAAACTTTTTGCTCAATGCGGCTGGTTATTTTGGTTTTTTTGAAGGTTTAGAGGACTTACCGGTGGCCCTTGAAGTGAATAAGAACGCTAACATGTACGGCATAAGTGCAATGGAAAGCTACACCTACGGTACCACCCAAAATTTTATTGCCAGAAACTATCATCACTTCTTGGATTGTCCTGTAATGGTCTGTAAACCTGACACCACTTCCTTCCAGCTTGGTGATGCCAAGGTAACTATTGGCGTATTCACTGAAAACGGCAGAGCACTTTCTAGCAGCATATACAATCAAGTTGAAACAAGCATGAAGGCCATAGAGGACTTTCTTCAAGGCGACCTTCCAGTAGATAATTATGCCTTCATTTTTTACATCAAAGACCACACTGAATTTGAAGGGCTTTTCAATGGTACAGAAATAAAACTCCAGACTATTTTCAAAGCAATTCGTGAATTAGGCGGAAAAGGGTTTGGCGCGTTAGAACACGGAAATAGTTCGGTGTATTACCTACCTGATTTTGGAGGAACATCCGTTCTAGATGGAATGGCGGATGTATGTATCCACGAGTTTTTCCATATTCTTACTCCACTTGGATTACACAGCGAAGAAATAGGAGATTTTAATTACATCAACCCTAAGATGAGCAAACACCTTTGGCTTTACGAGGGAATCACAGAATACTTTGCCGGGATCAGTCAAGTGAAAGGCGGTGTAATTACCAAAGACGAATATGTTAGAAGCGTACTCAAAGGAAAAATAAAATCAGCAGAAAGGTACCCCACTAAAAAAATGTCTTTTACAGAGATGAGCGAGAATGTCTTGGAAAACCCGTATAAGAGACAATATAAACAAGTCTATCAGCGCGGCGCTCTCATGGGCGCCTTGCTTGATATTCGCATCATGGAATTGACCGATGGAGCAAAAGACCTTCATGACATTATACTAGAACTAAGAGATAAATATGGTCCTGTAAAAAGTTTTAGAGACGACGAAATTATTGATGAATTCGTAAACCTCGTTCACCCAGATTTATCCCAATTTTTTAACGATTATGTTACAGGAAGGGAACCATTACCCGTTCAAGAATACCTTTTAAAAGTGGGCATTAATTACGACCGAAGATTCAACGGTCGCAGAAGCGCTAACCCAATATCTGATTTTAACATAAAGACTAAACGAATTAGAGGTAGTAATCAAATACTCGTAACTAAGATTGGCAAGAATATTCCCATAGACCTCAAAGAAGGTGACTTGGTAGAAATATTCTCTACAAGATGGCTGAATGAATTTGGCGAACCCATTGAAGGCTCTGTGTTCAATTTAAACGTGGAAAGAGGCAATCAAAAATTGACCATACCGTACACCGTTGAATCTATTGAGGTACGGAATGAAAAGCATAGAATTTTCTTTAGGCAAAACCTCAGTCAAGAGCAAATCAGACTGCAAGACCTTTGGTTTAGCAACTAGATTATTTCAATACCACTAATTTTTCAGTATACCTGTTTCCTGGTGCAACGGCAGTTACATAATATGTACCCGAATTCAAATCCGCTGTTGAGATAAAATAATCCTCGCGGTAATTCCCTTCCTCTCTGTACCAAAGCTTGCCTGAATCGTCATAAATAAATATCTGTAGCGGAGTCTGATCCTCCCACGCCCCTCTAACTGTAAAACCGTCTCTAGTTGGGTTTGGGAATAACATCAAGCCATCTTCTATTGCCTCTTCCGCGATACCAACTCCTTTAACAAAATTAAACCAGTTGATATTTACCGGTGCTTGAATAACGTTAAGCTTCAATATATAATCACCGGAAGCTAATACACCGGCATTCTCGTTCGTAGTAGTCCATGTTTGCCACCCTCCGGTGGATGCTAGAGTTGCCATTGGAAGCGTGCTTATAAGTGTCCCCAGCGTATCAAATAACTCAAATTGAATGACTCCATTACTTTGGGAAGCATGACGATAGTCAATTGAATAGGTAGCGTTATGCAATACTTTGACATCGTAGAGCAAATAGTCTCCAGCATCTAGATATCCAATATTTTGTCCGCCACCGGCGTCTGTGGTGTTTTCTAACGAAATACCATCCATTGAGGTATATTCTTCAGCTTCAATTTTGCCAGGAATAACATGAACTGTTGGCAAATTGTTCTCTACAAGTTCTAGAGTAAATGGCTTCACTTCAGTACCGTCCTTTGCTTTCAATGAAGTACCTGAATACGAAACCTTCATTTCGTCCAAAAAGGTCATAGAATTCGCTAGGGTTAGAATTAAGTTCCTAGAATTATTCTGGCTTGGATCAATTTGAACTACAGGGCTCTGGGTTCCGTTTATAGTTACATAGAACGCACTTGTATTTCCTAGGTTTGCAGTATCAACAGGTTTATTGGTTTGGATTTCAATTTGAGTGTAAGTATGCGTTAATGAATGAACATATTCTGCATCTAATGTTGTTGTGCTACCTGTTGCCTCAAATTCAAAACTTGAGACATTAAACCCTCCCGAATTTGCGACAAATCGCAAGGCCTTATCCTCACTTGACAGAATTACATTGGGAATGACTTTATCCGCCATGACCGTCCAACTGCCGGTGTTTGTGGCATAGTAGTTTGGCGTGAGTCTAACTCCGTCCGCCTCAAAATAAAAATTTCCTCCAGTTGAACTTCCCGCTCCTTGCCTAATGGTTACGGTATAAACACTATCCTGCGGAATGTCAACAGTATATTGCATCCAATCATCAGTATCTACAAACCCAACCATATAGCCGTTGCTATTCACAAAGTCTATCAACCGCTCTATGTCTACACCATCATTTCTGTAGGTCCATCCACTATTCCAAGCGGGAGGTGGGTTCAGTTGCATCGACTCAGTATCATAATATGCTACTCCCAAAGGACCCATATCATATTCGGAGGCATGGATCACTCCTGGTAATACATGATCCCTCCAAGCAACAGCAGTAGTGTCATATATTTGACGGAACATAGCATCTATAACTCCTCTGTTATAGATGCAATTTTCTGCTTTAAGATCTGTGGTTAATTGCATAAGTGTAGAAGTTGCCGCTGCAATGCTCGGCGCAGTTCCACCACCACTCCAATAATTCAAAAGGTTTTGATAACCCGGGCTCTTCGTAATACTCAATGGAGCATTAATGGTTTCAATCTTCTTCAAAGGCCACCACGCCCAACCGACGCCTTCAGATTCCATAATGGTAATAAGTCCAGTATACCAAGCATTAGAATTTTCTCCCGTTTCACCAAACCATATAGGCACATTGTATGCGTCTCGCAGGTCTAGACCATATTGAATATCCGCTACGCTATTGACTGGCGACCAATATTTATGTGGCGAATACGCCATATTGTTATCCCATGGAGGCGTAAGACCAGTGAATGTATTTGCAAACCAGTTACCTTCTATGAAAATCAAGTGATTGGTATCAACGCTGCGTATACTATCTGTAATATCTTCATAAAGAGCTCTAAGTGGACCTCCTCCAGGTAAATTCCAATTTGGTTCATTAATTAAATCATACCCCGCAATAGTGGTGTCATTGGCAAAATGTTCCGCCAACTTTTTCCAAAGGGCTACCGTTTTGGATTTATTAAATGCGCTCTCCCATAAAGATGGTTTTGAAGGATCATAATCACTAATACCAGAATCATATCCCTGCCCCCCTGGAGCCGCATGTAAATCTAGAATCACATATATTCCTGCATCCTCACTCCACTTAACTACGGAATCCAAAAGATCAAACCCTTTAGTTAACCATGTGTTTTGACCAACTACTGGTTCATCTTCTATGGGTAAAGTAAATAAGTTATAATGCATTGGCACACGGACGGCATTAAATCCCCAAGCGGCCAATGAATCCACATCTGCTCTATTAAAATGGTTTTCCAACCATGCATCATAGAACGCATCGGTAGCCGCTGGACCAATTAAGTCTTGTATAGTGTCTCTTATTTTGTGCTGAGGACTGGCAAACGATGCCGTTTGCAACATGTATCCTTCTTGTACCATCCATCCGCCTACACCCATAGCGCGAATTAAAAGAGTATCACCATTTCCTTTTACAATAGCCTTACCATTGGTATGAACGTACTGAGCTGAAAGCGATACGGTCCAAAAGCTTATAATAAATACAATTAATTTTCTCATGTAAAGATGTGTTGTTACCTCAAACTTATTCAATAAACTGCACACGGCAGAGCACCTGTGACCTTAATGTGTTGAGGTCTTACTTATGTCCTACCTAGGCAACAACCCTGCTTATTAAGCGATAATTCGATTTTTAAGAACGGGAATGATAACTTGATTATAAATCCTGAATGAAATTATCCAAAGAACTTCCTTTGTCAATTCCCAACTTTTTTTTCAACCTGTATTTCGCCTTTTCAACAGCTGCTGGACTTACATTTAAAACATTAGCCACCTCTTTATTGCTCATCTTTTGTCTTAAAAGATAGCTTAGTCGAATTTCACCTTTGGTTAAGTCAGGGTACGATTTCTTTAGATTCGCCGAAAACTCTTCATGCAACTCTCTATAGTTTCGTTCAAAGTGATCCCAGTAATTTTCGCTTTGTAATTCTCTATTTAACTCTCGTGTCAAACTCTTAAGAAATTGCAATACTTCTGCAGCGAGTCCTTTCTTTTGACTTTCCCTAATTAAGCGATCTTTAAATCCTTTTAATAATTCTAAACGGCTTGATGTTTTTAAAAGCTGGAAGCTCAATTCCGCCTTTTGTTTTTCTGTTTTGACTTCTAACTCAGCTGCTCTAGACTTGAGCAATTCCTTCTCCATTTCAACGAGCTCAAGTCTTGTTGATTGGAACTTCCTATCCTGATAAATATATACGGACAGTACAATTGCTGAAATTAAAAGTATCAAGCACATCGCCTGGAACCAAGACCTTTGCCATAAGAAAGATTCAATCTTAAATGGTATCGTTAGTGTCGTGTATTTATTATTTGAACCGACTGCTTGAATTTCCAAAGTATAACTTCCATGATTCAATTCCGGTAAATCTATTGAACGCAGGCCATAGGCAATATTTTTCCAAGACTCGTCTAACTGTTTGATTCTATAAGATGTATTTATCCCGCTTCTAAGTTGCGTACTAACTAATTCAAAATTGAATCTTATTGACTTTACACCGGGCTCAAAAACAACCTGATTTAGATCTTTTGAATCATTCGTTGTTACATTAAACGGAATTCTCAAATTATCCGAAAGCACAGATGTCATGATTATATCTGGAACATCTGAAACAGTCATTTTCTGTACATTGAGTTCAGCAACACCTTTTGTTCCTCCTACATAAAGTCTTTCATTCATAGAAACTAGGGACTTTCGATTTGGCGAGCCTACTTGCAATTGATTCAGTTCTCTTAGAACCTCATATTTCCATTCACCTGCTTCACTCAAATACAATCTCAATAATCCAATTGAAGTAGTTGCAAAAAGCTCGCTTTCTAATGAAGCTAATGAATATGCATTCATATACCCCTGATTGTCAATCACCGTGTCAATCGCCCCGTTTCTTAAGGCTAGGATTCCTGCACCTTCTGTGGCTATAATTATATTGTTTTGATACTGGTGTAAATCCAATACTGAATTGTCCAATTCAAACCTCTCTAACGTACCCGAATGATCCAAAGAAAACAGCCCTTCAAACTCAGACCCTATCCAAAGTTTCTTGCCGTCGAATTCCAAATCCATGATATTCCTTCCTGCCTCCCATGCATCATCAAATGGTGAAATAAATTGAGCTCCGTCCCAAAATTGCAATCCAGAAAGGGTCCCAATCCAAAGACTATCCCCCCATGTCTTTTTCATGGACCAAATATTAGAATTACTTAGGCCCAAAGGATTTTCAGAAGTAGATGAATAAGTTCTCTTAATCATTCCCCATTGGTCCAACACATAAATACCTTCAGAAAGACTCCCTATCCATATTTCATCGCCAAATTTTATTAGGCTCGTTATTACCTTCGGATACCTGTAATCAAAAAGCATGAATTCCATCCATTGCCCTTGAAGCTGTTTGTAGTTCTTTAAGCCATCACCATCATAACCTACCCAAATACCATTTTCAGCAATAAGGCTAATGGCACTTTGAACACTGGTATTAGCATAATTTTCATCCCTTGGCAACTGGACTATTAATTCTTCTGACTCAGGTATTATTGCAATTCCAGCATTAAAAGTCCCTAGCCAGACCTCATTATTTAAAGGGTAAATACCATAAAATTGGTTAGATGCTAAACCCGATTGTTTTTCATTTTTCGAATAGTGACTCACTCCATTATTGGATATCTTAAACAGGCCTTCGCCATCTGTGGAAACCCATAAATCCTGACCAATAAACTTTACATCACGCGGCCAAAAATTTTCTAATTCCTCATATTTAATGAACGATGTTCGTAATGAATCAAGGATAAATAAACCTTGATCTTCAACACCATATGCAACCGAATTATGAAGTACGTCCACAGATTTTCTATAAGAACCAACCTCTGCATTGGCAGGCATCTCATGTACAGCTAAATCAAGTTCTGTAACATAAAGTAAAGCGCCACCAGTAGTTGCCAACCAAATCGTATCTCCCTGTTGAGCAAAATCAAAACAGAAAAAGAGTTCGTTTGGAAATTTATCCTCCTTAAGTCTTTTCCATCTGTTTGATTCAGGCAACAAATAATATATCCCGGCACCAGCGGTACCCGCCCACAATGTTCCTTTGTTGGATTGATACAATGAAATAACTGATAAATCCTTGGGTAATTGAGGAATTTTATCATCGGGTATGATACTCATCGTAGAAAGATCGTATCCCATTAGTCCGCCAAGTTGTAGACCTATGTATAGGGTAGAATCCTGCGAAACCAATAAACTTTGAACATTATTTGATCTTCGCAAATCTGTAGAGTCTAAGAAAGAAACCTGATTTGCCCTTCCTTCGTTGAACTTGTACAATCCATCTCGGGTGCCTATCCATATAAAGCCCCATGGGTCTTGTTCTATATCATATACAGTAGGATGATTTAGGCCCAGTCTGTCATCTATTGACGAAAATGATTGACCGAATAAACCGGACACACCCAAGACAAAAATTATAAGCCACAACCCGCTTCTCATTCGCGCAAGTTACAAAACGAAAAAGGGACCCGAATCGGGTCCCTTAAAATACTTTCAAATATGTTCAGTCAAATTTACTTTAAGGCAACGCGAACCACCTTTTCTTCTTGACCATTTTCCATTCGTACAATGTACATTCCACGAGGAAGTGAAGCAACGTCCAATCTCACCTCATTTTCAAATCTCTCTGACAAAACAAGCGCACCAGTTATGCTGTAAACAGAAACATTTGATGATGTACCCGCTGTGTTTTCTACAAACAATACATCAGATGCAGGATTTGGCTTTACTATGAACGAAGTCAATTCTTCTGAAATACCAACGTTTGTTGCACAAGGTCCACACTCATTCCAACCAAAGGCTGGAACAATTGTATCTCCAGTCATTTCAAGCAAACGATTTGTAAATGCACCTGAGGTTTTAGTACAAGCATAAGTTGTATCAAACAGCTCTTGATCTGTCCAACCGTCTACCGTGAATTTGTATTCAATTGCTGGAACAGTTAGTGACAAGGTTACGGTATAAACACCGTCACCGTCCGAGTCGTCCATAGGATTCGACGTTCCATTCCAACCATTGAATGTCCCATTAACATACACACCGTTTGCAACTGAAGCTGTACCAGTATAGCAATTCATGTCTACAGATAGTGTAATATCCTTTGGCGTCGGTGGCGCTGGACATGTACCATCAGTAGTACACGCTCCAAAACAGAACAACAAAGTGGTATCACCTGTTAGAGTGGGCATTGTTCTATCGTCATAATTTGCTGGATCACCACATGGTAAACCTGCCAAAACTTCTTTAGTACCCCAATCTGCTGCGCCTGTTGGACTGTTAAGGAAAATAAATTTACCGCCGTTCGCGACAGCTGGATCTAAAGAAAGAGTTACTACCCAAACATCATCGCTATCTGAATCATCCATTGCATAGGCATCAGACCCCCCTAGGAATCCTCCCCCTGCATAAACACCGTTGGGTCCAACAGTAATGTTTTCGGCATTAACCGATAATGTTACATTATAGTTTTGGGAAAAACCTATAAATGGTAACATCATTAAAAAAGTAAAGTAGATTTTCTTCATGATTATTTATTGTTTATTAATTATTGAAAAACTCGTATGTAGTCAACTAGCATATATTGTGGAAATTGCGTTGATGGTCCAACAGGTCCGGGCCAATTCCCTTCTACCGCTATGTTTAAAATAAAAAAGAACTTGTTTTGAAACGCTGTCAACGACGCGGTATTCATAGTATGGTATAGCGAGTTATCAACATACCATCTAATGGAATTACTATTCCATACTATAGAAAAAACATGAAATTCATCATTGTATTTTTCTCCTAAAGGTAAACTTTTGTTTCCTCCGTACTCGGCATGACTTCCGTTATTTGACCAATGAGCCGTGCCATATACCGTACGGTCATTATAACCATCACCACCTATCAGCTCCATGATGTCTATTTCACCGCAAGTAGGCCATCCAGCAGAACCAAAATTATCTCCAAGCATCCAGAGTGCTGGCCAAATACCTTGACCGTAAGGCACCTTTGCACGAATGTCTATTCGGCCGTATTGAAAGCTCTCTTTGCCCTGAGTTGTTAATCTAGCAGAAGTGTAGGGCGCGCCAAGATGTGTTTCTTCTTTTGCTGTTATACGTAAGTAACCTTGGTCAAGCTCAGCATTCTTATTTCCAGAACGATAGTATTGGCTCTCATTATTGCCCCACCCGGATGCCCCAGTTTCATAGTTCCAGTCCGTAAGGTCCAAACTACTTCCATCAAACTCTTCTTCCCAAACTAGATTGTAACCTGAATAGCTGCTTGGTGAAGTGTAACCTGTATTGTCAATTGGAGGCGCACCATCATCATTTTTCAAGGTGATTTGAGCATAGGGCTCGGGGATTGTTACGTTTTGAGGATTGCTAAAAGAAATCCAAAAAGACTCCGTTCCTTCCGGGTCAACATCTCCTAAAATCGTCAATGATATTTGTCCGGTGGTTTCGCCTTTTTCTATTTCCAGAACACCTTGTGCCAATTCAAAATCCTCGCCAGCTATCGCACTCACACCACTTGTTGTATAATCAACAATGACTTTTTTACTTGCTGGTTCCGTTAAGTAAACGTAAAAATCTAAAACAAAGGTTGAATTCCCTTCATCTATCTCAATGTCATCTGCACTTAGGCGGGGTACAGTTGGTTCCTCGCAACTAGAAGTTGCGAGGAACGCTAAAAAAACACTTGTTATGTAGAATAACCTTTTCATTCAGTTACGATTCCGAATAAAGGGTAAAACGCCATAGTCCTTCACCACCAGCTTGGAAACCAATTTCAATTTCCATGTAACGTTTACCGTCAATCTCTGTCATGGACAAAATGTCGTAGGTGATTTCTTGCTGTGGTCCACTAACTTCAGCTCCATTGGCCACCTTGTGCAGTCCTATAAATGCACCAAGGCCAATAACCTTTATTTGATCAGGATGATCATTATTAGCAGGTATAATCTCGAAACCATGTGTTCCACTCTGCCATCCTGCTAAAGGACCAACTAAATCTGATTCTGGATAACAACCTTCTGGTGAAAATCCAAAGAAAGACTCTCCCCAAAAATCACCATTAGAATTATACATCATATCGCCGTCTGCTTGGAAAGTCCATTCATCGTTGTAAGTACATGGACGATCTCCTGCTACATTTCCTGAAATTGCCCACCACGTTTGACTTGGAGTACCAACCCATAAAGAACCGTCTTGAGGAGCTATTTTCCAGGTTCGTTCATTACACTCAGTAAGCCATTCTACAGCACCAACGCATGGTTGAGGGCCGTCCTTGAAGATTTCAATTTGGCCTGTTACTGAAGCCGACCCCCCCTGATTAAATACTGTGTGCTTTAATTCATAAACACCAATATCTCCAATAAATACATCTACTGTTGCTCCGGTGTATGTACCCACACCTTCAATTTCCCAAGAGAATAAAAACGGATCTCCTGAAGAATTGGAAGTAAGTTGAACGTTATTGCTATCAATATATGTCATTTGATAGTCTGCCACTGGCAAAGCTCCAAGCTCTGTGTGACTCTTCTCGCTTGGTTCGCATGAAGCGAAACCTAAAGCAAGGATTGTGAAAAATGCGATTTTCTTCAACATAATTCTAAATTTTAATATCCAGGATTCTGGGTTAATACTCCTTGACTTGCATCAATTTCTTGCTGCGGAATTGGCAAATATTTGTGAATCGACTGAACAAATCCTTGTCCTCCCAATACTTGCTCTGCCTTGCCGGTTCTTAACAAATCAAAGAACCTATGACCTTCCGTTGCCAATTCAAATCGTCTCTCTGTGTAAATATCTTCTAATAGCTGAGAACCTGAGCTATTTACAGGAGGAAGTCCTACACGGTTTCTTACTTCATTCAAATAAGTGCGAGCAGTTCCCTCCGATCCATTACTGCGAACTAATCCTTCAGCCGCCATCAATAAGACATCTGCATAACGAATCTCACGGATGTTATTTCCCCAATTCAAAGCAGGATCACCATCAGGTGCAACATTATCCGCTAGAGGGGCATATTTACGCATGAAGTATCCCGTATTTTGATAACCAGGAGTATATGAAGCACCAGGAATAGTACTCGCGTCAATAATCGTTTGACTATATCTTGGATCACCTAACATATCCGATTGCAATTCCGTTGATATAGGGCAGAAGCTCCAGCCGGTAGCATAAGTAGGCCCATTATAGTCGCGCATCCCAATGAATTGCACACCTACATTGCCTTCTCCGCCTCCCCAGCCAAAAGATCCCCAATCAGAGGTAGAGTTTTCGCTGTACGTGATTTCAAATACACTTTCTGAAGACCATTCGCCGTCCTTAGTCCAAATATCGCCGAAGCTACTAAGAAGAGAATATTCCCCTGACTGTATAACCGATTCACAAAGAGAGGCCACTTGTCCCATTTTAGACTCGTCATTTTCAAACAATAAAACACGTGCAAGAAGTGCCTCTGCAGCCCCTTTTGTTACTCGGCCTAATTGATTTTCGCTCACTGAAACTGGTAAGTCAACAATTGCTGCCTCTAGATCAGAAATAATTAAAGGATATACACTTTCTGGACCAACTTGATCTATGGTGAAGTACTCTTCGGCACCTAAAGTATGGTCTATAAATGGTACGTTTCCGAAAAGACGAACAAGATCAAAGTAGAATTTTGCACGAAGGAATCTAGCCTCTGCTTTTGTGCGGACTCTGAATGGCTCTGAAGCGTCTTCAATTCCATCAATTCGCTCTAAATAGAGGTTAGCACGATAAATCCCTTTGTAACACTTTTGCCAAAAGCCTCTTTGTGGCCCAAGGTTTGGAGTTAGCGTAAAATTATCATATGCCACCCATGAAGGCTGATCAGAAGCATCACTTCCGCCCGCATAGGTATCATCAGAGGCAACATTCTGTAAAAAACGGAACATTGTAAAGCCCCATTGATCGTTCCATTGTAATACGTCATAAACGCTCACTAAGGCTTCAAATGCCTGGTCTTGTGTCTGGTAATAGTTTACCTCAAGTACACGACCTACAGGACGAGTATCTAAGAAATCTTTAGAACAAGACCCTAACACTAAAGCAAATGCTAGCGAGAGGCTGATCCAAAAACTATTTGTTTTATTCAACTTATTCATGTCTTATTATTATTTAAATGTGATGTTCAAACCAATCGTGTTCACGCGAGCTTGAGGGTATATACCTCTATCAATACCCATACCAGCACCAATCTCCGGATCAAAACCGCTATACTTAGTGAAGGTGAGTAGGTTGGTTCCCGCATAATAAATTCGCATTTTGCCAACGCCAATTTTCTCGGCGAAACCACCTGATATATTGTAACCGAGCTGCAAAGACTTCAAACGGAAGAAACTCCCGTCTTCAACATAGAAATCAGAACTACGCGCAAAGTTTCTGTTACGATCATCGAATGTTAGACGAGGATGTGTATTAGAAGTTCCCTCTCCTGTCCATCTGTCAATTGCTGTAGCTGGCATATTAGCAGTTGGTAAGTCATAACGACGCGAAGCATTGTAAATATCGTTTCCAAAAACTCCTTGACCGAATACATTCAAATCCCAGTTTTTATATCGCACATCAATTGTAATACCTGCCGTCCAATCTGGTGTAGGATTTCCAATCATGGTTCTATCGTCTGCTGTGATTTCTCCATCACCATTCAAATCCTTGAATTTGAAATCGCCTGGCTTGGCCAAAGGCTGTATAGTATCTCCATTATCTGAAGTATAACCGTATACCTCATCCATGTTTTGGAAAATTCCATCTGTTTGATAACCAAATAAGTAACCAATTGGGAGGCCTTCGGTAATACGTGTAATCTCAATTCCTTGAGTACCCCAACCAGCACCAGTTAAGTAACCTGCATCATTACCAATGAGAACAACTTCATTTTTGATGAAACTTAAGTTACCGCTTACACCAAAAGAAAAGTTCTTGCTGTAAGTACGATCGTATCCAAATTCCATGTCTACACCTTGGTTTAACATAGAACCGACGTTGGCAGTTGACGGATCGTTTCCAATATATGATGGAAGAGGTGGACGTGTTTTCATATCGTTAGTCTTACGATTGAACACATCGAATCCGAATGTCAAGTAATCGTAAGCACGAATTTCAGCACCAATGTTTAATTGTGCTACACTTTCCCAGCGTAAATCTGGGTTTGCCACCTGTGCTAAGGTAGTTCCATTTGTTAATACCTCGTTTCTACCAAAAGTATATGAACGACCACCTATAATAGTTGAGGCATACTCTAGGGAACCAGCGGCATCACTACCGTTAAGTCCGTAACCTGCCTTAAGTTTCAATTGGTTCACGTTGTCATAAACCCAGAAATCTTCTTTATGTAAGTTCCATCCTGCAGAAATAGATGGGAAATATCCCCAACGGTAATTTTGTCCAAATCGTGAAGAAGCGTCAGCTCTCAACACAGCCGTTGCAACGTACTTACCATCGTAATCGTAATTCGCACGAGCGAAGTAAGACTCAATCGCATAACGCTCCCATTTACCGCCGTAAATTTGCTCTGAATCTTCATTTCTACCATAGTCTATGGTTGCATCTTGGAAATCTTGAGTTGGAACATCTCGCTTGTTTCCTCCTATATATCTACCATTTACTGCTTGGGCACTGTGTCCTGCCAAATAGCTCATATTGTGCTTACCAGTTGAGTGGCTGTAGGTCACAGTATTATCCCAAATCCAAGTAAAGCCTCTGTTGAAACTTGAATACACGTTGTTCGTATCCAACAAGTTGGTTGCATTCAAATAGTGAGAAGGCGTAAATCCATCACTACCCCAGAAAGCTAAATCGATACCCATACTTGATCTTACCTTCAAGCGAGGTAATACCTCGAATTCTGCATAAGTATTATTGACTATCTTATCTGCCCAGCCGTAATTGTTGATAATGCTGTATGCGGCAACTGGATTAAGGATTTCAGAAGTTACTCTGTTCGAAATACCATAAATCCCTCCAGCATCTCTTACTAGGTTTCCTCTAAGAACTCCACCTGAAGAATATGGAGCAGAGGCTAAAATTGTAGGATCTGTCTCGTATAAGGGAGTAATTGGATCAATATTTAATGCGCGACCTAATGGCGATCCCCATTCTGTGTTCTCTGCTACCCCATTACTTTGATTGTGGGTATATGCAACGTTCCAACCAACTGTTAATCGGTCATTGACGTTTGTGACAGTGTTTAATCTAGCTGCTAAACGCTCGTAGTATGATTTCCCCTCTGCAACAATTCCCTCTTGGTTAAAGTTGCTTACGGAAGCGTAATAGGAACCTTTATTTGTGGCACCTGCAATACTTACGTCACTACTACGCATAATTGCGTTTGGATTAAATACATGACTTTGCCAGTTGGTCCCATCACCATAGGACGCCGGATTGTCATATAATTTTGGTTGTCCAGCTGCGGCGGACATTTCATTCATAATGGTAGCGTATTCCGTAGCATTCAATAGTGGAATGGTTTTCCATGGATTTTGAACACCTGTATATGAGGTCACTTTAACCTCCATACCTTTTATTTTTGACCCATTCTTGGTAGTTACAATGATAACTCCATTTGCACCCCTTGCCCCATAGATTGCAGCTGACGCTGCATCCTTGAGAACTTCAATGGTTTCAATATCTCCTGGATTCAAGAAATCTATACCACCACCTATGATCACACCGTCGACTACGAATAGAGGATCAGAGCCATTAATAGATGACGTTCCTCTAATGCGTATCATAGAACCTGATCCCGGTTGACCAGAACTTTGAACCACAGTTACCCCCGAAGTTCTACCCTGTAATGCAGTTTCAATTCTCGGCAATTGTAAATCCTCCAAATCCTCTGATTTTACAGAAGAAATGGCACCAGTTACGTTTGATTTCTTCTGAACACCGTATCCTACAACAACTACTTCATCTAGTGTTGAACCGGCTTGGTCGTACGAAAGTTTAATCGAAATGTTTTTTTCATCACCCAATAGAATCGTTTTGGAAACGTATCCTACGAATGATATTTGAGCTTCAGCACCCTTTTTGGCATCTAAGGACCAGCGTCCATCCATGTCTGTCATGGCTGAATTTTGACCCGAAGTAATTACAGCTCCAGGTAGAGGTGAGTTGTCTGCCGCATCCAAGACAACACCCTTATATTGTGCATTCATTGAAAAAGATGAAAGCACAAGAACAAAGGCTGCAGCCAGCGACTTGATGTGTTTGTTGTTAATCATGATCGAGCTTTAAGATTTATGAAATGTTCGATGTACACTCAAAAATCTAAAACATATTCTACATGACGCGTCTTGAAAACCGGACAAAAACCGGACAGCACCTCCTAAACGCATCGCTAAGCTAGTATTAATAGGATTTCGCATTTGTCGGCCTCATCTTATTTACCTGATTTACAACGCCAAATCATCTAAATCTCGGCGGTCCTTTTTTGTGGGTCTTCCTAGCCCTTTTTTACGTGTAACATTCCTCGCCAAGCGAAGAAATTCCCTTTTTTGAATTTCTTGATCACAGGTAATGTCTTCAATTAAATCGACTAAAAGCTTCGCGGCTACTCTATTTTTCGGTATGTCAATAATCTTTATTGCTTCATCAAACCCGTGTCTCTTAATGGTAATCTCCTCCCCTAGCTTAACTTCACGACTTGCCTTAACAGGCGCCCCTGCAATCAAGACTTTTCCGGAACGCACCGCCTCACTAGAAATACTGCGCGTTTTGAACAATCTTACGCACCAAAGAAATTTGTCTATCCGCATACCAACAAATTTGAAACATTTCGGGTACTTTACAACTGCAAATATTTGTTAATATGAAGTCCAACATTTTAATCAGCGCTTTTTTGCCAGTTTTTCTCTTGATAGCTTGTAATAAAGGTCCCCAAGACGCTGTTCCTGTAAAAGAAACCGAGACAATGGCCAAATACAAAAAAGGTTACCAATTGTATACAATTAGAGAGGAATTGACAAACGATTCTATGCTGAGTGCCTCTTTGATTTCTAGCGCCAACATGGGGTATGTTCAGGTAGAGTCCTTTGGTTATCAAGAAGGCACTTTTTTTGGCCAAAGCCCAAAGCAGTTCAAAAAAACTATTGATAGCGCTTCCCTAGTATCCCCTAGCGGGCATTATATGCCTATGCAGCTTGCGACAAACACCCCTGAACCCATAGACACAACTACAATTGAAAACATGTTAGATGCTGCAGAAACACTAAATCAAAAATGGGTGATTATCCCTTGGATGAGTGAAGGTTGGCGTAACTTAAAAGGATATGAATACTTAGCACAATATTTATTAAAATTGAGTGCAGCATGCAAAGAAAGAGGCATGGTAGCCGCTTGGCACAACCATGAGTTTGAATTTAAACCTTTAGAAAACGGAATGATTCCGTTTGATTATTTAGTGAGCACCTTAAAAGATGAAGGGGTAGTCTTTGAAATGGACATCCACTGGGTTGCGTTTGCCGGAGAAGACCCTGTACATTGGATCAAAAAATATCCAGGTATGTTTCCGCTTTGGCATGTTAAAGACTTTGCAGCAGATACCATCACCCAGGTACCTGTTGGTCAAGGCATATTGGATTGGGAAAGAATCTTTTCTTATGCTGAACTAAGTGGGATGAAACATTATTATATAGAACAAGATATTTGCGGCGCTGATCGATCATTACATTGCTTGAAAGAGAGCATTGACTGGGCCAATAGTCAAAAGTTCATGGAATAACCTTGTAATCAATCATAGAAAATTACCTAGATGTACGGAGAGTTAAAAAACCACCTCAGCCAAGAATTGGCTGCAATTAAAGAATCAGGGCTGTTCAAAAGAGAACGGATTATTACTACACCGCAAGACGCAATTATCAAGACTACGGAGGGAACAGATGTATTGAACTTTTGCTCCAATAACTATTTAGGCTTGAGCTCCCACCCAAGAGTCTTACAAGCTGCACATAACGCCTTAGAAACGCATGGTTTTGGTATGAGTTCTGTTAGATTCATATGCGGAACGCAGGATATTCATAAAAACTTAGAAGCGAAGATTGCGGAATTTCTGAAGACGGAGGACACCATACTTTATGCCGCCGCCTTTGATGCTAATGGCGGTGTTTTTGAACCATTACTTACAGATCAAGACGCCATCATTTCCGACAGCCTCAATCACGCTTCGATTATTGACGGAGTTCGCCTTTGTAAGGCGAGCAGATATCGCTATGCGAATAATGACATGGCGGATTTAGAGCAACAGTTGAAATCTGCTGAAAATGCTCGGTTTAAGATTATTGTAACGGATGGTGTTTTCTCCATGGACGGCTATGTAGCCCAATTAGATAAAATATGTGATTTAGCAGACAAGTATGATGCTTTGGTCATGGTAGATGAATGCCATGCGACCGGATTTATTGGAAAAAGTGGACGTGGCACCGTTGAACTCAAAAATGTCCTTGGTAGGGTTGATATCATAACTGGAACCTTGGGCAAAGCTTTAGGAGGAGCAATGGGTGGTTTTACAACTGGCAGGAAAGAAATTATAGAAATGCTCCGTCAAAAATCTAGACCTTACTTATTTTCTAATTCTCTCGCTCCTTCAATCGTTGGTGCATCCATAGAAGTCTTTAATCTCCTCAGCGAAAGCACAGAACTAAGGGATAGACTAGAATGGAACATTAACTATTTCAAAAAGGGAATTAAAGACGCTGGTTTTGACTTTAAAGATGGTGATAGCGCAATTGTCCCTATAATGCTTTATGATGCTGCTCTCAGCCAAAATTTCGCAGATCGCTTATTGGAAGAAGGAATTTATGTCATTGGTTTCTTTTATCCGGTAGTCCCAAAAGGCCAGGCTAGAATTCGAGTTCAATTAAGCGCAGGACATAATAAGGAGCATTTAGATCGAGCTATCTCTGCTTTCGTAAAAGTTGGAAAAGAACTTGAAGTAATTTGAAGCTAACTTTTAACATCCTTTTATTATTAAGAAAGTAAGGCACTTATTCTTATCTAACCTGTAGGGTGTTACTTTTACATCCTCAAATTAAGAGCTCATAGCGCATGCTAATACAAATCGCACAATTTCTTCTCGGCCTCTCCTTATTGATTGTCATTCACGAATTCGGTCATTTCTTGCCTGCTAAGTATTTTGGCATTAAAGTTTCCAAATTCTATCTCTTTTTTGACTACAAATTTTCCATCCTCAAAAAGAAAATTGGCGAGACAGAATGGGGCATAGGCTGGATTCCTCTAGGAGGCTATGTCAAGATTGAGGGGATGGTTGATGAAAGTATGGACACCGAGAACCTTAGCGAGGTGCCAGAAGAATGGGAATTCAGAGCAAAACCCGCTTGGCAGCGTATTATTGTTCTTACTGGAGGGGTAATTATGAATTTTCTCACAGCCTATTTCATCTACGTATTCCTTCTAATGGGTTACGGAAAAGACTATCTGCCCAATGAATCTTTAGTTAATGGTATTTGGACCAATGAAATTGGCCTAGAAATGGGGATTCAACATGGAGATAAAATTCTACGCATTGGAGATTATACACCGGAAAGTTACAGTGAGACGGCATTAGAAATTCTTCTAAGCCAAGGGGAAGATCTTGTGGTAGAGCGCGACGGTCAAGAGGTACGCATTCCTATAGCCGTAGAATACATTGAGGAAATGATAAAGAACAAAAAGTTTGTTGGGCTTATCAAGCCTCGAATGCCTTATGTTGTTGGAGGTTTTGCAGAAGGCAGCTTTGGAGAGCGCGCAGGACTTGAGTTAGGAGATAGTATTGTAGGGTTAAACGGCGCACAGATGCTGTTCTTTGACCAATACAAAAAAATCTTGCCCAGTTATGCCAATAAGGACATTAGCCTAACCTACTTCAGAGAAGGTGTTTTAGATACACTCCATTTCACTTTACCCGAAAACGGAAAGCTAGGTGTCTACAACACCACAGAAGTATTCAAATACTATGAAATAAAGAATAAACCCTACACTTTTGCTGCCGCTTTAACCGGAGCAGGTGATGAAGTTGTTGCCAAACTAAATGGGTATGTACGTCAATTCAAGCTAATTTTTAATCCAAAAACCGAGGCGTATAAGGAAGTAGGTGGTTTTCTCACCATCTTAAAGCAATACGACAAGATTTGGGATTGGAGACATTTCTGGGAATTCACGGCTTTCTTAAGCATTATGCTGGGATTCCTTAATATTTTGCCCATACCCGCGCTCGACGGAGGACACGTTGTATTTACCACAATAGAGATGGTTACAGGAAAAAAGCCTTCCATAAAAGTTTTAGAGGTTGCACAGATGATTGGGTTCTTTATTCTTTTGGGTCTATTGATTTTTGCAAATGGCCAAGACATTTTGCGCGCTATTTCAGGTTAAATGAATCAGAGTGCCACCATATACGAGCATCTTGGAAGGGTCAAAGATCCTGAGATACCGGTTATGAGTTTGCACGACATGGGTATTTTAAGAGAAGTAACTGTTCTTCCAAAGGAGGATAGTAGATATTCTATAGCGATAGAGCTTTTCCAAAAAACGCACCCGGATTTATCTATTTCTCAATCTGATCTTGTGTATCAAATCACCATAAGCCCCACTTATGTGGGTTGTCCTGCCATGGACCGCATGGAACAAGATATCAAGGAGGCAATGTACGTTATGCAACTTCCTTTTATTGTGGAACAACAACTTCAGCCGCCATGGACAACGGACTGGATTTCAGAAGAAGGTCGAATTAAAATGGAAGAGTACGGAATTGCTCCTCCGTTAAAAGAAAGTATTGATAAGCGAGTTCTTTTCGCTGAAGCACCAAAGGTGAGTTGTCCAAAGTGTAAAAGTTACAATACACGTATGCTAAGTAGACATGGGAGTACCCCATGCAAAAGCCAGTACGCCTGCAACCATTGTTTAGAGCCATTTGAATATTTTAAGTGCCTCTAAGTTCTATTGATTAGCCGTATTTTAGGGAACCCAAACAATCACAGAAATGCCTAAAAGCCCTACTATTCCTTTGAAGAAAGCCTTCAAGCTCATGGCAACAGCTAAGAGTATGACGGCACTCTATGAGCGTGAAAAGGAAACCACATCTAAATATGTGCATGCTACCAGTCGAGGTCATGAAGCAGCACAACTAGCATTGGCGCTTCAATTAGAGCCTAAAGATTTTGTATCACCTTACTACAGAGACGACAGCATTCTTTTAGGAATCGGAATGACCCCCAAGGACCTAATGCTTCAGCTCTTAGCAAAAAAAGACGACCCATTCTCTGGCGGAAGAACCTATTATAGCCATCCTTCATTAAATGATTCGGATAAACCTAAAATTCCTCACCAGAGCTCTGCTACAGGAATGCAAGCCATACCAACAGCAGGAATTGCTATGGGTATTCAATACCGGGAAAAACAGGGATTAGCCTCTAAAGAGGATATTGGTGCAATCGCTGTATGTAGCATTGGGGACAGTGCAATGACAGAAGGCGAAATTTCTGAAGCAATGCATATGGCTGCATTAAAACAATTCCCTTTACTTATGTTCGTTCAAGACAATGGATGGGATATTTCTGCCAACCGTAAGGAAGTTCATCATAGTAATGCAGTGGAATATGCTAAAGGTTTCACAGGGATTGAAACAAGAGACCTCAACGGTTCAAACTTTATAGAGTGCTTTCAAGCGCTTAGCGAAGTGATTCAAATTATGAGGACCGAACGGCGGCCATTTTTGGTTCGTTGCGACGTACCTCTTTTGAATCATCACACTTCAGGAGTTAGGAAAGAATGGTACAGAGACGACCTAGATAAGGCGGCCTTGCGCGATCCTTTCCCTGTTCTTCGACAACAATGTCTAGATGACGGAAGTACGGAAAAAGAACTCATTAAATGGGAAAATGAGGCACAAGCATTTGTAGAAGCTCAGTATAAAGATGCTTTAAACATGCCCGATCCTAATCCAGAAGATTTATTTGATCACCTATTCGCACCCACGCCCATAACGGAAGAAAAAGGTGAACGCGAACCCAAAGATGCAGTCCCCACCGTGATGGTTGATGCTGCACTCTTTGCAATCAAAGAACTTATGGCTGCACATCCTGAATCTTTGTTGTACGGACAAGATGTGGGTGGCAGACTAGGCGGGGTCTTTAGGGAAGCAGCAACCCTCGCTCAAAGTTTTGGTGATCAGCGCGTATTTAATACGCCAATTCAAGAAGCGTTTATTATTGGGTCCACAGTGGGTATGGCCACAGTAGGCTTAAGACCATTTGTGGAAGTTCAGTTTGCCGACTATTTATGGCCAGGTATGAACCAATTGTTCACTGAGGTAAGCCGAAGTTATTATTTAAGTAACGGCAAATGGCCCACCAGCGCAGTGATTCGCGTTCCCATAGGCGCATATGGTTCAGGAGGGCCCTATCATTCCTCTTCTATTGAAAGCGTGGTCACGAATATTCGAGGAATAAAAATTGCCTATCCTTCTACCGGAGCAGATTTAAAAGGGCTCATGAAAAGCGCTTATTATGACCCCAATCCCGTTGTTATTTTTGAACATAAAGGACTGTATTGGAGTAAAATACCGGGCACAGAGGGAGCCAAAACTCCAGAACCAAGTGATGATTATGTAATTCCATTTGGCAAGGGCCGAGTTGCATTACAAGCAGACGAAAGTAAAATTCTGTATGGAGAAGCAGTTGTGGTGATTACCTACGGAATGGGTGTGTATTGGGCATTGAAGGCCGCTGAAGAGTTTGACGAACAAATCAGTATAGTTGATTTGAGAACTTTAGCTCCGTGGGACGAAAAATTAGTGATATCTGAAAGCAATAAACACGGTCGTGTTTTGGTCTTAACTGAAGAAAGTGCCTCGCCGAGTTTTGCAGGTACTGTTCAGGGCAAAATACAGTTGGAATGCTTTGAAAACTTGGACGCACCTGTATTGCTTATGGGCGCTGAGGATATACCAGCCATTCCCTTAAACAGCACCCTAGAACACGCCATGCTTCCGAATGCTGAAAAAGTAGCTTCGAAGCTCCGAGAATTGCTCAAATATTAACCGCGGGTTATCCGGCAAAAAATCGATACTTTCGTAACACGATAAAGTTCATGATTTATGTTTTCAATATTTTTAATTGGAAGAATGCCTGGCGGGTACGAATGGATTCTCATTTTAATTGTAGTCTTAGTTTTATTCGGTGGTCGTAAGATTCCAGAACTTATGCGTGGCTTGGGTCGAGGTGTCAAAGAATTCAAAGAAGGAGTATCTGATATCAATTCCGATAAAGATTCAAAGGAATAAGCCAAAAGCCTTTCATCTATGAACAGCACTGCAAAAGCGGTACAAGAGTTTTTATCCAAAATTGAGCGGACTAAAGACCTGAATATTTTTTTAGAAGTATGGGGTGATGAAGCTCTTGAGCGGGCCAAAAAAATAGACCTTAAGATTTCTGAAGGAAAGGCAGGCAGACTTGCTGGAATGGTAATCGCTCTAAAGGATAACATCTGTTACCGCGGTCACAAAGTTAGTGCTGCGTCAAAAATTCTTGAAGGGTTTGAAAGCCAGTTTTCCGCCACAGCCGTTGAGCGACTATTAGCTGAAGATGCTGTTTTTATAGGGCGGACAAATTGTGATGAATTTGCAATGGGTTCAGCCAATGAAAACTCGGCTTATGGCGCGGTAAAAAACCCTATTGACCCCACCAAAGTGCCAGGAGGCTCAAGTGGCGGTTCTGCCGCAGCAGTTGCTGCAGGTCTTTGTCATGTGGCGTTGGGTTCTGATACTGGAGGTTCTATCCGCCAACCTGCAGCATTCACCGGAACTGTTGGTTTTAAACCTTCTTATGGAAGAATTAGCCGTCATGGATTAATTGCCTATGCTTCCAGTTTTGATCAAATTGGTCCATTTGCAGCCAACGTAGCAGATGCTACCAAGGTCATGGAAGTCATGGCTGGTGCAGACGATTTTGATGCTACTGCTATACAAACACCCATGGCTCCAGCGACAAAATTGGCTCCAAAAAAAATAGCCTATCTAAAAACCGCCGTTGATCACCCAAAGGTGGATACAACGGTGAAAAAGGCCTTCCAAGCACAATTAGAATTGCTTGAAAACGCCGGGTGTAAAGTGGAGCCTGTAGAATTTGAATTATTGGATGCGTTGGTGCCTGTCTATTACATTTTAACCACCGCAGAGGCTAGTTCAAATCTTGCTCGTTTTGACGGCGTTCACGCAGGATTTCGTGCTGAGGATGTTAGCGACCTTGAAAGCGTATACAAAAAGAGCCGTAGTGAAGGTTTTGGTAAAGAAGTACAACGCAGAATCATGCTAGGGACGTTTGTTTTGAGCGCTGGATACTATGATGCTTATTTTGGCAAAGCCCAAGCGGTACGTCGTATGGTTAAAAACTGGACAGACAAGACATTGGCTGAATTTGATGTTTTGTTATGCCCAACAACGCCAACAACAGCCTTTGGTTTGGGTAGAGAGGTAAATGACCCTACCGTAAATTATTTAGAAGATATTTTCACCGTTCAAGCCAATATTGCTGGAACTCCTGCCGTTAGTATACCTATTGGCGTGGACTCAGGCGGTTTACCGATAGGTCTCCAAGTCATGGGTGCAAATGGTTCCGATATGGATACACTTGCCATGGCGGAATGGATTCAAAAGCAATAAAAATGCGTGTATTATTTCTAGTATTCGCCAGTGTTCTGGCCATGCCCTCTTTTGGGCACATAACGCAAGTAGATTCAACTTCTGCTAATACTGACTCTATTGAATTGCCTGCGACAGATTTAGATTCTGCTGCCCTTTTCAATTTAGACCAACGTTTAGCAAGACTAGACAGTGAACACCTCATGTTCACCTTCCAAAATCTGCCCGAGGTTGACACCACCTCTTCATTGCCACTTGCGGATAGTGTCTTCGAACACTACATGGCAGAATTAGACGCACGTACTCCATTTGAAATGACCTATAACCCCGTTGTAAAACGCTATTTAGAACGTTACTTAAAATACGGTACCGCCCGCCTTTCGAGAATGATGGCGCATGGTCAGTATTACTTCCCCATGTTTGAGGAGCATTTGGACAAATACGATATGCCTCTTGAAATCAAGTACCTCGCAGTGGTTGAAAGCGCACTCAACCCCAAAGCACGTTCTTATGTTGGCGCAACAGGTCTGTGGCAATTCATGTACGGGACAGGGAAACTCTATAATCTCAAGGTGAACAGCTATGTAGACGACCGTAACGACCCAATGAAAAGTACAGAGGCGGCCTGCCAATACATGTTAAAAATGTACGAAGTCTTTGAAGATTGGAATCTCGTTCTGGCTGCTTACAATTCTGGACCCGGCAATGTAAGAAAAGCTATTCGTCGCAGCGGCGGCAAAACTTCCTACTGGGAAATTCGTCCGTTTCTTCCGAGAGAAACCTCAGCTTATGTGCCGCTATTTATAGCTGCAGCCTATGCCATGGAATATGGACATTTGTACGGGATTGGCCCGGCAGACATTCCTGTGTACTACATGCAAACAGATACAGTACGCATTACAAAGCAAGTGCATTTCAAGCAGGTACAGGAAGAATTGGGTATTGACGAAGCTTTGATGGAATTTTTAAATCCACAGTATAAATACAAGATTGTACCTGTAATCAGTGGTCAAAATTATTTTTTAAGCCTACCCAAAAGTGTTGCGAATCACTTCCGTATGAATCAAGATTCCATCTACAAAATAGCCGACGCTTACTTCGAGGCCCGCGCCAGCAATATGCCAGATTTAACCCAGATGAATGAGCGGACAGTACACCGGGTAAAAAGCGGCGAAACGCTTGGTCATATTGCGGGTAAATATGGTGTGCGAGTGAGTGAAATCAAACGTTGGAACGGGCTAAGGAGTGATATGATTCAAATTGGTCAGCGCATTGTAGTATATCCGCGGAAACTTTAAATGTCCTCAAGTTTTAAAGAATGCTATCTTTCGGTTATGTATTCTAAGTATCTCTTCTTGTTTCTTTTTTTGGCGGCTTGCAAGGACAATGCACCGGAGCCGCCGCCAGCCAACGGAATGTACTTCCCCCCTATATCCGGGAATATATGGGCCGATACCTCTGCTCAAGATCTTGGTTGGAATTCAGGTGAAATATCAACGCTAATTGACTATTTAGATTCTTCAAATACCAAAGCATTTATTGTTTTAAAAGACGGTAAAATGGTCATTGAAGAATATTTTGGACAAGCGATTAGCGGCAGCGCGTTTAACTCAAGTTCCTTGTGGTATTGGGCATCTGCCGGAAAAACCCTTACTTCTTTCCTTGTTGGAAAAGCACAAGAAGAAGGCTATTTGAACATCAATGATCCTAGTGCAGATTTTTTAGGAACGGGTTGGTCAAATATGACTTTAGCGCAAGAAGAAGAAGTAAAAATTCATCACCACCTAACCATGACTACTGGTTTAAACTATTTAGTTTCCAATCTAGATTGCACCCTAGACACTTGTTTAAATTTTAAATCTAATCCAGGGACTCAATGGTTCTATCATAATGCAGCCTATACATTACTAGAAAATATAGTTGTAAATGCAACAGGTACGAGTTTCAATCAGTATACCGATTCTAAAGTTGAAAATCGTATTGGTATGAGCGGTCAATGGTTGAGTCAAGGATATAATAATGTCTATTGGAGCAACGCCAGAGATATGGCTCGATTTGGTTTGCTCATGCTAAATAACGGAGTATGGAGTTCGGATACATTACTCCATGATCAAAATTATTTTCAGCAGCAGATCACCAGTTCTCAAAGCCTTAACCCCTCCTACGGATATTTATGGTGGTTAAACGGTCAGAATTCTGTCATTTATCCAGGATTACCTGCAAGTTTCAATACTTCTATACTGCCAAATGGTCCATCGGACCTTTACGCTGCGCTAGGTAAAAATGGACAAATCATAGATATTGTGCCAAGTAAGGGTTTGGTGATTGTAAGGATGGGAGAAGCCGCTAGTGGAACGAATAGTGCCCTTCAAATGCACGTTGATATGTGGAACATTATCAATACAATCATACCCTAGTGATTTTGAATATAATCTAATGGTCTGTTTTTTGACGATTTCTCCTAACTATAATTGATTTTCATGATACTTAGATTCTTTCAAGGTTGCTCTTTTTTATTTCTCTTCCTACTTTTAGGATGTAGCGCCCCGGAAACAAACCCCGATGGCACAAAAAAAGACACAAGGATTTTACCACCTTCAAGTGGAACGCACAGTGAATTGCTTTTGGTAATGCCTGATGAACTTTGGATTGGCCCCGCAGGAGAAGCGTTTAGAGAATTGTATTTAGCGGATCAAGAGGGCCTTCCTCAATCAGAAGCCTATTTTGACGCTTCGCGCGTGGAACCCAAAGAGGTGAACAGGATTTTACAAAAGACCAAGAGTATCATGTGGGTTGAAAAAAGTGATACCTCTTTTGTAAAAATGCAAAAGGACTTGTGGGCACGTCCGCAACGAATAGTCAGGATAACCGCCCAAAGTGAAAAGGAACTCGTTGAAGAAATTAAAGGCAGTGCCAAGCAAGTGATTAATGCATTTAAGGAGCACGATATGTCCGTAATTCAAAGTCGGCTTAGAAAAAGTTCTTATGCATACACCCACGAGAACTTAAAAAAGATTGGCATCAAAAAGATGTTACTTCATAAAGGGTTTGACCCTACTTTGGATAAAGAAAACCTTAAGATTTTTGCTACAAAAACGGTGAAAACCATCCAATACATCATGGTAAGCGAGCGACCAATGACGGAAGGCATGGTAAGTATGGACGACATTATTGCACACCGTGACAGTATTGGAAAGAAATACTTTGAGGGTACCCATGAAGACTCTTATATGGAAACGGAATTACTTATTCCACCATTTACTGAGACTACGGAAATCAGCGGAATGTTTGCTCTTGAAACGCGAGGTTTATGGCGGATGGAAAACGATTTCATGGGCGGTCCATTTCTATCCTACACCATCTATGACGAAAAAAACAATCG
>JAYOSU010000023.1:27357-29281 GCA_038139395.1 Cryomorphaceae bacterium
ATTTCATGGGCGGTCCATTTCTATCCTACACCATCTATGACGAAAAAAACAATCGGATTTTAACCGTAGAAAGTCTTCTATATGGCCCCACTGCTAAAAAGCGGAATGTTGTACTTGAAATGGAGGCTATGATGCGTTCAATTGTCTTGTAAAACTGCCTTGATTTTGGGTTGACGAATTAGGAAAGGTGCACTACCTTGGAGGTAAACCTTAGAAGCATGTTACAAACCAACATCGCAGATGGTGTTTTAACCATCACTTTTGATCGACCAGATAAATTCAATTCATTTAATCGAGAGCTCGCTTTAGGTGTACAAAGCGCCTTAAAAGAGGCAGCCCAAGACGCGCAAATACGCTGTGTTTTAATTACCGGAAACGGGAAAGCGTTTTGTGCCGGTCAAGATTTATCTGAAGCTATGGATGCCAACGGGCCTGATCTAAGCACGATAGTCAGCGAACATTACAACCCTATAATTCTAGCCATTCGAAAATTAGCTAAGCCAGTAATAGCAGCTGTTAACGGTGTTGCAGCAGGGGCAGGAGCCAACATAGCCTTGGCTTGTGATATTGTGGTGGCTCATGAAAAAGCAAGCTTTATCCAAGCGTTTAGCAAGATTGGCTTAATTCCAGATAGTGGCGGAACCTTTACGTTACCTAGATTAATTGGATTTCAAAGGGCAAGTGCATTAATGATGACTGGGGATAAAGTTCCTGCACATCAAGCGCTGCAGATGGGAATGATATATCAGGTTTTTAGCGAAGAAGACTACCCGAGCAAAGTATATGCTTTAGCACTTAAAATGGCCCAAATGCCAACAAAAGGCTTAGCATTAACAAAAGCTGCGTTAAATAAATCTTACGTCAATGATCTACAAGAACAGTTGGACCTTGAAGAGACCCTTCAAGTTCGTGCTGGAAAAACATATGATTTTAATGAAGGTGTGCAAGCATTCTTAGAGAAGCGTGCGCCTGAATTCAAAGGAGAATAAGATGAAAGTAGCTGTTTTAGGAGCCGGAGCTATGGGCACCGGTATTGGACAAGTTGCGGCACAGAATAGATGCCAAGTAGTGTATTATGACAGCTTTCCAGGAGCTATTGACCGCAGTAAATCTTCCATTGAAAAAATATTTTCTCGACTAGTAGAAAAAGGAAGAATCAGTGACGATGAAAGAGCATCTACGCTAGCTCTAATGAAGTGGTCAAAAGATATTAGTGCAATTAAGGGTGCCGATATAGTTATTGAGGCAGTTATTGAAAATCTTGAAGTCAAGAAGGCGCTTTACGCAGAAGTAGAAGCCTTAATAGCTGAAGATTCGTGGTTATGTACAAATACTTCAAGTTTGAGTATTGCCGCACTATCAAGTGAATTAAAACATCCCCAACGATTTGGGGGATTGCATTTTTTCAACCCAGCACCGCTGATGCCGCTTGTTGAAATTGTGCCAGGAATTCAGAGTAATGATGATTTCGCAGACACCATGGAGGCTTTAATGGCTAGCTGGGGTAAAGTACCTGTTTTAGCCAAAGACACCCCAGGATTCATTGTCAATAAGGTGGCGAGGCCGTTCTACAGCGAGGCCATTAAACTTTACGAGGAGGGTGTGGCAAGTGTTGCCGAAATTGACGCGGCAGTAAAAAGTATTGGCTTTAGAATGGGGCCGTTTGAGCTTACTGATTTGATTGGTCATGATGTGAATTACACCGTAACAGAAACCGTTTGGAGTCAATTCTTTTATGACCCCCGATTCCGACCCTCCATCACTCAAAAACGCCTAAAAGAAGCCGGGTTGCTGGGTCGCAAAACAGGACGTGGATTTTATAATTATGCTTCAGGGATGAATGCAGCCGCGGAAGCACAAAATGAAGCCGAAATAGACCCTATGTTGGGCGAAAAAATTGTAGAAAGGATCTTATGCCTCATTA
>JAYOSU010000023.1:29381-30696 GCA_038139395.1 Cryomorphaceae bacterium
GAAATAGACCCTATGTTGGGCGAAAAAATTGTAGAAAGGATCTTATGCCTCATTATTAATGAAGCGTTGGATGCCGTTTGGCAGGGAATTGCCTCTCCAGAAAATGTAGACCTGGCAATGACTAAGGGCGTGAATTATCCCAAAGGACCTATCCAATGGGGGCGTGAAATGGGATGGAATCAAGTTCTTGACACCCTTAAACGCTGCCACAAGCACTACGGGGACGACCGCTACCGTCCATGTCCATTGCTACGCCACCTAAATTCTGGCAACGCTGAACTGGGCGAAGGCCAACTCACGGATAACTTTATGGTGTAAATGATTCGTTGGCTATTCATTGCGCTTTTATCTGGTAGTAGCCTTTTCGGCCAGACAGTTAAATTTGAATGGATAGACGATTGCTGTACTTTGGTCGGAACCTTTGACTCTACTGAGGTCAGCAGGATTCAATTGCAAAATGCTTTGGATCTCTTTGGTATTAATAGTTTCAGCTACATTGAACATACACCGCTTTTATCCAAACCTCAATCCAAGGAGTTACAAGTATCAAAGTTTTTTCTTTTTCTACATGAAATAGAGGAGAAATTTGAGAAATTAACAGCATTAGAACTACCTGTGGGTACATTATTTCAGGAGGCTTTAATAAAAGAAATGCTTGAATTATATGACCGAAGTGTTCTTGCGACCGTATTATTTGGCGCTTTAATAGATGAGGATTTTGACCAACTTAGAAAATTACCTTGGCACAATGAAAACCGCATGCTCGAACAATACGTTAGTGCCCTGACAGGTTCAGATAAACACTTGATAGAAATCTTTCAAGGACTCGCAATAAAAAGGGCGGCCAGAAATGGCGATTCAAAAAGCGTATTGGATCAAGCAAACATCATGCTCAAAGCGGAGAATTGGAGGGAATTACTTTCCATTGAAATAATAACTTACGGATGGTATAATGAGGCTATTAATGGAATTCAAGTACATGAGGAAGAGCAGACTTATAATGAATTATTTTTACCTCTGTTTCAAGAAATTGAATTTGTAGATTGCTGCGATCCATGATAAAGCCAAGTCAAGAATTACTCAAGCGCACCTATGCGCAGGATGCTTCCATTTATCAGGAAGTCCCTGAGTCAGTAGCCTTCCCAAAATCGGCTGAAGAAATCATTGCACTTGTTGAAAAAGGCGCCCGACTTATCCCACGCGCCGCAGGTACCTCCCTCGCTGGCCAAGTCGTGGGTGATGGCACTGTACTGGATACAGGAAGGCACATGAACGCCATTCTCCAGGTCAATGTCCAGGAACGTTGGGCAGAGGT
>JAYOSU010000024.1:0-4199 GCA_038139395.1 Cryomorphaceae bacterium
AATCGCCGTCCACCAAGAAGAAGTCACCTATGTTCAAACTGTCACACTTGATACATTTATTGGCTAACTGCACTGGATTAAGTGGAAAATAATTGTTATGATCAGCGAAAAATGCAGAACCTAGGTATTCAGGAAGTGTGGCCAAACCAAAAAGCATTGAGGCATAATCTACCCCAACAATTTCATTAGGTGACCAAGCAGGATGAGCGAGGCTGTATCGCCAAAGAATAGGTTGGCCGCTAGGTGAGGGAAGACTGTATTTGCCTATCTCATTTTGCCATAGGTCAATCAAGTCAGTTTTACCCGTTGGATTAACAGGGAGAAATCCTGCAATAATATGTGGAGAGATGATTTCATCAATATTATTGTTAATAGCATCTGCATGATAAGAGGAAGTCACGGCACTACCGGCCCCCAATCCCCATTCGTAAGAGTTCCCACCAAGAGATAAACTCGAGGATTTATCTGCCTTTTGCGCATTTTCAAAAAAGGATAAATAATCACTTGAGGTAGTGAAATGGTGGCAAAGGAAGTAATTAAACTGATGTGTAAATGAAGATAAGAATGAGGTGGTGTTATCCGTTAAAACATCATTACCGCCATAGGAGACGAAGGGAAGCGTGCTCGCAAATTGGTAGTGATTGTTCCAAAGAACGTTACCAGGGCTATTTGGATCAGTGGACGAATTTTTGGACAACCAAGCGGTAATCATATATTCATTATAAGGAGAGGTAAGTGCATTGGAAACCCCCGTTCCGTTTGCATTCATTGAAAGGTAAATTTCTCCACTAGTTGGATTGGCGATAGCCGCATCAAAATCGATTGAATTCCAAAGGTCCATGACGTATTGCGTTATGCTATTGGACTTGAAATACTTCATACAAAACAAGGCTCCACTGACTAATATGTCTGTATCAATCGTGCTGTATTCGGAATTCCAAGCTTGTGCTCCAGTATTGATATCCATGAAATGTCGGTAATACCCATTGGCAGTTCGATCAGGCATGAACCCTGGTGTATTTCCTGTTACTGATTTTAGAGTAGTTAGGGCAAGTTGTTCCGCATTATTAATCCAGCCCATTGAGTCAGCAATACAAAGCGCAATCAATCCCATTCCCGTATTAGCAATAGAAATAGGGTGATAATCCACACCTGAAAACAACCTTGAGTCCCTATACATACCGTTTGGAAGGCGTTGAAGTTCAAAAACGCTAAAGCTGTTTCTGAATAACGAATCTATATGTGGGTCCGCTTGTGGGTTAGGAGGGACCGTAATACAATCATTGCATGAATTCCAACAAACGGTAGCAAGGGACGTGTCCCCACTAATTTGGGAAAATCGATTAGTCTGTATCCCCGTAGTTTTAGTACAAAAAGCCCCTAAGGTCAAGCTTTCTTGGTCGTTCCAACCATCCACAGTGAACTTATATTCAATGGAGTCGGCAGTTATTGGAAGGGTTACTGTCCAGATTCCATCTCCGTCAGAATCGCTCATAGCATTACAGTTCCCACACCACGAGTTGAAATCACCATTGATGTAAACCCCATTTGCCGTAGACCCAAAATATTGGTTCATATTGATTGAAAAGGAAACGTTGCTAATTCCAGTTAATGGTGGACATGTTCCATCAGTGATACATGTTTCAAAACAGTAAAGCAGTGTGGTATCTTGAGAAAACGTTGGGATAATTCTATCGTCATAATTAGATGGGTCGGCACACGGGAGACCGGTTAAAATCTCCTTGGTACCCCAATCGGTGCCATGCGAAGGACTATTGAAGAACACAAAATTTCCACCGCTCGTACCATTTAAAAGAACACTGCCTTCCCAAATACCATCGTTATTAGAATCGCTTAACGGAACTGCATTAGCACCGCCCAAAACACCTCCACCTGCATACATCCCATTAGGTCCTACCGTGATGTTTGCGGTATTCACTTTAAAAGTAACCGTATAGTTATTAGATGGTGGTGGAGTTGTAATACATCCGCTACATGAGTTCCAGCAAACAGTGGGCAATACGGCGCTTCCATTTATAGATAAGTATCTATTCGTATAGGGACCCGTTGTAAAGGTACATGGTGAGCCTACGCTAAATGATTCTTGATTGGCCCAACCATCCACAGTGAAAAGATACTCTATGGAACTTTGATTGAATGGAAGCGTTACTGACCATATACCGTCTCCATCCGAATCGCTCAGCGGATTGCAACTGCCACACCACCCGTTAAAATTACCATTGATGTATACGGTGTTGAATGAACCAGTATACGCATTCATATCAACGGAAAAAGTGATATTATCGGGCCCTTGTTGCCCCGGACATGATCCATCGGTTGTGCAAGTCTCAAAACAAAACAGGAGCGTAGTATCAGAATTAAAAATGGGAAGCGTTCTATCGTTCCAATTATTCGGATCTGCACAGGGTTTTCCGGTTAGGTCTTCTTTTGTTCCCCAGTCAGTATCATGTGCCGGACTATTTAAAAATATGAATTTGCCCTGCGAATGTCCATTGAGTATTGTACTACCCGTATAAACATCATCTCCATCGGGGTCTTCAAGCTTGACTGCTCGGGCATTACCAAGAATACCACCGCCCGCATATAAACCATTCGGTCCTACAGTAATGTTGGCTGCATTTACTGAAAACGTTACTGTATGCTGTAGAGGAGGGCATCCAACGCAAGATTCCCAACAAACTGGATCAAGGATGGTATCACCTGTAATTTGAAGTGATCTATTGGTAAATGATCCGGTAGTATTCGTGCAAGTACTACCGGAGGTCAAAGTTTCGGACGTATTCCACCCGTCTAAAGTGTATTTATATTCGATTTGACTTTGTGCGATGGGTAAAGTTGTTGTCCAAATTCCGTCATTATCCGTATCATTCATTGGATTACACGAACCGCACCAATTGTTGAAGTCTCCATTGACATAGGCAGTTGTAAAAGAACCTGAGTATTGACTTAAATCTACTGAAAAAGTAACCTGAGCATTAGAAGGATTTGGAGAATTACTTTCTTGGTATACCCTTACGTAATCTATTTCCATGGCTGCTTGAGTAAATGCAGCCGAAATACTGGGCAATACGGCAAAGTTCAATAAGATAAATTGTTCGTCATCAAAAGGCCAAGTGGAGGCGGTTTTATTTGTCGGAGCATAGGTATAGTGCCTGTTATTGTCTATGAAAAACGATATGGAATCTTCATTCCATTCCATGGAGTAGGTATGGAATGCGCTTGTAGCTGTTGGTAGATAAACACCATGATAATTTTGGGTAGCTCCAAAGCTAGAGGGTGTATGAAGTGCACTAGAAACATGATTTACATTCGAGCCCCAATGCTCCATGATATCTATTTCGCCACAATCTGGCCAAGGGGTTGTACCAAATCCTTGGGTTTGCCAATAGGCACCTGGTTCCGTAATGTTTTTACCAAGCATCCAAATTGCTGGCCAAGTACCCGCTCCGGTAGGGATTTTTGCTCTTACTTCAACTCGACCATATTTGAATGCAAATTTTGAATTGAGTCTTGCAGACGTATAATTTTTAGTAACCCCTTGATTGGTGTAATTCTCTTTTACCGCTCTTAGAAATAATTTACCATTCTTTACATTAGAATTGGTATCCTGATTAGTGTAATGCTGAATTTCTCCGTTGTACCAACTTGAACCATTAGGCAATTGCGTTTGGTGAAACCAGAGATTAGGGTCTACACCTCCTCCAATGTTATAATTGAATTCGTCTGACCATACCAAAGAATCGTACCTCGCGGATTGAGAAAAACCGATAAAGGGAAGCACGGAAAAAACGAGGAGAAAAGGGAGACTTTTGAATTTCATTGAGGACGGATTGAGGATGTAAGATATAGATTAAATGTGATATCATAAATGATTGATATCCTCGAGGCTGTTCTATTTTTATTTCCTAAATTTTTGACATCAAGAAAACACTCACTTTCAACGTGCCAAAAATAATTCATGCAATTTCAGGACCTAGAAACGTAAGTACTGCTATTATGTACAGTTTTGCCCAAAGAGACAATTGTGCAGTTTTTGATGAGCCGCTCTACGGGATTTATCTCCAAGATTCTGGTATTCACCATCCCGGAAAAGAGATTGTTTTAAAAAAATGGCCAACTTCAATAGACGCAGTAAAGAAGAGGGTAGCTTCATTGTGCAGCAGCGGCGAAATTTATTT
>JAYOSU010000024.1:4299-29324 GCA_038139395.1 Cryomorphaceae bacterium
AGTTATGTTACAACAATTCGATCAAAGAAATAGCAACATTCATGTTTGGGTTGGTCATGGATTGGTGCCTCGTGAAGAAGCCAAGATAAGCGTTTTTGACAGCTCGGTACAGGGCGGAGATGCTGTATGGGAAGGAATGCGCGTGTATCAAGAAGGCGTGTACTGTTTGGATCGGCATTTAGATCGTTTGGAAGACAGTGCCCTTGCAATGGCCTTCGCGAAAATCCCCTCAAGAGATTTCATTCGGAAGGCCATCAAAGCCACCTTGGAAAAAAATGGAATGAATACGGATACACATATCCGGTTGACATTAACGAGAGGAGAGAAAATTACCTCAGGAATGGATCCACGGTTAAATCAAAAAGGCTGTACTTTAATAGTTTTAGCAGAATGGAAGCCACCAGTTTATGATAATGAAAAAGGAATACGCATTATTACATCATCGGTTCGCAGAAATAGTCCAATGCACGTGGATTCTAAAATTCACCATAATAATCTCATTAATAATATCTTGGCGAAGATTCAGGCAAATCACGCTGGGGTTGATTCGGCCTTAATGCTAGATAACCTCGGGTTCATTGCAGAAATGAACGGGACCAACATATTCTTAGTCAAAAATGGTCGATTACTCACTCCAACAGCAGATGCGTGTCTCCACGGAATAACTCGAGGTCTAGTTATAGAAATAGCTAGAGAAAACGCAATTGAGGTTGAAGAGCGAAATATTTCTTTAACAGAGCTTTATGCAGCAGACGAGGCTTTCGGAACCGGATCTATGGGGGAACTAACTCCTATTATTGAGGTAGATGGGAGGATTTTGCAAAATCGGGCAGGCTCACAAATGACTCGGGAACTAATAAAATTGTTTGAGGACACGCACCAAAAATGGAGCACTTCGATTGCGAATTTGTAAATTGCCAATAACTCTATTTTTTGATGAAAAAAGCTCTTTTAACCTATTTCATTGGACTGTCCTTTGGACTAATTGCTCAAGAAAACCCAATAATTTCAGGATGTTTTACCAATTTTCCGGATAGCATTAGTTCCATAAAAATTGCCTACCCTCGTATGGCAAGTTTAAGTGTAAGAGAGAATATCCCTGTTTTCAATGGTTGTTTTGAATTAGAATGGAAGTATCCAGAACGAGGTGTTTTTGTGGTTTACATAGATAGTGAGCATACGTTTGATTTCGTTATTTCAACAGGTAATATTCACTTTTCGGGAGATTTTGAAAATATTCAAAATGTTCTCATTGAAGGCCCGGGTAACAGTGAATTTGGGGCATTCAAGAAATTCGCTGCTAAAAAAGATGTTCAAGAAGAACAGATGAGGGCTTATTTATTAGGAATTGAGGACACGGCCTTAAAAGACTTTCTGTTACCGCAAATCCTACCACTAAATAGCGATACAAATGTGTATTGGTTGAGGGCTCATTTCTGGGACTACACCAATCTTAAGTCTAGGAGCACTTTAATCAATCCTTTTTTTGAAAATAACCGTAAGATATATTTTGACCAGGTTCTTGGTCACGAACCGGATACTATTATTTTTTATCTAGATAGGTTGTTTTCGCAACCCATGGATGTTCAGGTTAAGAAGTTTTTAGTTTCCGTTCTTACCTACCAATACGAAACCTCTAGCTTCATGGGAGAGGACGCGGTTTTTGTTTGGCTGGCCAACAAGTTTTACAATACCGGTTTTGCCGACTGGATGTCCAAGGAAGACCTTGCGAAAATCAGAACCAAGTCAGAAGGTTTGGCCACTGAACTCATAGGAAATCCAGCGAAGAATTTTCCTTTTGATACAAGAGAAGGAAAGCGAATGTTACTAAGCGAGGTTGAAAGCCCGATCACCATACTTTATTTCTGGAGTAGTGAATGTGGACATTGTCGTCAGGAAACGCCTAAGTTGAAAGCGTTATATGACGAATACAAAGACAAGGGCGTTCAAGTAGTTGCTATTACTCTTGAGCTAGAGCTTGATAATTGGAACAGGTTTATTGAAAAATATGACTTGGACTGGCTAAATGGATTTGAGAGTGATTATGACAGACCAAACTTTCAATGGTTCTACTACATTCCCTCTACACCCAAGAAACTCATATTAGATGCGGATAAAAACATCATCGCCAAGAATTTAGATGTTGAGACCACAATGCGAACCTTCTTAGATGACTATTTGGCGGAAAAGATGAAATAATGAAAAGTAACCACAAAAAAAGCACCCGGCAGGCGCTTTTTTTTGTGGACGTACTACTTATTATTTTGTTCCTGATGAGGAACAATTCGATTTGGCTGAACCTTGACTGCAGCAACTTTTCTTATCCCCGGTAACCGCCTTAATTTTGCTATTAGAATCAGCGCTAGAAACTTCAGTGGATGCTACTGCGTTACTTTTTGGATCTTTACAACAAGATTTCTCAGACTTAACCACTCCTGCAACAGCTGTTTCTTTAGAAGCTGTATTTTCAGTTTTTGTGCAATTTGTTTTTGCTTTTGAATCACTGCAACAAGCTTTTTTATTTGCTGCTGCCACAACTTCCTTCGCTGGGTTGGTGTCATTCAATGGCATTTCTTGAGCAGAAACAGTGGCTCCGAACACTACTAAACTCAGTGTAAGTATGAACTTTTTCATGGTTTTATTATTTTCTACATCGGAAAACTAATAAAAATCTTCTTAATTCTAAGTTTGAGGGCTCAATTAGTTTGTTATTTTTGCGCTATTAGAAAACCTAAAATAATTACAATGAAAAAGGTATTCGTTTTCGCTGCAGCAGCAGCATTGACATTGTCAAGCTGTGTGAGTAAGCAGAAATATGTTGAATTGGAAGAAATGCAGAAGGCTACTTCTGATAAATTGAGCAATACAAAAATGGAATTAGCTGCGACTACCGCAGAGAAGAATGCACAAGCTAAAGAATTGGCTTCACTACGTGCTCAGTCCTCAGATTTAATGAACCAAGTTGGTGATTTAACACGCATGAGCGCTACAAACGCTCAGAACATGGAGAAGACTCTAGAAAGCATAAATGAAAAGGAGTCCACAATTACTAATCTCCAAGATGCAATGAATCGCAAAGACAGCGTAACATTTGCATTGGTCACTTCTTTAAAAGGAGCACTTGGTGATATGAACGACGAAGACGTTCAAATCAGCGTTGAGAAGGGTGTTGTTTACGTCAATTTATCAGATAAGCTTATGTTCCGTCCAGGATCAGCTTATGTTAGTAAGGATGCCAAATCAGTTTTAGGCAAGGTCGCTAAGATTATGACGGCAAAACCTACTTTAGAGATTTTAGTAGAAGGTCACACAGATACAGACCCTATCGCTACTGATTGCATTAAAGATAACTGGGAATTAAGCGCACTTCGTGCTGCGAATATTGTTCGAGCGCTTCAGAATGACTTTGCTATTGCACCAGAACGCATGACTGCTGCAGGACGTGGTGAGTATGTACCGGTTGCATCTAACGATACTCGCGAGGGTCGTGCAGCGAACCGTCGTACACGAATAGTGGTTCTTCCTAAGTTGGATGAATTCAATAAAATGATTGAAGACGGGTTGAAGTAACTTGACTTAAAGAGAAATAAAAAAAGCCCGAATGATACGCATTCGGGCTTTTTTATTTGCTCTAATATTCGCGTGGCTTAAGGACATTCAACGCGCGCAACAGTCATAAATGCTCCTCCTCCGGAGTAAGAAGTATCTATAACACCAGCATCTAGACAAGTATCTTCCGCAATAGTGGCAGAACTATTTAAAACATAACCATCTACCGGTGTGCTTGTGTAACTGTCAACCAAATAATCGCAATCACATGTTCCTGTGCAAGATGCAAGGAATAGCGCGCTCGTAAATGCAAAAAGTGCAATTTTTTTCATAATGAATGTTCTTTTGTTTAGTTATCTAAGAAATGAAAATACTAAAGTTTCATTAACTACTTATTTTCTAGTGAATCAAGCTGTTTGGTGCAAAAGGTAGCTTGGATAGTTCTGCTACTTTATCCACAATAGCGCTAACTGGTATCTTTTCGAAACTTTCGCTAGGTTCAATCTCTAGTCCTAGGAGAATAAAAGGTACGTGCGTATCATATAGAAAACCTGAGCCGTGTGTAGAGCCGTATGGGCCGTAGAAAATACAATTTGGCTGTAAAGAGAAAACGAGATCTCCGCCATACCTACTCTGATGTCCCTCATGTAGTAATTCCAACAAGTCATCATTGCCGCTGCTTCTTACTTCCGATGCTGTGTAAACTCGCATAAATGGATCACTACTTTCCACAATTAGAGCAATCTGAGTGGCATATTCTTTAGCCCAATTATTCAAGTGTATATGATGATTGAAAATTTTAAATACGGCATTTTCAATACCTAACATACTGTCAATGCGTAGATTTAAATCTCCAATTACGTCGGCGTTTTGATAATTTCTAACATTTAATCCGTTGAATGCCAAATGGTTTGGATTTTCACTAGCTCCATGATCTGCGGTCAAATAAAGGATGTAATCTTCACGTCCAATTTCATCGTCTAATTCTTTGATGAGTTTGCCAAGTTGACGATCTAGCTTTAAATACATATCATGTACCTCTCTTGAACGTACACCAAAAGTATGTCCTGCATAATCGGTAGAGGAGAAGCTTATTCCCAAAAAATCGGTGTATTTGTCTTTTCCTAATTCTTCCTTTTGCAATACTTTGAGTGCCATATCAAGTACTAATTCATTACCGATTGGAGTATTCTTCAAAGCATCAAGACCATTGGTCTGAATAAGTTTTTTTAAATCATAAGGGAAACTGGAGGTGCCTTTATTTAATTTAGGTTCATACGGATTTTCATCTGGTAAACTTTCGTCATATTTCCTTTTGGCCATTTCTAGTTTCCAGTCTTTTTTTGCCATATCCATGGCGTATTCACGTTCGTTGAACTTCTCCACATAATCAGGAAGTTCATCTCCATAGTAACTACTGGTCACAAAATGGAGCTTGTTATCTAACCAAAGTGCGCCATCTGCAAAATGTCCGGCTGGGAATATGGCACCTCTGTCTTTAACGCTGACTCCATAACTTTTACCACGATTATTAGTAAATAACTTGATACCGTCGGAAAAAGTTAGGGCCTTTAAATTCTTTGGAGATCGTCGAGAAGAACTTTCAATGGTTCCAATGGGATTTACTGTGGTGTCCTCTGCGCAATACATTTGATAATTGGAATCACGGACCCACCAATCATTTGCTACAACTCCATGGTATTTTGGGGTTGTTCCAGTTGAAATAGAAGCATGACCAGGCCCTGTATACGTTGGAATATAGTTATAATGAGTGTTTCTAAAAACCATTCCATCTTCAAGCAAAATTTGAAAACCCCCGTCTTCAGAAAATTGATGACTAAACCGCTGTAAATATTCAGCGCGCATTTGATCTACAACAACCTGAACTACAAGCTTTGGTTGAGCTTGAACACCTAAAGCTATTAGGAGGGCAACGAGTGTTCTAGTTGATCTTTTTTGATTTGCATTTCTTCCCATAGATTCATTTTAGAGCTTAGCTCTTCTTTTTGCTTCTCATATTTGGGGTAGAAATCTGGATCTTTCATGAGTTCCATATACGCATTACTGTCTGCCAATTTTCTATCCCAATCTTCTATACGTGCCTCTAAGTTCTCAATTTCTTGCTCAACACTCTCCAATTTTCGTGTTAAACTTCTCAAGTCTTTTTCAAGTTGCTTTCGCTCCTTATATCCAAGATTTTTATCTTCGTTTTTAACCGCTTCTTTTATTTTTTTTACTGCAGCCGATTTGGCTTCAACAGCTCTCATATTTTTCAGCTTTCTTTGTTCTAGATAGTACTCTATGCCACCAAGAAGAGTTTTGACTTGCTGATCCCTAAACTCCACAGTTTTTGTAACCAGGCCTTCTAAAAACTCACGGTCATGGCTCACAACCAATAATGTACCATCAAAGGCTAGCAGACTCTTTTTTAACACATCTTTACTATTCATATCAAGATGATTGGTAGGCTCATCCATTACCAAGAAGTTGATAGGCTTCAAGAGCAGTTTACAAAGCGCTAAACGACCTCGTTCGCCACCACTGAGCACTCTTACCTTTTTCTCAACGTCCTCACCACGAAACATAAATGATCCTAGTAAACTGCGAGCATGTTTGCGCATATCTTCGGGGGCTGCATTTTCAATGGTTTGAAGAGCCGTTAAGCTGCCGTCCAATTCGTCTGCTTGATCTTGGGCAAAGTATCCTACATGAACATTGTGCCCAAGTGTAAGGGTTCCTTCGGCGCTTATTTCTTTTAATAGTGCTTTAACTAGGGTAGATTTTCCCTGACCGTTTTGTCCTACAAAAGCCATTCGATCGCCCCGTTCAATTTCTAAATCCACTTTATTGAGTACCAGGTTGGTGCCATACGATTTGTGAACATTTTCTGCTTTGGCCACCACTTTTCCTGAGCGCGGTGCGGGTTGAAACTTAAAATGCATAGCAGAAGTATCTTCCTGATCTACTTCAATGCGCTCCATTCGATCTAGCTTTTTAATCAAACTTTGAGCAAAAGATGCTTTTGAAGCTTTAGCTCTAAAACGCTCAATGAGTTCTTCTGTTTGCTTGATCTCTTTTTCTTGGTTTTTCGCTGTAGCCAATTGTTTTTCTCGTAAATCAGCTCTTAATTCAATATAACGGGAATAGGCTGCATTGAAGTCATAGGCCTTGCCAAGAGTTATTTCTATAGTGCGTGTAGTCACATTATCTAAAAAAGTACGGTCGTGGCTCACTACCATTAGTGTTTGGTTACTCTCGCTAAGATGCTTTTCTAGCCACATGATACTTTCTATATCAAGGTGGTTTGTGGGCTCATCAAGCAGCAGTAGTTCTGGCTTCTGCAGTAGTAGTCGTGCCAACTCAGCGCGCATTTGCCAACCACCGGAAAAAGTGTGTAATGGATTGTGAAAAGTCTGTTGTGTAAATCCTAATCCTTTTAATACAAGTTCAACATCTGCATCAACACTATCTCCTCCAAGTAAACCAAAGCGTTCACTCAATTCACTAAGTTCATCTATAAGGGCGCTATAGCTCTTACTTTCATAGTCTGTTCGACTTTCAAATTCTTTATTTATTTGTTCAATACGAGTATTGATCGTTGTCAATTCATCGAAAGCACTGCGTGCAATTTCCACAATACTTTTGTCCATATCCAACTTCAAGTCTTGCCTAAGGAAACCGACTCGAACTTCCTTGGCTTTACTCATTGTTCCAGAATCAAGACGGTAATCCCCGGCTATTAACTTTAGTAATGTGGATTTACCGGCTCCATTGCGGCCTACAAGGCCAATGCGATCTCCAGGATTGATCTGAAAGCCTATATCATCAAATATCGCTCGACCACCAAAGAATAAAGAGGCTTTACTAAGTGCTAAAATCATCGTGACAAAAGTAGCAAATCAAAGCACCATGTCGCCGTAAATTTGCAGCAATACAAACAACCTGATTTTTATGTTGAAAGGAACAAAGTTCTACAGTATAGCAAGGGGGAAATGTCCCCGATGTATGCACGGTGATATATACCCAGTGAACAACCCGTACAGATTAAGGAACTTGACTGATTTGAATCCGTGTTGCACTCATTGTAAGCAGAATTTTGAACCGGAACCAAATTTTTACTATGGTGCTATGTATGTGAGCTATGCTTATACAGTGGCTTTGTTTGTAGCTGTATATGTTTTTTTTGGGATCCTGTTGGATTGGAACATGTGGTCGACTATTGCTGCTTTGGCTATAGTTTTAGTGGTACTCGCACCTGTGATTTTTAGAATTTCAAGAACCACTTGGCTTTCCCTTTTTGTCAAATTTGATAAAGAAGCATCAAAGGATCATTTAAAATCTTGAAGGCAAACACTCTTCCAATAAATCTGTGCCGTACATCAAATGTTCCACAAGCACTTTAGCTAGATATGGTGCCATTAAAACGGCTCTTGAACCCATACCGCCAAAAACCCAAGTATGTCTAAGTTCATGAGGTCCAATAATTGGTTTACGGTCTCTGGTGGCTGGGCGTATGCCACTCAATTGTTCTTCGGTTTCAAAAGACCCTTCCCAGACTAAATTTAAATGTTCTTCAAGTTCTTTTCGCTTTTCAGCTGTGGGTCCTTTTTCAAATCCGTCCCAGGCATACGTGGCTCCAACCGTAACCTTATTGATGCCTTCACTCAGCATAAAATACTTTTGATGAATACATTCATTAGATAAAGGTTTATCAAGCGCTATACGTAGAAGTTCTCCTTTAACTGGGGCAAACCCTTGTTGTTCTATAGATTGTACGTTAAGTGCCATTTGAGTGCCTTCACAGCTAATTATACCGTGGGCTCTAATATCTTCATAGGAAACACCTTCGCTATCCCGTTGTACATTCTTCCAGTCAAAGCGTTTTTCTCTAAATGAATCTGCCTGCTTCAACGCGTCATGAACCGCGTTCATAAAAGGCACAACTTGAAGTCTACCAGTATTTTTCATTTTACCACTTTTAAATTCCCCTTTAATACCATTTGGAAGTGGTTCAATTTTGTCCTCTAAAAACGCCTTAAAACTAGGGGAATCGCACAATTCAGTCCAAGTATTCTGTTCGCTAGCATTATGAAATACCCTTCTTATTGAGATAGGATCAAAGAATTGACTTTCAGTCCACTTTTCTATATCCCTGTAGATCTTATTCAATTCATCTATCATGGCATCTGCACGCCATACTTTCTTCATCCTTTTAAGAACAATAGGATTCCAAAGGCCTGCGGCTACAGAAGAACTTTTGTTTTCATGAGGTAAGTCAAACAGCATAACGTTAGCGCCATATTTCATGAGCATATAACTGAGTACGCATCCTGAAATACCTCCACCGACTATGATATAATCTACATGCTTAGACATAAAAAAAAACTCCTGTTACCAAAGGTAGCAGGAGTTTTTTATAAGGTAGGTCGTATAGAGACTTAATATGTCCACATATCGTGCTCTTTGTTTCGCAAATCTTCTTTTATTGCGGCAGCCTCAAGCAATTGTGACATGGCACTATTTCTCTTATAATCTGAAATCGTTCTATCGTAGACGTTGTCTTCTTTAGTGACTACAGAATTGAATTTTCTAAAGTGCATGATTTGATCAAAAGTCAATCTTTGATTGTTATTTTTCTCATTATATGCCACAGCAGTAGCCATTGCATAACGCGCGTCGGGGAACCAAATCCAAAAAGGATTATACGTCAACGATTTGTTTTTGGGATCGCGCACCTCGGGTGCAATACCAATGATTCTATTCTTTAATTCACCACGTTGTTTATCAAAATACCAATCACTTTTCAAGTGGTAGGCAACAACATTGTTTGATTTAATAGTAAGTGTATCTATTGCCAAAGGTGGCCCAAAAGGATCGTCTGGATCTAGGATAGTATCGTAAGTTTCGATTTTATTTCGAACTTCTTCAACGGTCAACGGTAATTCAAATTTATCGTCAATAAAAATTTCAGTAATCGTATTTTCAGTTACTATTCCGTCTACTAATACGTCCCATAAAGATTTGCGATCGGGCATAGGCTTGATGGGGTAAAAGAGAGAGAGATTGATTTTCTCTCGTAGATCAATTCTTTCCCATTGACGCTCTGACCATAACATATCATCCTGACGTAGGAATGGGTAGGGAACAACTCTATTGTTTCTATAATGCTTGGTAGCCTCTGGAACAGGACCGTCATCCGATGGGTCCAAAATCTGCGCATCAGCGGCATTGAAGGACAACACTACTGCTAATACTGCAAATACAAAGTTTTTAAGTTTCAACATCTTAGTTCAAGTCAATTGTAATTGGCGCCACTTTTGGTCTTATTCCTTTTTTTGTGGACGCTTTAATATATCTAATAATAACTGGCGTTCCTGGCTTTGCCTTATCCAAGGCCGCCTTCGCGTTTGAATTTAGCGTATTCCCTTTACAATCAATTGGCGCAAAAGGAGGAACAATAATTTGGAAACTGGTGACTTTTAGAGGCAACTCAAAATCAAAATTGTTGAATTTTGCTTCAACCTTCGCCTTCTTAATCAAGTTGGCTGACATTAAACCGTCTGTTTTTCCGAAGATTGAACCGGCTGCATCAGGTAATGATTTAATACGGTACTTTTTAGAACCCATGGATTTCCAAGAATCACCATCTTTGACACTAACTTTTACATCAATTTCACCCCCGCGATATTTAGATACATCAGCTGTGTAGTTACCCTTTCCATCTTTTTTGATTTCTGCATTACTCACTTTGATGTTTTCCGGATCATAGCCAGGAACGGAAATTTCGAGTGGGTTATCTACTCCACGGTAGAGTACATTCATTTTGGTGGCCGCAATTACTACGTTAGGTGGTGCTACATTATAGGATTGTTCTTCTATTATGTATGGTACAGTCTCGCCATTGGTAATCAAACGAATTTCACCATTCCATTTCTGGGTACCAGTTCTTGAAGTAGGAAAGGAGATATTTGCCACACCACCAATGATATCTTCTGCTGGAACTTCTTCACCATTGATGATGAAGGTTGGATCTTGAGTTTCGTCAAATGCTGCTAAAAGTACCTGAGCTTCATAATTATCGCCTTGAGTTACGTAGGTACTCTTGGGAATCACAATTGGTTTTACACCTGTAACTTTAATATCCTTTGCATTAATATTCCGTTGAAGATAGTCAATGACGTTCGCTTCAGTGGTACGCACATCGCTTTGCATTTTCGTGAGGAATGTCAACACTGAAATTAAAGGAAAGTGCTCAAATTTATGTTGTTCCCAACTAATGGTTGAGCCGTCATGCTTGTGATCGCTTAGGTCGAAAGTATTTTCAATTGAAGAAGTTAATAAAGGATTTTCTGTTCCAGCACTAACCTTCATAAATTCTCTGTACTCCGCTAATGATGCTTTTAAAGTTGCGCCATTCCCTTGAATAAGGAAGTAATTCGGTGAACTTTCCAAATCATCCATTTTAGCAGGTTTATTCGGATCATCACTTTCGTCATCTGGGCCGCCTGCCGCTTCAATCACGCCTCTTTTATAATCTTCTATTTGCTTATAGAGCGCTTGCGAGCGTACTTTGACTTCGTTTGCTTTTTTTCTCCAGTCTTCTGTTTTTCTTGGATTGGCAGCATAGGCAGCTTCAAACGCATTGTAAATACTTTCATTTTGCTTTTCTACTGTCTCAATCGAAGCTTCTTGACTTACCATTACTTCATAGAATGCGTCCATTACCTCACGACTTACATTTAAAGCAAGTAGTGCCGTCAACACGAGGTACATCATGTTGATCATTTTTTGACGCGGTGATAATTTTGCTCCTGCCATTTATTTTGTGTTATACGGTTAAAGAGTAATTTAAGAGGACAATTATTTGCCCATAGCAGTTAACATTCCGCCGTAAACGTTATTCAAAGATTCTAAATTACCTTTTAACGTCGCTATTTCAGCTGCCAAATCATTCGCATTTCCTGATGCTTCTGACAATTTCTCCATTACGTCGTTCTGGCGCTCAACCTGCGCAGTAGTATTTTCTAATTGCACTGAATAGAGGGCATTAAGACTTTCCATATGGGTAGCTGCCGTGCTCAATTGTTCAGAGTATGCCGCAGTAGCACCTGCTGCATCTACTGCTCCATTGAGGCTTCCAGCCGTTTCACTTAGCGATCGCATACCTTCTCCTAGTCGCTCGATTAAAGCCGCATCCACTCCTCCTTGCTCTAACGCATTATCTAATTGTTCAGTAACGCTCAATGCTCTGTCACCATCAGCAGAGGCTAATTCAGGGTAAACAAGGGTCCAATCATAATCTGCTGCTGGCTTTTCAAATGCAGAAAACATAAAGATTACAGCTTCGGTAGATAAACCTAAAACGAGCATGATGTTTGCTCCTTCCCAGTGCATGATCTTGAACATTGCACCAGTAATTACTACCGCTGCACCAATACCATAGAGCTTCGCCATAAAGTTCTTGAAGCGCTTTCCGTTTACATCAATTAATGCCATAATCTTTAAATCTTAAATTGTTATTAGGGTTGTTTATTAAAAGTCCTTGAGATCTCTACCCAAGAAGCTTTGTACTGTTCTGAATCCAATATAGCTTTTTGCGGTGTCCTGGTACTCATAATCACGAGCACCCAATTGAAGGAAATAAGCTACGTCCTTCCAAGAACCACCACGAATAACTTTACGTTTCATTGTTTCACTTTCCTCTTCAAATGCATTGTACTGAAATTCAGAGGCTATGTCACTGCCAAAGGCATAGGATTGAACATCAAATGCAGTAGAGGTCCACTCACTTACGTTACCTGACATACAGTAAAGGTTGTATCCATTAGGAGAATATGCAGTAGTTTTTACCGGATAAAATCCTCCGTCTGCAGTTAAATTTCCTCGACGTGGTTTAAAGTTAGCTAAGTAACATCCAGCGCTATTTGTTGCGTAAGGACCTCCCCAAGGATAAGTAGTTAATTCTTCACCGCCACGCGCAGCGTACTCCCATTCGGCCTCTGTTGGTAAGCGGAAATCATGCTCTATAAGTTCACCAGAGCGCTTCAGAAAATCGCGACGATACTTACTTCTCCAATTAGCAAAAGCACGAGCTTGTCTCCAACTTACACCAACAACAGGATAGTCGTCATAAGCAGGGTGCCAAAAGTATTTGTCGTGCATTGGTTCATTAAAGGAATAAGTAAAGTCATGAATCCAAACTAAAGTATCTGGATAGACATTAATAGTTTCTTTTTCAAAAAATGAAGCGCGATCACTTTCTGCTTGAGTATCTTTTATGTAATCGCGGTAACTGAATAATTCACCATCACCATCCTCGTCTTTATAGTCAAAATCAACACGATTCAATTTTGAGGCAGCCTTCTGCTTGTTAATCCAATAATAGGTGTAGTTTAATTGACGTGTATCTAGATGGCGATAACCCAACCATTGCTCTTCAGGGGCAAGATACATGCTCTCAACCACCTCTGTGTATTCTTGTGATGGGTAACGATTCTTATCCCACTCTAGATAGGGATCCCAATCCAGCCTGCGCATCATGCTATCTGGATAGTTTAATGCAACATATTCTTGGAAAGAAGTTGGGTCTTCTAATTCCCCTAAATCAATGTATTCGAATTCCTCCACTAAACCTTCAGCCAATCTTGTTCGAGCAATCGAGTCACGAACCCAACCTACAAATTGACGGTATTCATTATTAGTGATTTCCGTTTGATCCATGTAGAATGCCGGAATACTCACTGTTTTCGCCGGAGCGGTATATGCGTAGGGCACATCTTCATCATGGTTACCCATAGTGAAGCTTCCTTGAGGAATGTAAACCATACCATACGGCTCACTTGGATACCAAGTTGGTCGATTTTGAACGCCGACCAATTCACCATGGTCATTACTTCCACATGAAGCCAATAAGGCAACTGATATTAATCCAAAGAAGAACTTTTTCATAATTATATTTGATTTCAACTGTGTTCTCATTTTTACAAGGGGGCTATATTACAAAAATATAGGATTTCTGTAACTTCCTTTTTCTTTAGGTGGTATTTCAATAGTAAAGCAGTAACTCATCATGATTTCATGGGAGCCGCTGCTAGAATTTCTCAAGCTACTAGTGGTCAAATCATAAGAGTATGTGGCTCTTAGGTCCTTTGTGATTTGATACCCAGCCATCACTGATAATGCGTCGTACACTCTATAAGTAACGCCGCCCCAGATTTGATTATTATATGTTGCCGCCGCATTTAGGTCAAATTGAGTAGTTACTAAATCTGTTTTTACCATCATTGCAGGTTGTAAGACAAAACCATTTTGAAGGTCTATATCATACCCTCCCATTAAATAGTAGTGGCGCTGGCCTCGAATCTGCGCGTTTCCTGAGCCTCCATTGGCAGTGAGAATATCTTTTGTTTCTAGAAGCCGAGTGCTGCTCAGGCCAGCATACCAATTGTCTCTTTGGTAGTATGTGCCAAAACTTAGATCAGTTGCCATGGAAGTGGCTCCAAGTTGAACAAGTGATGGGTCGTTCATGGTTTGAGGCGGTGCCCAAACTCCTGAAGTCACATTTTTATTTCTAAAGTCAACGCGTACTCCCAAACCTAATGTTCCACCTGCTAGGGAAGCTTGATAACCATAGCCAACACCAGCAGTAATATCTTGGAAGAAACCAATCATATCATTGGTGAAGTTCACAGACAATCCGCCGCCAATAATGTCTAAGGGCACATTCGCAGAAAAGTTCTGTGTAGTAGGAGCGTTTTCAAAGCCAACCCATTGTGAGCGGTGTGCGGCAGATAAACAAATGGCATCACCTGAGCCTATGACTCCGGGATTATAGAAAATTTTATTATTCGCAAATTGCGTGAATTGAACATCTTGTTGAGCCCAAATAGCTGATGTACAAAGCATTGCAAATAAAGCAAGGCGGGTTTTTCTCATGTGTTAAAACGCTATCGTCTTTTGATCGTCGCTAAAGATAGAAAAATTCCCTTGCCAACAACACTTTTTTCTTTGAGTTATCACGCTTTTTGCTGTGCTTTCCACCACCTCTTGGGGATTTTACCTTGCAGAGCTTCCTGATAATCTTCAAAGCTGCATGGGACTAATGAGAATCTATCTGACTTAAATTCTCCTTTTGGTATTTCTATCCACCAACGCCCGCTGTTAGGACTCTTATAAAATTCTAAGGTATCTTCTTCATCAATGAGTACCGTGTATTTCTCGTAGTTGGTTCTTGAACCCACAGGGAAATCACCAAATCTCAATGAAACACCTTCTAAAAAATACCATAAAGCGTGGGCACATAAATGAGCGCTTTGTCCTCTTTGATCATACTTAGGATTATACTCGAATAGACCTAGTTGACTCACCGTATCGCTCATCCCCGCATAACGAATCATAGCACAAAGTTCATTACCTGAAAATCCATGTGGAGAGGTATAAAAAGTTCCTGGGTTATAACTTTGTCTTACTGCATTGATATCCACGCTCACTAAATCCGCTTCACGCAACAACGGCTCAGTATTATTGATGTTTGCTTGTGCATCACCTAATCTTAGGGCTTCAAAAAACAACTTATCTATTAGCCCAATTTCGTCAGGACTATTGAAGTAGGTCTGGTAACCAATATTTGTAAAGTTGTATAGATTATGTGGTTCTTGGAGCACCAAGTGGCTCACGTAGCTTTGGTGATCTAAATCCCTTCCTTCGCTACCTACATCAAGTCTTGAGTCTAAGGAGACTACATTAACCATTTTTTCCAAATCGTCATACGCTCTATAGTTGCCGTAGGTTAAATCCTGAGACCCACCAATGGTTATGGTTATGATGCCTTTGCGGAGCATATTTTTACTAAAGTCTGTGAGCAGTTGTATGGTGTCTACATGGCGCTCTCCGCTGTAAATATTTCCAAGATCGGCAATTTCAAAATCCCAGTTTCCCTCGTGCAATTGGTATAGATAGGGCCTAATGTGATCAGCAGCAGCAGCGCAACCGGCATTCCGATAAGCGCGTCTATCTTCTTGAACTCCAACGATAACAATTTTGATACCCTCCAAAGAAGGAATACCGTCTAATTCAGAATGCCGTTTTATTCTATGGCCTAATTGGCCGGGCTCTAGAACGGGCAACTTTGAAAGTACACTTTCAGGTACAGGACTTAAGTATTCCACGATTTATATTTTTCTCGTGGTCAATTTACCCTCTTATTTGCGCTTTGCCCTTCTTTTTGTGGGTCCTGCAGCCATAAGTTCTTCACAAGCGCTTCTGTCTAAGCTTTCAGGCTCTTTATCCTTGGGGATTTTATAGTTTTTGCCATCACTCTTGATATAAGGTCCATAGCGACCTTTGAGTATTTGTATTACAGGCTCCTCAGTAAATTCAGCAATAATATTGTTAGACGCCTCTTTAAGTTTTGCTTCAATAATTTCAACAGCCTGCTCAATGTTTACTTCTTCTGGAGTATCTTCTGTTAGACTAAAGAATTTCTTATTCCACATTACGTAAGGCCCATACCTGCCTACGTTTGCCTTAACTTCCATATCTTGATACATACCTACAGTTCTTGGCAATACTTCTTTTCTAAGTGCCATTTCCAAAGTAGCATCATAGAAACCAACTCCCTGTGGTAACTTTTTGAAACGAGGCTTAGTTTCTTCATCTCCATCACCAAATTGAAAGACAAATCCGTAGCGCGCAAGCTTCACATAGACGGGCTCACCTGTATCTGGTTCATTACCCAAAAGACGACCCGGTCGAGGATTTTGAGGGGCGTTTTCAATCAGTGGATGGAATTCACTATAGAATTCTTTGATGCTGTCCTGCCAACCTATTTGACCTTCCGCGACGGTGTCAAAGTTCCGTTCTGCTTTCGCAGTAAATTGATAATCCATAATTAAGCCGTAATGCTCAATCAAAAAGTCTGTTACGACTTTACCAATATCTGTAGGAAACAATTTATTCTTGTCCGCGCCGTAATTCTCAGTATCTATTTTATGACTTACTCCATCATTTGTGGCACTATAAATCTTGTATTCTCTTGAATTTCCCTCCAAGCTTTCCTTTACAACGTATTTTCTTTTCTGAACCGTTGAAATGGTGGGTGCATAAGTAGATGGACGACCTATTCCCAATTCTTCTAATTTTTTCACCAATGAAGCCTCAGTATATCTTGGGGCGTGTTTGGTGAAGCGTTCGGTCGCAGTAATTTCAGCTGAAGTAAGTAAATCACCCTCTGATACTGCAGGGAGTTGACCCTCCAATTGTTCGGTATTTTCTTCGTCTGTTCCCTCTTGGTACACTCGAATAAATCCATCGAAGGTGATAACTTGGCCTCGAGCAGTGAACATCTGAGCATCGGGTGCCTTTGTATTGGAAATCTTGATGGTGGTGTTTTCAAGTTTGGCTTCTGCCATTTGTGAGGCAATCGTACGTTTGTAGATTAAATCATACAGTTTCTTCTGACGGTCATCCGCACCGGCAGTTGCCTTTCCAAAATTCGTTGGTCTAATAGCCTCATGAGCTTCTTGTGCTCCTTTGCTTTTTGTATTAAACTTCCGCGCTTGGTGGTAATTTTGTCCATATTGAGACTCTATGTGTGATGCAATTCCTGCAAGTGCATCATTACTTAGATTGAAGCTGTCCGTTCTCATATAAGTAATGTGCCCAGCCTCATATAATCGTTGCGCAAGTGTCATGGTCTGACTAACACTATAACCTAGTTTGCGACTAGCCTCTTGTTGAAGGGTTGACGTTGTAAATGGAGCTGCAGGTGAGCGTTTTCCAGGTCGTTTCTCGACGGATTCAACTTTGTATTGGGTTCCAACACATTGTTCAAGAAATTGACGCGCTTCCTCTTCCTGTAAGTTTTTCGAGACTTCTGCTTTAAAACTGATTTTTTCGTCGGTGAATACACCACTTAATTTGAAACTTGATGTTGGCACATGAGCATCTATTTCGCGCTCTTTCTCTACAATGAGACGTACCGCTACACTTTGAACTCGGCCTGCGCTAAGACCACGTTGAATACTCTTCCATAAAACAGGACTCAATTCATAACCAACCAATCTATCTAATACCCTTCTAGCCTGCTGCGCATCTACCAATTCTTTATTGATTTTTCTTGGGTTTTCTACTGCCCTGAGGATGGCACTCTTTGTAATTTCGTTGAAAACAATTCGTTCTGTTTTTTCGTCTGTTAAACCAAGGCTTTCAAACAAATGCCATGCAATCGCTTCACCCTCTCGATCTTCATCCGACGCCAGCCAAACCTTATCTGAAGCTTTAGCCGCTTTTTTCAGTTCCTTCACTAGTGATGCCTTGTCCTTAGATACGCAGTATTCAGGAGTAAAGTTATTTTCTATGTCTATGGCCATTCCTTTATCACACAAATCACGTATGTGACCGTACGAGGACATAACTGAGAAATCATTTCCCAGATATTTTTGGATAGTTTTTGCTTTTGCAGGAGACTCAACGATGACTAGATTACTCGCCATAAATATGAATTCAGTTAGAAATTTGAGGGCACAAAGTAAAAGCGAAATAAGTAAAGATTACAACAACTTTTTTTGCAAAAGGTTTCTATCCTTTAAGTATTACTACGTAATAGAAATTTTATAATCGGACAAATTGTCAGTTTTCATTGTATCTTTGCGAAATCGCAAGAGAAAGTAAAGTTTTGAGCGAAAATATTATGGAAGGAAAAACTAAACGCGCAAGCGGAAGGGGTCTTTACGCCAAAGGCGATAAGGATCCACATGAGCACGAAGGAACCGTGCTCGAAACCAAGAACCCACTTGGAACGAAAAAGCTGTACATCGAATCGTATGGTTGTCAAATGAATTTTTCTGATAGTGAAATTGTAGCGTCAGTTCTTGGTAAAGAAGGATACAGTACCACACAGAATCCGGAAGAGGCAGATTTGGTGCTGTTGAATACCTGTTCTATAAGAGACAAGGCAGAACAGACAGTCAGAAACAGGTTGAACCATTTTAACGGTCATAAGCGAAACAATCCAGACTTGAAGATTGGAGTATTGGGTTGTATGGCCGAGCGCGTTAAGGGTAAATTACTTGATGAGGAAAAACTAGTCGATCTTGTTGTTGGACCGGATGCATACAGAGACTTACCCAACCTTCTTCAAGAATTGGATGGAGGAAGGAAAGCAGTAAATGTCATCCTTAGTAAGGAAGAGACTTATGAAGATATTGAACCTGTTCGCCTTGGTGGAAATGGGGTCAGCGCTTTTGTTTCAATTACTAGGGGGTGTGACAACATGTGTACCTTCTGTGTGGTACCCTTTACGCGCGGTCGAGAGCGATCAAGAAATCCACAGACGATAGTGGATGAAGCCTTAGACCTTCAGAAACGGGGATATAAAGAAATCACCTTACTAGGGCAGAATGTAGATAGTTACTTGTGGTATGGTGGTGGTTTGAAAAAAGATTTTGAAAAGGCTTCCGAACTAGCTAAAGCCAGCGCGGTTCATTTTGCAGATTTAATGGCAATGGTGGCGGAGGCTGTTCCAAATATGCGGATTCGGTTCTCTACCTCCAACCCACAAGACATGCAGGATGAAGTGCTAGAGACTATAGCGAAATACAAGAATATCTGTAATTACATTCACCTTCCTGTACAAAGTGGTTCGTCAAGAATTTTGGAATTGATGAATCGCGGTCATAATCGTGAAGAATATATAGCCTTGATAGAGCGTATTAGACGAATCATTCCAGGTTGTGCCATTTCACATGATATGATCTCTGGTTTTCCTACCGAGACGGAAGAAGATCATTCAGAAACCTTAAGTCTAATGGAATTTGTGAAATACGATTTTGGGTATATGTTTTTCTATAGTGAACGACCCAATACGTATGCTGCAAGAAAAATGGAAGACGACATTCCATTGGATGTGAAAAAGCGAAGACTGAATGAAATTATTAAGTTGCAGAATTCCCACAGCCTACAAAGGCATGAAGCAATGATTGGTGGCACCTATGAAGTGCTTGTTGAAGGCACATCCAAGAAGAGCAAAGAACAATTGTTTGGAAGGACCGATTCCAACAGTGTTGTAGTTTTTGATAAAGGAAATTTGAAACCAGGCGATTTCTGTCGAGTTAAAATTGATAGATGTACTGCAGCAACATTAATTGGTACAGTCGTTGACTAGAATTAAATTAGTCTAAACTATCTATGGCAGCAGAGGTAAAGAACATTAAACAGCGTTTTGGAATCATTGGAACTTCTTCTTTGCTTGATAGAGCATTGAGCAAGGCAGTTCAAGTGGCCCCAACAGATATCAGCGTATTGGTCACCGGCGAGAGTGGAGTAGGAAAGGAAAGTATTCCTAAAATTATTCATCATTTAAGTCATAGAAAACACAAGCCATACATAGCGGTGAACTGTGGTGCAATCCCAGAGGGAACCATTGACTCTGAACTTTTCGGTCACGAAAAAGGTGCTTTTACCGGTGCCACAGGAGCCCGAAAAGGATATTTTGAAGAGGCAGATGGTGGGACCATTTTTTTGGATGAAGTTGGGGAGTTGCCCCTACCTTCTCAGGTTAGACTTCTGCGTGTTCTAGAGACTGGTGAGTTTATTCGAGTGGGTGCTTCTCGTGCCCAAAAAATTGACGTACGCGTGGTAGGCGCTACCAATGTTGGAATGCTTGAAGCCATTAAAAAGGGCAAGTTTCGAGAGGATTTGTATTACCGTTTGAACACCGTTGAAATTCAGTTACCACCGCTGCGTGAACGCCCGTCGGACATTCATTTGTTGTTTAGAAAATTTGCCGCTGATTTTGCCTCAAAATACCATCTGCCGCCGTTGCGTCTTGATGACGAGGCAGTGAGATTACTTGAGCAATATCGTTGGCCAGGTAATATTCGTCAGCTGAGAAATTTAGCCGAACAAATGAGTGTCATTGAGACAACTCGCTTGGTAGGGAAAGATTTACTCAAGACGTATTTACCGCAAGTAGATGCATCAAACCTCCCCGCATTAAGTGGTTCAAGAGTTTCTGATAGTAACGAACATAGTTACAGTAAAGAGCGTGAGGCGTTGTACAAGTTGCTATTTGAAATGAAGGCTGAAATCAACGCTTTGAAAGAATCAGCAGCCAACGAAAAGGGTCTGAACGAAAAGATTCAGAACGATTATCCTGTGCGCAGTCATGAATTACCAAGACCTTCTTCTACTGGTCAAGAGGTGACTATTATTTCTGATGAGGAACGGGAGCAATTTGACGATAATCATACTATAGAAATTGAAAACTTGAGCCTTGTAGATAAGGAAATAGAACTCATCAAAAAGGCGTTGGAGAAATCTGGTGGTAAAAGAAAACATGCCGCTAAAGAATTGGGGATTTCTGAGCGTACCTTATACAGAAAGATTAAACAATACAACTTGGAATGAGAATCCTAATTCCATTTTTTGCGTTAATAGCTCTATGCTCTTGTAAAGGAGGGTATAGCTTTACCGGTGGCAATATTGGTGATGCAAAGTCCCTGTATGTGGGCTTCTTTGACAATAATGCGCAAATTGTGAATCCTGAAACTTCTCAGCAGGTAACGGAGGCAATCAAGGATATATTTGTTCAGCAGACGTCTCTTGAATTAAATGATGGCCCCTCGGATATGGAGTTTAATGGCGAAATTGTAGAGTATAGTTTGAAGCCTCAGGCAGCAAGAGGGCCTTCGGAGGTGGCCCAGATGCGATTTACCATAGCAATCAAGGTAGACTTTGAAAACAGACTGGAATCAGAAAATGATTTTTCACAACGATTTTCTAGATATCGAGACTATAATTCCGATTTGAATTTTTCAGATATTGAAACAGAATTGTCAGAGGAGATTATTAAAGAATTAACAGAAGATATCCTCAATAAGGCCATCGCTAACTGGTAGTATGAACGCAAAGCAACTCAAAGATTATTTTGAACATCCAGAAAAGATGGATGCATCTGCATTGATTTCTTTACAACAGGCCGTTCAAGATTTTCCTTACGCTGCTGCTTTGCAGATGCTTTATATGAAGGTGCTTAAAAATGAAGACAGTTATCAATTACCTGCTCAGGTAAAAAGAACAGCTATTTCAGTCCCTGATCCTTCCCTGCTCAAAGCATTTTATGATTCTTCAAATAAGGATGAATTACCTGCCATTACCTTTGACATTGATGCATTAAAGGCTCAAGCAAAAACTCAAGATAACAAGAAAAAACCGGTATCAAAAGATTCTAAGAACACTTCAAAATCAGATACAGATCAAAAGACTTTCGAAGTGGTAATCAAAGAGGAAGAAAAGGCGGAGTCTGTTAAGAAGAAAGTTTCAAAGCCGTCCCCAGCTAAGCGTGAACCAGGAAGTTTAGATCACTTGCCCGAGAGTGTGAGAAACGCCATATTAAGATCTAAAAAATTGAATAGTTCTTCTTCTGAAAAATCTGCAGAGGAAATAAAAGCGCCAATCCAAAAAAAAGAAATTTCACAAAAGCAAAAACCTGCGGTTACCAAAGCGGGTGATAATTCAACTGCGAATCAATCGGATCAACAAGAAAAGCAGGAAACCAAAGAGGTTAAGTCACAACCAGAGACTGATGAGGTTGAGAGCATTCAAGTAAAAGAAGATGTTCGGATTATGCCATTTAGTGAGAAAGCTTCATTTCTAGAATGGCTCAATGCAGATCATCAGGCGGAAGTAAAAAGAATTGATTCAACTCAGGAATTTGCGAAGATTGAAGTAGTTGAAGAAGAACAGGAATCGGGAGAGGGCGAAATACGCAAGATTATACAACAGTTACCAAAATTTGAATCAACCACTCCTGATGGCAAAATCAATGTTTTTAATCTCGAGGCTGATGAAGAAGGTAGGTTTGTAACGGAAACATTAGCAGAGATATATTTTAATCAAAGAGTATTTGATAAGGCAATAAAAGCTTACGAGATTTTAAGTTTGAAATACCCGGAAAAAAGTAGTTTCTTTGCCGACCGAATAAGAGCAATTAAGAAAGAAAAGAACTCATGACAGCATTATTCTCAATCCTAATAGTAGTAATATCAATACTACTGGTCTTGGTAATACTCGTTCAAAATCCTAAAGGTGGTGGCCTAAGCTCCGCTTTTGGTGGTGATAGCCCTCAGATGTTAGGTGGTGTTAAGAAGACTACTGACTTTTTGGATAAAGCAACTTGGGGATTGGTCATTGGTTTATTCGCACTTGTGATTGCCATGAATATGAGTGGAGGTGATTCAGTAGAGGAAGAGGATACCTTGTTGCGCGAGCAAGTAGAAGGTGCAGTTCCTTTTCAGCCAGCTCCTGTCCCGGTTTCAACAGACGCACCTGCCGAAGATATGCCGGTAGAGGGCCTTCCTGAAAGTGTAGAAGAATAATAGTTTAGAAAATTGTAAAAACCCGAATGACAGTTCATTCGGGTTTTTTTTGCTCTTAACTGACAGTTCTTCTCCAATCATATTACAGTTGGTGTCAGAGTGGCATTAAAAAAGAATTGGCACAAAATTTCGATATAACAATTCAATAATTTTAAAAATTCAAATGATGGCAGATTTAAACATTCGTCCATTGGCTGACCGAGTAATTGTTGAACCGGCAGCCGCTGAAACTACGACTGTATCGGGAATCATCATTCCAGATACCGCTCAAGAAAAGCCACAAAGAGGCAAAGTAGTGGCCGTAGGTCCGGGTAAGAAAGATGAGCCAATCACCGTAAGCGTGGGTGATGAAGTGCTATACGGAAAGTATAGCGGAACCGAATTCAAATTTGAAGGCGGTGATTATCTCATCATGCGTGAAGCTGATATAATGGCAATTGTTTAATCCTAACTGATAAAAACGAATAGACATGGCAAAAGAAATTTCATTTGACTTAGAGGCTAGAAATAGCCTGAAGGCTGGTGTAGATGCATTAGCGGATGCAGTAAAAGTAACATTGGGCCCAAAAGGTCGCAATGTGATTATTGAGAAAGCATTTGGTGCGCCACATGTAACAAAGGACGGCGTGTCAGTAGCAAAAGAGATTGAGCTAGAAGACAAGCTTGAAAATTTAGGCGCTCAAATGGTAAAAGAGGTTGCTTCCAAGACCGCAGATATAGCGGGTGACGGAACAACTACGGCTACTGTCTTAGCGCAGGCTATCTACAACCATGGACTAAAAAATGTTGCTGCTGGCGCGAATCCCATGGATTTAAAGCGCGGTATTGAAAAGGCCGTTAAAGCCTTGGTCGGAGAGTTGAAAAACTTAAGTCAAGAGGTTGGAGATGATAATAGTAAAATTGAACAAGTTGCTTCCGTCTCTGCGAATAATGACAACTCTATTGGTTCATTGATAGCTGAGGCAATGGCCAAGGTGAAAAATGAAGGAGTAATTACCGTTGAAGAGGCAAAAGGAACAGAGACTTACGTTGATGTGGTTGAAGGTATGCAGTTCGATCGTGGTTACTTAAGTCCATACTTTACTACGAATACGGAGAAAATGGTTGCGGAACTTGAGAACCCGCACATTTTAATTTATGATAAGAAGGTGAGCTCAATGAAAGAATTGTTGCCAATTCTTGAGCCTGCTGCTCAAAGTGGTAGACCGCTTTTAATCATTGCTGAGGATGTCGACGGAGAAGCATTGGCTACTTTGGTTGTTAACCGAATTCGCGGATCACTTAAAATAGCGGCTGTTAAAGCACCTGGATTTGGTGATCGTCGTAAAGCTATGCTTGAGGATATTGCCATTCTTACTGGCGGTCAAGTTGTGAGTGAAGAACGTGGAATGACCCTTGAGGGAGCAACACTTGATATGCTAGGTACAGCTGAGAAAGTGACGATTGACAAGGATAATACGACCATCGTAAATGGTGCTGGAGAAGCAGACGCAATTGCTGGCCGTGTTGCTCAAATAAAAGCTCAGATAGAAAACACAACTTCTGATTACGATCGCGAGAAATTGCAAGAGCGCTTAGCGAAGCTAGCAGGCGGTGTTGCAGTCCTTTATGTGGGTGCAGCCTCCGAGGTTGAAATGAAAGAAAAGAAAGACCGCGTGGATGATGCTTTGGCAGCTACTAAAGCTGCCGTTGAGGAAGGATTTGTTCCGGGCGGTGGTGTAGCATTTGTCCGTGTTTCTTCAGTACTTGACGGCTTACAAGGAGAAAACGAAGACCAAACTACCGGTATTCAGATTGTAGCGAAGGCCATTGAAGAGCCATTGCGTCAGATTGTGCACAATGCAGGTCTGGAAGGTTCTGTAGTAGTAAGCAAGGTGAAAGAAGGTAAGGATGACTTCGGGTTCAACGCGAAGACGGATACCTACGAGAGCATGTACGAGGCGGGTGTTATTGACCCAACAAAAGTGACTCGTGTAGCCCTTGAAAATGCTGCTTCTGTAGCAGGTCTATTGTTGACCACAGAAGCGACTATTACTGAGATTCCTAAAGAAGAACCAGCAATGCCAGCCCCAGGAATGGGCGGCGGCATGGGAATGATGT
>JAYOSU010000025.1:0-28866 GCA_038139395.1 Cryomorphaceae bacterium
TGCGATTCGTAGCCAGTCTTAGATACACGTTTAGAATTAAAAAAAGGGGTAATTATAGAATGTGAATTTTCACCACTTACCCTAATTATTGCCAGTGCACCTATACCTTGTGGAGTGGATAAAGCGCAAATAATATCGTCTCGAAGCATGGGTCAAAGATACATCCATAACTTATGAGCAAAGAAATTTGTGAAGAAGGGAATTCTATTAAACGTTGGGTAGTACATTTGCACCACTCACAGAAAAAGCATTATATGAGCGTACTAGTCAACAAGAATTCAAATATAATTGTACAAGGTTTTACTGGAAAAGAGGGCACCTTTCATGCCACTCAAATGATTGAATACGGCACCAACGTTGTAGGTGGAGTAACTCCTGGTAAAGGAGGTTTGACACATTTGGACAGACCTGTATTTAATACCGTAAGTGAAGCTGTTGAAAAAGCCAATGCGGATACTTCTATAATCTTCATACCTCCTGCATTTGCAGCGGATGGAATAATGGAGGCGGCAGAAGCCGGAATTAAAGTAATCATCTGTATTACTGAAGGCATTCCTGTAGCAGATATGGTTAAAGTAAAAGAATACCTAAAAGATAAAGAATGTACTTTAATCGGTCCTAACTGTCCGGGTGTGATGACTGCAGGTGAAGCTAAAGTTGGCATTATGCCAGGGTTCATTTTCAAAGAAGGAACGGTAGGCATTGTGAGTAAATCAGGAACATTAACCTATGAGGCAGTGGATCAATGCACCAAGGCTGGACTTGGTCAAACAACAGCAATAGGTATAGGTGGCGATCCAATTATTGGTACAACTACAAAAGAAGCTGTTGAATTACTAATGAACGACAGCGAAACAGAAGGAATAATAATGATAGGTGAAATTGGCGGTCAACTAGAAGCAGAGGCGGGCCAATGGATCAAGGAAAATGGAACTAAACCTGTTGTGGCTTTTATTGCCGGAGAAACCGCACCAGCAGGAAGAACTATGGGTCATGCTGGTGCTATCGTGGGTGGCGCAGAAGATACAGCTGCTGCCAAGAAGGCTATCTTAAGGGATTGCGGAATTACAGTGGTTGACTCTCCAGCAGATTTGGGAACCGCTATGGCTAAACTATTAGGTAAGTAGGATTACTTTAAATAAAACTAAGCCGCTTCACGAAAGTGTGGCGGCTTTTTGTTTTTACGTGCCTTACCTTTAAAATATGAAACAGGTGAAATGTCCGCAGTGTAAGTCATGGTATCACGTAGAACAGAGTGATATTTATTCTTATGTGTGTACGCATTGCGAAGCTTTTTATGCTGTTAAAACGCAGGAACGACTCAATCATGAGGAGGGAATGAAGGCACCAGTAAGCAGGCCACCATTAACCTGGAAACGCTGGGGAGAACTTCATTGGTTTCTGGTTATTTTAAACAATATTGGCGTGATTTTTCAAACCATTATTTTCGCAATAGTCACTATTATTGGAATTTTAGTAGCGCCGTTATAGCATTATGGAATTTATACCGCCCAAAATAAAGGAGAGATTACAAAAGTTTGAAGAGGAGAACGTTTCACTAAAGAAAGAGCTCGAGCAAATAAAGAAGGATACCGGTAAAAGGTCAGGAGTATTGCCTTTACTATTGGTTGTATTGCTTGTTATGGCAGCGGCACTATTTCAGTTTTTTAAGAGTACACAAAATTCTTCTGAAGAGATCGCACGGATGAAAGTTGAACTTTGGAAATCCGGTGAGGCTATAGATACGAGTTTTATTCCATCGGACGATATTACATATTCAATTCAGATAGGGGCGTTTAAAAATCATGATATCAAGGAGTTAAGCCGTAATCTAGAAGGTGCTTCAGTTGTTTCTAAAGACAGTTTAAGCCTTTTAGTTTTTGGATCATACGCTTCACTTCCTGATGCTCAAGAAATGTTAAGCATAGTGGTAGAACTTGGTATTGAAAATGCATTTATTATTGCGCAGAAAAATGGAAAAGCAGTAGGTTTGCTAACTGAACAAAACGGCGAATAATTAATCATTATGAGTTTACTAGCAGGAAAGACAGCAATTATTACAGGCGCGTCTAAAGGTATTGGGAAAGGTATAGCAGAGGTCTTCGCGAAAAATGGAGCGAATATAGCCTTCACGTATTTGAGTTCCGTGGAAAGAGGTCAGGCCTTAGAGCAAGAGCTAAAAGAACATGGATCCCAAGTTAAAGGGTATCGTTCGGATGCCTCTAAAATGGAAGACGCTGAAGCCCTTGTAGCGCAGGTTATAGAGGACTTTGGAGGAATAGACATTGTTGTAAACAATGCAGGTATTACTAAAGATACACTATTGATGAGAATGACCGAAGAGGATTTCAATCGAGTGATAGAAGTGAACTTAAATTCAGTGTTTAACATGACCAAAGCGGTTCAACGCACCTTTCTAAAACAACGCGCTGGATCTATAGTCAATATAAGTTCGGTAGTAGGTGTAAAAGGCAATGCTGGACAGGCTAATTATTCTGCGTCTAAAGCAGGAATCATAGGTTTTACAAAATCAGTAGCCTTAGAATTAGGTTCTAGAAATATTCGCTGTAATGCAATTGCCCCGGGTTTTATAGAAACGGAGATGACAGCTGTATTGGATGAAAATACAGTACAACAGTGGAGAGAAGGTATACCGCTTAAAAGAGGGGGCAGTCCAGAGGATGTAGCCAACGCTTGTCTATTTTTAGCTTCAGACATGAGTGGTTACATAAGTGGACAAGTTCTCAATGTCTGCGGTGGAATGTTGACTTGATGCTTAGTGTAGTAGCTGCTTTAATTGCACTAATTGCAGGTGCTATAGTTGCTGCCTACTTATATTTTAAGCGAGGCGCTAAATTTCCTTGGGAATTAGCGCTTTTGCGTTTAATATGGTTTGCCCTTTTAATTTATGCTATACTTTCTCCACCCATAGAGAAAGTGGTAGAGGATAAGGTCAAACCTCACCTTACTGTTCTTGTAGACACCTCCGCTTCATTAAGTCTGGATAAGGACAGTCTCATAAGCAATGCGGCGGACCCGTTTACTTCACTGGGTTATCATGTAGATATTAAAGAATATGCTGAAAGCAATATACCCTCGCAAACGCGTTGGGCTTATGTTGGAGATGGCCATATTGCTCGAGTGACAAGCACTAATACTCCTTCATATTTCTCTCTTTATCCCTCTAAGAAACTTCAACAAGGTTCCTTAATTCAAGGTATTGTGGTTCCTCCCAGAGTGCTTATAGGGTCAGCCATGAAGATTCGTGTTTTAGCTCACCCTGAATGCGATGTGGCACTCACATTTAATGGAGCTAATCACTATGATCGAGTATGGACAACCAATGCACCATTAAATTCAGGTTACCTGCCTATTAAGGTTGTAGCCCGTTTAAACGAGAGAATCGATGAATTAGAGGCTACTATTGAAGTATCAGAGTCCTTAGCTACTATTTTGATAGCGCGAAAGGTCCCTCATCCTCACGAGGGTATGATTCGTAGAATTTGCAAATCAAAGGGAATTGCGGTTCAAACAGTAAATTGGGACGAATTAAGTCGTATTGAAACCTTCACAGGACCAATTATCACGCTTGGGGGTGGCGAAGCGGCATTAAGTCGTTTAGTTCAAGTGAGTAAGGTTCCGGTGCTTCATTTAGACATAGCAGGAGCAAACTCTTATCCAAAAAAGGAGGTTTTTAATCATTCAATATTTGATTTCCCCGTAAAGGCGTATCATAGAAAAAACACACCATCAATTAAAGTTGAGGGTCAAAGTATTGATGCGAGAGGAATCCATTGGTACAAAAGCGCTTTAGATGATGCAAATTCTTTAATAGCATTTGAACAGCTAATTAAAACATTATTGCAATGGTATGACCCCGTTCAATTAATGCTAACCCTCCCTCAACAAGCTCAATTGGATGAGCGTATTCATGTTTCAGCCGCTGCTGTAAACAGCCGGTCTGAGGCCATTCCTTCAACAATTTCGGGTTTTGTCAGATTAAATGATAAAATCATTGAAAAGCTAACGTTTAAAATAGATGGATTAAGCTTGAACTCTTCTTTTATGCCTCGTTTACCCGGGAAGTATGAAGTAGTGGTAGAGGGTAATACGGAATTTGGACCTATAGAAACTAAGTCGGTGGTTCAGGTTAATAATGTGGATATTGAATTAGTTCGCGAGTTCAATAAGGTCCAATTCAACTATTGGAAGAGCGAAGGAGCTCAATTATTGGATTCAGTACAACAAGAGGTACTACCAAAATCAATCAGTTACAAAAAAGAAATTCCCCAACACCTGCACTGGTGGTATTGGGGAATTGCTCTCATAGCTGCTGCCACTGAATGGACTATTCGAAGAAGCAGAGGCTTGGTTTAGAGATTTGCAGCTAGAAACTCTTCAAGCTCATTTGGCTCCATATTCTTGGCTACAATAATTCCATCATCATCTAATAACATGTTTTGCGGAATAAACTGAACACCATAATAGGTAGAAATTTCATTCTGCCAAAATTGAAGATCTGAAACTTGCGGCCATGGTAACCCGTCTTCTAGTATGCCTTGTTTCCACGAGTTTTCGTCTCTATCAAGACTTACGCCTAGTATATTGAAACCTTTTCCTGCGTAGGTATTGTACAATGCCACTAATGCAGGATTAGCAGCTCTACAAGGTTTACACCATGAGGCCCAAAAATCAACTAAGACATATTTACCATCAACTGCCAAAACTTCTAGAAGTTCACCATCAGGAGTTGCTTGCGAAAAATCTTTAAACTTGGTTCCAATTGATGAACGCTCAAAAACACCTACTTTTTCACTCAATTTGATGTAATCTGGAGCATTGTGATATTGCTCACTTACCTGTTCAAAAACAGCTTTGAGGTCTTCATAGGAATAATCGCCCCCTTGACCCGATAGTACTATTGCTGCACCAAGAATATCGTTTCTTTTTGCGAAATCAAGATTGATTTTACTTTGGTTTTCCATGAGCTGCATAGCCTCAGCGCGAATTTCATTTTGAGCTTGAACGTTTCCTGAGTCCATGGCAACCATGTACTTTTGCTCAAGTACTTGCATAGTTTCTCCAAAAAAAGCACCTCTTGCGTTCAGCGCGTCAGCCGAATCGTTCATTACTCCAGCTTCAACATCATATCCGGTTTCTTCATCAAAAGTTACGCTTACATCACTTCCGTCGTGATAATATACTGTGGGTTGCCCAAGCTCTAAGACTTGTACCATTGTAAATTGATTATCAATAGGATCAATGCTAGCGGACAATTTACCATCCGTTAAGTTCCCATCGTAAATAATGGAATCACCTTCAATGGAAACTTTTACAGGACTATTCCCGGCGCTTGGAATGTCAATAGTAAGTTCAAATCCTTCTGAGGTGTTATTGTTACATGCAGAAAGTAAGGAAGCAACTGCTGCTATTATGAGTATTTTCTTCATTGTTTCATTAAGTTTATGGCATGCAAATTACAACACTTAAGATGAAGAAATTTCTTTCCCTACTGTTAATTATTTCAAGTTTCCAAATCACTCTTGCCAAAGAGGGAATGTGGATTCCAATGCTCCTAAACAATAATATAGCGGAGATGCAATCCATGGGCTGCGAGCTAACCGCGGAGGACATATATAGCGTGAATAATAGTTCATTGAAGGATGCCATAGTGAGTTTTGGCGGCTTTTGTACCGGTGAGTTCATTTCTGCAAAGGGGCTGGTTTTAACCAATCACCATTGCGGTTACGGGCAAATTCAAAAACAGAGCTCTTTAGAAAATAATTATTTGAAAGATGGTTTTTGGGCGAATTCAATGTCGGAAGAGCTTAAGAATCCGGGGTTATACGTTGAGCAACTGGTGTTTATGGAGGACGTAACCAATTCCTTAGTTAATGCAGGAGATCAATTCAAAGCTATTGAAGCACAAATCATAGAAGACAAACAAGCGGAGAATTCGGCGTTGAGCTACAAAGTAGTTCCATTTTTCAACAATAACCAGTTTTTCTTACTGGCGACAATTAAATACAATGATGTACGCCTAGTGGGCGCACCTCCAAGTTCTATTGGAAAATTTGGTGCGGATACAGATAATTGGGTTTTTCCTCGCCATACTGGCGATTTTAGCCTTTTCCGCGTTTACGATGAAAACGGATCGGCATTCATGCCAGCCCAGCATTTGAAGGTAAATATTGCACCAAGAACACCCGGAGAATTCACCATGGTTTTTGGCTATCCCGGCCGTACCCAAGAATATTTGACTGCAGTTGAGATGAACCAATTGGTCAATGTGGAAAATGTTCGTAGAGTTGAAATTCGAAGTGTACTGCTTGCTATTATGGATGCTGAAATGCGTGCCAGTGCAGAAGTACAACTAAAATACGCCTCTAAATATGCACGTATTGCTAACGGTTGGAAGAAGTGGATTGGCCAGATTGAAGGGGTGCAATTTTCTAAAGGACTTGACCGTAAACGTAGGTTAGAAGCGGAGTTTACTGCCCGTATAGCGGCAGATGCCATCCTTTGGGATAAATACAATAGTCTACTGAATGACATCGTGGTGAACAAAACACAGCTTGCTGAAGCCCAAGTACAACGTAACGAGTTCATTGAAACTATATATTATGGTATGGAGTGGTTTTCGTTAATGAGTAAACTAAAACGGGCAAAGTCCGACCTTGCCATAGATGTTGCCTTGGTAGAATTTAACCAAAACTATAGTCGCACAGTAAGCGAAAAAACAACTACTGCAATGCTTGCTATGGCGCTTGAAACTTTCCCTAATCTCATTGGAGACCATGATCAGGAATCTTTTGTGAGGTTGGTCCACAATGAAATTGATACTCTTGTAGCGATGGCTCAAAAGGGTAAAAAAATTGAATTAGATCAAATTGCCACTACTGCATTGGAATTTCATGGAGCTGCTTTTCAGTCTTTCAATAACGTATCACCAGATAACGCTTTAATGCAAAAGGCAACAGAGCTTTCATCAAAGTACATGCTTGCTCTAATGGAAGTATTTCCAGAGCGTAATTTCTACCCAGATGCCAACAGTACCCTGCGTGTTACGTACGGAAAACTAGAAGGAGTGCATCCAAGAGATGCTGTTTCTTATGGGACAACTACTTACTTGGAGGGTGCCATGGCTAAGTATAAACCAGGTGATTATGAATTTGACATGCCTGCGAAACTTATAGAATTATACAATTCCAAAGATTACGGAAATTATGCGGAGAACGGTAAGCTCCCCGTTTGTAACATTGCTTCCAACCATACTACTGGAGGTAATAGTGGTTCTCCCGTATTAAACGGACGTGGAGAACTTATTGGTTTGAACTTCGATCGCATTTGGGAGGGGACTATGAGTGATGTGAATTTCGACGCAAATATCTGTCGTAACATTATGGTAGATAGCCGTTATGTAATGTTCATCATTGATAAGTTTGCCGGACAGCAATGGCTCATTGATGAAATGGAGTTGGTTCGATAAATGAAGAAACTAGCATTTATTTTAGGATTAATTGTTGTTGCCGCTTGCGGTCGAGTAGGTTCAAGCAACTTTGAATTAGATGCTGTTTACAGTGTATTTGGAGCCGATTTTCCATTGGAGCCGCCTTTAGATTATAGTAGTAATGCACCCGATTACATTCAACAAGATAACAGATTAGGTGGGGATGTTCATGATCGTAAAGCAACCTTGGGAAGAGTGCTGTTTTATGATAAACAACTTAGTTTAAACAACAGTATTGCCTGCGGATCTTGCCATATTCAATCCCATGCCTTTGGTGATACATCACAACAGAGTATTGGACTTGACGGTGGGTTAACCTCTAGACAAAGCATGAGGTTGGTCAATACTAGGTTTGCCGAATTACCTGCTATGTTTTGGGATAGAAGGGCATTAAATCTCAACAATCAAGTCACGCAGCCTATTCAAGATCATATTGAAATGGGGTTTAGCGGTACTGGAAATCAGCCAGGGTTGGATAGTTTAATAGACAGGTTGGTAGCGATAGATTATTATCCTCAACTTTTTGATTGGGCTTTTGAAGAATCCAATACTGCCATCAGCGAAGTCAATATTGCAGAATGTTTAGAGCATTTTGTCAGTTCAATAGAGAGCTTTGACTCAAAGTTTGATAGCGGTTTAGATAGAGCATTAAGTGTTTCATCAAAATTTCATAATTATTCAGGATCCGAGACGAATGGAAAACAGCTTTTTTTGCAAGCCCCACAGCTCAATAGTCAAAACGTTCGTATAGGAGGAGGAGCCGGTTGCGCCAGTTGTCATAGACCCCCAGAGTTTGATATAGATCCTTCAAGCCAAAATAATGGGGTAGATACTGAAGCAGGTAATCCAGCAGGGTTTGATACTACGAATACTCGGTCTCCGTCCTTAAGAGATGTATTTGGTCCTAACGGAATAGTCAATACACCCATGATGCATACTGGGAGCTTTTTGGAATTTACTACGGTTATAGAACATTATAATCAAGTCATTGCAGATGTGAATAATACGAGTGTAGACGCTCGTTTGAATAGGGGAACTACTAGTGTAAAATTAGAACTCACCTCTGAAGAAAGAAAGGATCTAGAGGCATTCGTTAAAACTTTAACAGGCTCAAATGTGTACACTGATATGCGGTGGTCGTCGCCATTTTAATGTGAAAAATTCACTTGGTAAGGCATTAGTGATATACATCAGTTCAATGTATTTTTAGCCATTCATAAAACAATCATGAGAGACACCACAATTTTTGATCTAATCGCGCAGGAAAATCAACGTCAAATTAAAGGGATAGAGCTTATAGCTTCAGAGAATTTTGCATCACCGCAGGTGATGGAGGCACAGGGCTCTGTATTAACCAATAAGTATGCTGAGGGGTACCCAGGAAAACGCTATTACGGGGGTTGTGAAATTGTAGACCAAGTAGAGGAGTTGGCTCGAGAGCGTGCCAAGGAGCTCTACGGAGCAGCATATGTCAACGTACAGCCGCATTCTGGTTCTCAAGCAAACGCTGCGGTATATCTAGCTGTGATGAAACCCGGAGATACTGTGCTTGGTTTTGACTTAAGTCACGGTGGCCATTTAACTCATGGTTCCCCTGTGAACTTTTCAGGAAAAACTTATCATGCTGAATTTTATGGAGTGGATGAAGAGACGGGGCTATTGAATTATGAAAAAATTGAAGAAAAGGCAAAGCAATGTAAGCCTCGTATGATTATAGCAGGCGCTTCTGCATATAGCCGTGATATTGATTTTAAGCGATTCCGTGAAATCGCAGATGAAGTTGGCGCCATTCTTTTGGCGGATATTTCTCATCCATCGGGAATGATTGCTAAAGGGATTCTTAATGATCCCATTCCGCATTGCCATATTGTAACCACCACTACTCACAAAACGCTTCGTGGCCCACGTGGGGGTATGATTATGATGGGAGAGGATATGCCAAACCCGTGGGGAGAGACCAATTTCAAAGGAGAGGTAAAAATGATGTCGAACGTTTTGGATATGGCTATTTTTCCAGGTATTCAAGGAGGGCCATTGGAGCATGTTATTGCGGCAAAGGCAGTGGCCTATGGAGAGGCACTCTCAGATGAATTCTTCCACTATCAATTGCAGGTTAAAAAGAACGCGGCTGTTATGGCCGAATCTTTTGTAAACAGAGGCTATAAAATTATTTCAGGCGGTACGGACAATCATTTAATGTTGATTGATTTACGCAGCAAGGGAGTAACGGGTAAGGCAGCTGAAAATGCTTTGGTAAGGGCGCACATCACCGCAAATAAAAATATGGTTCCATTTGATGATAAAAGCCCTTTTACAACTTCTGGAATTCGTCTGGGTGCCTCTGCGATTACTACACGCGGATTAAAAGAACAACATATGGACATTATTGCAGATTTGATTGACCGAGTAATACTCAATATAGATAGTGAAACAGTAATAACAGAAGTAGGTAATGAGGTTGTAGAAATGATGGAGAACAGACCCTTGTTTACTTGGGATTAGGTAAATTGATTTTTAATAATCGAATCAATGAAAGATAATTTACTCAAACCGTTCGCTACTTTAATTTGCCTGTTTTTAATCCCGTCCATCCTTTTTGCTCAATTGGATTTTGAAATAGACCGCAAGGTTAAAGAAACTAGGTTGGGAATTTTTAAAAATACCTTGTTGACCATAGATGACGATGCAAAGGACATCTTGATTCGTCCATTTCAAAATCCAAAATTCGAACAAAATGCAGTGAAACTATTTAGTCTCATTGTAACGGATTATGCCACTACTAAGGCCTTTCAAGACTACATAGAGCCTTTAGATCGGTACCTTAAACCGTATATATCTTTTCCAACTATACTCAATCAAACACCTTTTTTGCGCTCCGCAACTACAGGTAAAGACGGCTATATCTATTTTGGATTTACGGCCATGTATGGTGCTGGACTATTATCGGGTAATGAGAAATTGCAAGAAGCTAGTTTATTAACTACGAAAGCAGTTATAGAATCTTATGTAGTGAGTCATCTAATTCTAAAGACATTAATTGCCAGGCATAGACCGGCTCGTCCTCTAGGGGATTTTACAGAAGTTGATAGGGACAGCGAATATCCTTTTGTACACAGTCCTTTTGATTTCTTCAATTTTCACATTCCAGTATTGGGCTCCGATGCATACGGTACGGGGTTCCCATCTTACCATGCTACCATGTATTATAGTATAGCTAGCGTGATGAGTAGGGTCTATGATAATCGTTGGCTACCTTATGGAATTATGACGCTGGGTATGATGCATAGTATCAGGGGTCACAACCATTGGGTGAGTGAATTGGTCGCTGGTTTTGTAATAGGTAATTTCATTGGAAAGATGGTTTATGAGAATTATCACCAGCAAAGAAGCCTGAGCAATACAACGAAACTTAAAAAAAAGTATAAGACGGATATCTCTGTAGGACAAACATTTGGGGTTTTAGGTCCAAGTCTTTCACTTTCGTGGTAGTTTCGGCATTATTGTTGATTAAGTTGAGCAGTATTTAATAAATATGAAAAATAGATTACTTTTTATTTTTGCCATCGGGTTTATTTTGAGTTCTTGTGAAACCACTGAACCTCAAGATGTGAATACCGAGCGATTTTATAGCTCTCCATGGAATGTTGAATTAAAGCGCACTCATGGTGCTCTTGGACTTACTCCTGCTGCGGAAGAAGATCACAACGGCTGTGTCACACTAGATAAAATGGGTTCTATGACCTTTGATATAGCGGCATTAAACGATCATATGTATCAAAATTGGGGTTATAGTTGGTCAACAGATCAATTTTTCATGAATTGGTCGCCATGTTTAGAGTGGTATATTAATGAAGATGCCGATAGTATGTTCATTAATTATGATCACCATGACTATGATGTTAATTCTGGAAATTCCTTTTATTGGAATTATTCAGTCCACATGACTAAATAAAAAACGGCCTGAGGACGTCATTCTTTAAGTCTTCTTTTTATATCGGCCACTTCTTTGGCAAGAGTATTCATTATTCGAAACGTAATAACAGTTGTTGCCAATAATCCAACGGTCAAAATATAAATCAGATATTCCATTCTTCTTGTTTTTTTAATAACCATTATGAAGCAAAACAGTTCTTTAGTATACACAAGAATCCTCCAGATAAAATTTATTATCGCTATGCGAAAACGCTTTTATATTCATGCAAGGTGATTATATTTGCACCCCATCAATGGCGAGGTAGCTCAGCTGGTTAGAGCGTCGGATTCATAACCCGGAGGTCGGGGGATCGTGCCCCCCTCTCGCTACAAGAAAGCCCTTCTTAACGAGAAGGGCTTTTTAATGCTCTAATAACAAGTGATTGTAATTTCTAGCTTACTTGGTTAACAGACTTTGCTTGTCAATCCAAATAACATATTTTGGCCTTAAAGAGTTATTGCTTTTGCTTCTAAGCCGGGACCTTTTTTGGTCTAATTCATAGTTCATCAATAATTTGAATTATTGATTACATCATTTTATTTTTTTACAGAAAAAAATTATTTTCGATAATCAAATCTTAAAACTATGCTGCGCAAAAGTATATTCCTCTACATTCTTTGTGTCTGCTCAAGCCCCTTATTAGCCCAACGGAATATTGGGGTAGGCGTTAATGCAGGAACGAATGGTCTTGGAATTCAATTAGGATATAAACTTTCGGATAATTTCTTTATCAAATCAAGTTATTCAAACATAGCATTGAATATTGACGATATTGATTTGTCTACTGATCAAGTAAGGCAGAAAGCCAATTTTAGTTATCTACTACAAAATGGAGACTTAATTCTAGACATCCATCCATTCAAAAATTGGTTTAAAATCTGTGTGGGTGGAAGCTACAACTTCCAGCAAAGGACTCTCGTAGGTTTGTCTTTACAGGACACTGTTTATGCGGGTGAAGATGGAGATGACCCAGATGATTTGGGTGATTTTATTCTTTATCCAGATGATTTAGGTTTTGTGAACATTGACTTTTTATGGAATAACATAAATCCATATGTAGGCCTAGGATTTGGCCGAGCAGTACCTAAAAAACGCGTAGGATTCAGCGTAGATTTTGGCTTGAATTATATTGGTAAAATAACCATTGAAGCTGAAGATTCAGGTATGCTTGTTTATGATGATTATCAATCAAGAAGTCTGGAGGAATCACTCGATACTTATCGCTGGTTGCCTAGGCTTCAGTTTGCCTTGTCTGTTTCTCTCTAAAATCAATACCAACCCAATTATGAAAAAATATATTATTCTTTTATCCCTATTCACAGTATTAGGATGTGAATCACCTAGAAACATTATTGACAACTTTACTTTGGGTATAGCATCAGATTTAATGGATTATACTGCGGGTATACAGGTATTCGATATTGCCGATTCCTCAAAAACCATATCAAACTTAGAAATAGAAATACTTGGGAACTTACAGAACCGTATCTATGATGTAAACGGAAGAACATCCATAGATTTCTTTGAGAATACAACTGCTTTAGGGCTGCATAAAAGTGAAAATCCAATTGATGAGCAGGATGTAAAGCGAGTAGGATTTATTCTAAAGGCCCCAGGTTATGTGGATTATCGAGGAGAAATTGCTTTTGTTTTTGATGAATTTCAGCAGAGTATAACTATCCCCATGTTGAACTTAGATAGTCCTCCAAAGGGTGTGAGCTTTTCTGAAAGTACCTATACATTATCAGGTGGTGTAACAACGCAACCAATAAGTTTTACAATGCCCACATCGGATTCAATCAGCGTTGGTTTAAATATAGATATACCTGCAGGAATTGAATTTATTAGCGCAAATGGAGATACCCTGAGCGGTTCAGACTTAAGCTTAGAAATAGGTCAGTTTGATCCTTCAAATGAAGCAGCCACTACCATATTTCCGGGTGGTTTCAGCCAGGACTCTGTTATTGCACAAGACGGTACGTCTGAATCAGGAGAATTCTTTACTGCAGGATTTGCGGCTTTAGACATGTACGTGGATGGGCAAGAGGTTAAAAACTTTAGTCAGCCCATACTGGTGACTATTGACCTTGCAGATAGTGCTTTCAATCCTACTACGAACGCACTGGTTCAGGTTGGAGATTCAATGCCTGTCTGGTCTTATGATGAAGTCGATGGAACGTGGGTATATGAAACTACGGGAATTGTAAGTCAAGGTGTGGATGGTTTAGAATTAGCCTATTATACCACACACCTTTCTTGGTGGAATCTTGATTTCTGGAGCAATCGCTGCTGTTATTATTGCGGCGGGGTTTCCATAAACATGCCAAATGATGCATCAGGTTGGTATAGAATGAAAGTGAAATACTCGAATTCGAATAGTTATAGAAAATACGTTTATCAATATTTGTATCCAGGAAAGGTTATTAGATTTTATCGCTCTGCAAATTACAATTGGGATTTCCTCTTCGAGACGTATGATGGAACGCCTATTGGTTCTACATTGAATAAAAATATTTGCTCCGGCACCATTCATCCCGTCAACTTAAATCCACCAGTTCCTCTGAATTTAACTCTTGATGTGGAAGGCTTTTGTCCAAACGATGCTACGCGATCATTCCGACCTTCATTTTATGTCTACTATAAACCAGTTTCTAGAAGTTATTATAGTTATTTAACCTATTGTTATCAAGGGACTGCCAGTACCAATCGATTAACAGATGGAACCACCTATGATTTTAAGGTATATTTCTACGATTATGCTTTTGGTAACGGTTGGCAGGTCCATGAGGAAAGAAGAACAATCGATGCTGCTCAGCAGACTTCTTTTAACTTTTTAATCGATGTTTCTCCATACGGACTCTGCGATTAGGCTGATTCATTCCTTAAGTGAGACATAAAAGTTTAGTAGAATATAATCAGTTTTTTTGAGTACTCATTGAAGAACTTTCAGGACGGGAATAAACATCCTTTTTGAGAATCTTTGATTTAAAAACCGATTTGATAATTTTAAAGAATGCGGCCATCGCATCTTTAAACTCCTCAGACATTGTGCGTTCAGGAAAGAAGAGGTTGTAAGTTTCTTTGGACCATGGATTTTTGAAAATGTCTAGATACTTTTCATTGTCTTCAGGATTAATAAGAACTTCCATTTTATCCGTCCAATGAACCTTCGTGTTTAAGATATCTGGGTGAGTTCGCTCCAATATTTTCCAACCAATCGAATTTTTTGGCAAATATTCTAAAAAGAAATCCCCAAAATCTTGTTGCACATTAAATCCAATTTTGTCTTTTTCGAACATGACGATTTTATCATCTATTACCATGATAATCCAGCGGTGCGACGCTTTAGGGGCTAAATATTCACCCATTAAGCTTGGAGTTTCTAAATATCCTTGCTTTCCAACTCTAAACATCTCATTTAAGAATTGTACTGGGTTGTCCACATGTTCTAATACATGACAGCAGAAAACAAAATCAAAGCTATTATCATCAAAATCCAGTTTTTCACCATCGCCGTAGACAACCTCTTGATGTTTTAGCAGTCGCATGTCCCATTTTCTGTGGGTATTGTCCTCTGGATTCTTTTCAACTACAACATTCGCTCTTGGATGTGGATGATCACCACCGCCAATATCCAAAACCTTATATTTTTTGGGTAGTTTGAAATACCTGTTTTTTGGTTGCTTCATATCTAACAATTGTCACCATTTGAAAGTAGAAAATATCAATTGGTCTTAAAATCAGTTTATTCGTGAGAGGCAAACTTAATTGAAATGAAATTGCTTTATTTAGGAGGTACTTGAATGTAATCATATTTGAAAACAATGCTTATACGCATCATTGATCCCCTGCTTTCTCATGAAATAAAGAGGTTGATCACGGCTACTCTTCAATGAAATCCAAGTCTCTTCCAAAGGTTTCTTGCAGTCCGTAGATTGCCCAATAGGTAATTGCCATAACAACTACGGCAGTAGCAATCCCCGAATTGACGTAGGTGAGAGAGCCTTGAAACAAGAGAAATAATGCTGTAATACCATTTAAAGATCCACGAACCATGTTTGGGATAGTGGTGGCGGCAGTGGCTCTCAAATTGGTTCCAAAATTTTCTGCGCCAATCGTTACAAAAACAGCCCAAAATCCAGTTCCAAATCCCATGACACCAATAGACACATATAGCTGTAAAGAACTCTTAGCAGTAAAGAATAAAAGCATTCCAATCATTGTAATGGCATAGAAAACATGCATAGCTTTTTTTCTTGATTTGAAGTATTGTGAAAGTAGCCCGATGATTACATCACCAATTGCAATGGCACTATAGCTGATCATTATTCCTATGCCGGGATCAATGACCGTTTGAATATTCATTGCTTTCGCAAATTCCGGAGAAAAACTAATCAATATTCCTACCACGAACCAAGTAGGTAGCCCTATTAGAATACTACGCAGATAGCGCATAAATCGCTCACGATTATTGACTAACATTAGAAAATTCCCTTTGACTACATGACTACTTTTGCTGATTTTATGGTACAATCCGCTTTCAAAAACACTCATCCGCATTAACAATAGGGCTAAACCAAGTCCGCCGCCAATGAAATAGCATGTACGCCAATCAAACCATTGAGAAATAAAAAAGGCTAATACGGCGCCTGTTAGTCCAACACCGGCCACAACAGAGGTTCCAATTCCTCTCTTATCTTTTGGAAGAAGTTCGCTCACTAGAGTAATTCCCGCCCCAAGTTCGCCAGCAAGTCCAATTCCGGTAAAGAATCTAATCCACGCATATTGAGGAGCGGTTTGTACAAATCCATTAAGAACATTACCAATAGAATATAAAGCAATGGATAAGAATAAAACTCGTGTTCTGCCTAGCTTATCACCAAGAACTCCCCAAATTATACCGCCTAATAATAGGCCGAACATCTGTGTGTTTAAAATTAATAAACCTGTATCTGCCAGTTCTGAAATACCCAGATCTGTAAGTGAAGGAATACGAATAATGCTAAAGAGTAGAAGATCATAGATATCTACAAAGTAGCCTAATGCAGCAACCCAAAGAATAGGCTTTTTAAAAATGGAGGAGGAAGACATGAAAATTGCTTTGAGAGTGTAAAATAATAAAACCTTTATTCATCTATGAACACTATTGCCAAGTTCGTTTGGCTATTAAACTCTTAATGTTATATTGCAAATACTATTGAACCTAGTCATGGAAAAAGAAAAGTTTGAATTAGAATTCCCATTACGTGCATCTCCAAAAATGCTATTTCCGTTTTTAAGTACTCCCTCAGGTTTGAGTGAATGGTTTTGTGATGATGTTAATTCACGTACAGAGTTGTTTACATTTTTTTGGGACGGTTCTGAAGAGCAAGCTGTACTATTGAAGAAAAAACAAGATACTCTTGTACGATTTAGATGGGTTGAGGACGAAGATCAAGGGTTAGATACATTCTTTGAATTCAAGATTCAAGTGGATGATCTCACTAAGGATACTTCTATCATAGTGACTGATTTTGCTGAACCTGAAGAGATTGAAGAGGCCAAGCAATTATGGGAGAGTCAAATTCATGAGCTTCAACATATTATTGGCGCGTAAATGCGAAACATTAAATACTTTTTAATTCCCACATTCCTCTTTCTTGCGGTTTGTGGGATTTTTTTATCGCTTCACTCCGATAAGATTTCAGCTCAACTATTCATTCACAACACTTGGTATAATGAAAATATTTACCAAGTAATGAAATTTATAACGGGTTGGGGAGAATGGCAATTATTTGCCGTCGTAATCGTGGCTTATTCTTTTCAAAAGTCTTGGTGGCATGCAGGTGAATTTTTGACTGCGGGTATACTTTCTGCAGTTGTTGTTCAAATTCTAAAGAGGCTAGTATTTGCTCCATCTCCTAGGCCAATGGCCATAATTGATTGGGGGGAAACACAATTAGCTTTAGGAATGGGAATAGATATGCCACTCCAATTTGCTTTTCCAAGTGGTCACACAACTACTGCATTCATTTGGTTCACCTTAATGGCACTTCACTATAAAAGGCCTGTGCTACAGGTGTTCGCTGCTCTATGTGCTATAGCGGTTGCCATCTCAAGAGTTTATTTAATGGTGCATTGGATAACTGATGTTATGGCCGGTATACTATTAGGTGTTACCATAGCTGTACTTGTAAACGCTGCTTTTGAGTATCTACAAAAAAAATCCGCTCTTATCAAAAGAGCGGATTAACTGTTCCAGTTTCGTATGCATCTCTAGAGACCTAACTTCTTTTTTAGAGCTTTAGGCAACGAATCTTTATGCATCATAATGCTTATAGTTTTCAGGCGTACATAGCTATCAGAGGCATAGAGGTAGCCCGGTTTAAAATCATTTTTTCTGTCGCCCCACGAGTTCTTTACAATGAAGAACTGGTTGCCCTCTTGATCTTTCACAATACCTTGAATGACCATTCCATGATCGTCCTGCGTGAGGTAGTTGTCGTACTGCTCTTGTCTCATTTCTTGAGTAATCTCAGCTTCGGGATGAGGCGCAGAATAAACGGCCTTAACTTCTTCTTCGGACATGTCATTCCAACTTTGGTTGGGCATAACAGCAATACCATTGCGAATAGAAAATCCTTTATCACTCACATCACAGGCCCAGGCAACCGGAAATCCATCTAATAATGCACCTTCCATAACTTCCATCATTTCATTAAGCGGCAAATTGTATGAAGAACCCCATGTCCAGTTGTCAGGCACTTGAATCTTACATTCTTCATACATTGGATAATGGGTCCAAGAAGTCAATTGTACATAATCCTTTGGGTTAACTCCAATGATTTCATCCGCAAAAGTTCTTGGTGTATAGGTTTTACCTTGGTATCCAAATTGGGCGGGGTTATCACCTAAATAGGCATCTAAAACACCGTTAAAGCCTACTTTCCAACTTGGGCTTAATTTTCCGTTTTTGTTCTTAATTACGGCATCAAGAATACCTTTTAGTGAAGCCTCCATTTCCCCGTGACGATTGATGTCCGTGCCGTAATTCAAACCGTCATAAGCCTCTTGAGGTACCGCGCCGTACTTGTCTATAACATACATTACATCCGGTAACGCGCCACCTTGAGCAAAATTTAGATGACCGTGAAGGCGAACGTATTTTTCCGCTTTATCCTCATAGACTTTTCTTACCGTAAACATCTCACTAATGTCTATCGGCGCCTTACCCATACGAATCATTTCACTCTCTACAAAAGAGGTGGTTGCGTAGGACCAACATGTTCCAGAAGCACCTTGATTTTTGACAGGAGTAGCTTCAATATCAACAACAGTTTCCCATTCATATCCGAGGGGAGCTTCTGATCCGTTGTCCTTTACTTTGTTGATTAAATCAACTTGTGCAAAACCTAAGTTTGCAAAACTTAGGGCAGCGAGCAATGCGTAATGTTTCATTTAAAATTTATTTGAATTGTGAACTAATTGGAGCTTCTTTCACTCCATTGGAATAATCGTAGAATCCTTCTTTTGACTTTACGCCCATTTTACCAGCATTGACCATGTTTACCAATAATGGACAAGGTGCATACTTTGGATTGCCTAATCCATCATGTAATACATTGAGAATGCTTAGACAAACATCTAAGCCAATAAAGTCAGCTAGCTGCAGCGGACCCATCGGGTGTGCCATGCCTAATTTCATTATTGCATCTATTTCTTGAACGCCTGCAACTCCCTCATGAAGGGATATGATGGCTTCATTAATCATAGGCATTAAGATCCTATTTGCAACAAAGCCAGGATAGTCATTACATGCTACAGGAATCTTTTGCAAAGATGTACTCACCTCAACGATTTGCGCACATACTTCATCAGAAGTGCTATAGCCTCTAATGATTTCAACTAATTTCATCACAGGCACAGGATTCATAAAATGCATGCCTATTACTTTGTCGGGTCTATTGGTCTGTGCTGCAATTTCAGTAATGCTAATAGAGGAAGTGTTAGAAGCAAGAATACAATCTGCAGGAGCCCATTCATCTAAATCCTTAAAAATCTTAAATTTCAACGCTTTATTCTCGGTTGCAGCTTCGACTACCAAGTTTGCAGATGCTAATGCTTGTTTAAGATTAGTTCCGATTTGCAAACGACCTAGGGCAGCTTCTTTCTCTTGGGTTGTAAGTTTATCCTTGGCAATTTGTCGGTCCATATTTTTAGAAACCGTAGCTAATGCGTTCTCTAGGGCAGCTTCATTTATGTCATAGAGTTGAACATGGTAGCCATTATGAGCAAACACATGTGCAATTCCATTGCCCATAGTACCGGCGCCGATTACAGTAATATTTTTCATCTGTGATAGTGTTTTAGTTTCGCTATTTACCTCTTCCTTGCAAAACGGTAACTAAGGTATAGAAGAGGATTTTTATATCACTCAATAAGGTGATGTTTTCTGTATAGATTAAGTCAAATCGTGCCCTTTCTAGCATTTCTTCTACATTTTCCGCATAGCCATATTTTACCATCCCCCAGGAAGTTATACCAGGCTTAACTCGAAGCAGAAATTTGTATTGAGGAGCTTCAGCAATGATTTGTTCAAAATAAAATTTTCTCTCGGGTCTTGGTCCAACAATGGCCATATCGCCCATAAGTACATTATAGAATTGTGGAAGTTCGTCAATGCGATATTTTCTCATAGTTCGCCCCCATGGGGTAATGCGCGGATCTTCTTCACTGCTTAATTGAGGTCCCAATTTTTCCGCATCCATGACCATACTCCTGAGTTTTATGATTTTAAAGGACTTACCGTTCTTGCCTAGCCTGTTCTGCTTAAAAAATATTGGGCCTTCGGAGGTTGTTTTGACACCAATCGCTCCCATAAGAATAACAGGAGATAGAAGTAGGAGAGAGGCTATGGAAATTAGTATGTCAAATACTCGCTTTATGAATACCACATGTGGCGGGACTAAATCACGTTTCACTTCAATCATGGATCGTCCAAAACTTTCCATTTTTACATGACCGCTAAGAATACTGAATAGGTTTGGAAGCACATGAATTCGAAGTTGAAGATCTTCCAAGTCACTAACTATTTTGGCAATCGCCTCGCTATTTCCAGTTGATAGGGCGATAATGATGTCTTCAATTTGATTGTCGTTAGCCACATCACGTATCTGAGTTATACTACCTAAATACGGTATTTGGTCAATTCTTGAGTCTACTGAGTCTCCATTGATCTTCATATAACCAATGAATTCATACCCTTTGGTGCGCTCGCGTTGAAAAGATTGGAGTAAGTCCCCAGCTTCTTTTCCTGAACCTACTAAGATGGATTTGAAACTTAATTTTTTAGTATCTAACTGATTGCGCACATAGCTTGCTAATACAAACCTGAAGAATGCACTGAAAACAAATAGGGTAAGGGTATAGGTTCCCAATGTTACATAGTATTGATTGTAGGATTTGATGTAATCGTCCAAAAAAATCAAAAAGAATAAAATAAGTGCGGTAACAAGGGCACTAGAGAGCGTATTAAAAGTTTGTTTCAATCTACTCTTTCGTGTCAAATCTCTGTAGGTTCCGCCTAAACCACTTATTACAACGTAAATCATTGCTGTAATGAAAATCGCTAACCAAAACTTTTGATTGAATTCAAAAGGCAACTCAATTCCAAAACGGGTAGGTTCAATTATTCGTTTTCGAACAATGTGTAGTGCTGTATAAGCCGCCGCTCCAGAAAGAAAATCAAGTAGAATATAGAGGAGTCTTAATCGTTTCTCAAGTGTCTTTGTTCTGTTCAATACAATAGCTTTATGTTGTCTATAAGTATGGAGGCTGTATCATTGGTGTTATTCACGGCACCAAAAAACAAATTATAATCGCCGGCATTAGGGTAACCACTAACCTCTGTAACGAGATTTAAATAGACTTTATTCCATTGAGTATTGGAAAAAAGTGTTACCACAGGTGCTTGTATACTCTGAAATTGTTCATTAGCAATAACGCCAAAGGTCAAGGGGATGTCGGTCTTATAATTTACCTCGAGCCATACGTTTGCACCTCCCTTGGGGAGCTCAAAAGCTTCTGGAGTTCGGAACTCTGCAATTGTTGTTGGAAGTAAGGTAACCTTGCCGCTTGAGTTTGGCGTTTCACCCGGATACTGAAACGAACCCATGGTGTCGTCTATGATCTGAATACTAGTGTCACTTTGAATAGCATTATTAAAATTTAGTCCAACGCCATCGAAATCTTCAATTACTCGAATAGTAAAATTCTCATTATAACTAAAGGTTTGTTGGTTTCTAGAAAGCGTTCGTTTGCTGAATGGAGATAGGTTCCAATTAAAAACCTTGGCATTGAGCATTTCATATTGATTGCGCTGTGCATAGCTGCCGTTAATAGAAATACCGGGAATGATCCGAATCTCTTGGTTCTCTCCAGCAAGAATGGGAACCTCACAAGGTGGAATAAAGGCTCCTATCTGCGTACCATTTTGCTCAACCCAGAACGTGTTTATTTTGGAGGAACTAGTTCCTTGGTTGATAAGGGCATTTACCGTTAAACTATCCACCTTTAGATAGGCAACTTCCGGAGCAGCTTTCGTGTCGCAGCTGATCAGATAAATAGCGGTTACTACACAATAAAGAGTAAGCAGGATTCTTTTCATGAGCCCCCAAAGTTAAGGAATGACAGGCAATGGTGTTTTGTTAAAAACTATGGATGTTTAAAGACAAAAATCGACTCTACTTATCCTACATTTCATTCAGTATGGAAATAGATACACCAATATTTCAAGGCCAGCGTAAACAACTTTGTGAGCACTTATTTTCAAAGGGTTATGCAAAGGAACAGGTACTAGAAGCTATGATGCGTGTTCCACGTCATATCTTCTTAGAAAGTGGTTTTCATCAACACGCTTATCAAGACAAGGCTTTTCCTATTGCGGCAGGACAAACTATAAGTCACCCTTCCACTGTTGCTTGGCAAAGCGAATTACTTGAAATTGAAAAGGGTTTGAAAGTTCTTGAAATAGGCACAGGATGTGGATACCAGGCCGCTGTTTTGGTGGAATTAGGGGTGAAGTTATTTACCATAGAAAGGCAAAAAGAATTGGTTGATTTTTCAAAGAAAATGCTGAAAACATTGGGGTTGAGGGCTGAACAAAAGTTTGGAGACGGTTTTAAAGGTATGCCGGTGTTTGCGCCGTTTGATCGAATTATAGTTACCTGTGGTGCTCCTTTTGTTCCGAAGGCATTATTGACTCAACTGAATCCCGGCGGTTTGATGATTATTCCAGTAGGTGACAAAACGCAAAAGATGATCCGCATTCGAAAAAAGTACGATAATACTTTTGTTCAAGAAGTGTTAGGAGATGCAGCCTTTGTTCCAATGCTTCGTAATAAGGAGTAGTGTACCTTTGCTGCTGTGAAATCCATTGAGATAAAAAATAAGAAGGCCAAGTTTGACTACGAATGGTTAGACACATATACCGCGGGGTTACAGCTTCTAGGTACAGAAGTTAAGAGTATTCGTATGGGTAAAGCCTCTATAATGGAAGCGTATTGTTACCTCAAGGAAAACGAGCTTTTTATCAAAAACATGAATGTTGCAGAATGGTCTCACGGCAATATTTTCAATCATGATCCTATCCGAGAGAGAAAGTTATTGTTGGGTAAAAAAGAAATTGAGAAAATAGATAAAGCAACTAAAGATCAAGGCATTACCATTATTCCTACAAAGTTGTTTATCAATGAGAAGGGATGGGTGAAATTAAATATTGCCGTGGCAAAGGGAAAGAAGAATTATGATAAGCGCCAGTCTCTCAAAGAGAAAGATGCCAAAAGGGATCTAGCTCGATTAAAAAGATTTTAATATGTATAAAGGGCTTATTCGACCGCTATTGTTTTTAATGAATGCAGAACAAGCGCATTATTTTACTTTTTCCACAATCAAATTATTTTTCAAAATCCCCGGTATTCATTGGTTAACTAATTCGTTTTTTGGATCCTTAAAAGGAAATGAAAGGGAAGTAATGGGTTTGTCATTCCGTAATCCTGTAGGATTGGCAGCAGGTTTTGATAAGGATGCCAAATTATTCAATGAGCTAAGCGCTTTTGGTTTTGGATTCATAGAAATAGGAACTTTAACACCTATTGCTCAAGAAGGAAATCCAAAACCTCGGCTGTTTCGATTAGTTGAGGACGAGTGTGTAATCAATAGAATGGGATTCAACAATGGTGGCCTTGATGCAGCTGCGTTAAAGTTAGCCAAGAGAAAAACCGATATTGTAATTGGAGGCAACATTGGCAAAAATAAATCGACACCAAATGAAGAGGCAATAACAGATTATATCAAAGGAGTTGAAGCTCTGCATGGCGTGGTGGATTATTTTGTTGTAAATGTGAGCTCACCCAATACGCCAAATCTGCGTGAACTTCAACAAAAGAAGCCATTAAAGGCACTGCTTCAAAAAGTGCAACAACGGAATATAGAATTGGGAGATAAACCTCTGTTGTTGAAAATTGCACCCGATTTAAATACTCATCAACTTGATGATATCATTGAGATTGTGAACGAACTTCAATTGAGTGGTATTGTAGCCACAAACACCACTATTTCAAGAGAAGGTTTGACTGCGTCTAAAGATCAAATAGATGCAATTGGCCCTGGAGGATTAAGCGGCAAAGTATTGACCAAGAGAAGTACAGAAGTGGTTCGTTATTTACGTAGCAAATTATCTGAAAATACAGCTATCATTGCAGTCGGAGGGGTTTCTACTGCAGAAGATGTAAGAGAAAAGCTTGAAGCTGGTGCGGACCTCGTACAAGTTTATACAGGGTTTTTATACGAAGGTCCGGCCATGGTGCGTAAAATGCTTCGTTCTTTGTAAATTCGGGGCAAGAACCTATTGACCATCTACAATATGACCAAAATTGCCGTAGTTGAGTGTCCGCGTGATGCTTGGCAAGGACTAAAGGATTTTATACCCACCAAAGAGAAGGTCTCACACATAAAAAGTCTTGCTAAATGTGGTTTTCATACTATTGATGCAGGAAGCTTTGTGAGCCCTAGAGCAATGCCTCAAATGGCTGATGCCAAGCAACTTTTTGGAGCTATTGAATCCATTCGCTGCGAAACAGATACCAAATTCTTGAGTATAATAGCTAGCGAGGGTGGTGCCAAGAGGGCATCCGAATTTAATTTTATAGATGCATGGGGGTATCCCTTCAGTGTGAGTGAAGAGTTCCAATTGCGAAATTCAAGGAAGAATATTCAAAATGGACTTGAAGATCTAAAACGAGTCAAGGAGATTGCCGATAAGCAAGGGGTGGAGCTCGTAGTTTATTTGAGTATGGCATTTGGTAATCCATATGGAGAGGAATACCATCAAGACATTGTTTATGAGAGATTGGTTATGGCCCAAGATGCTGGAGCTGATTTAATTTCATTAAGCGATACAACGGGAGAAGGAACGACTGAAAAAGTGATAGAATTGTGTCGATTGATGTCAGAAGTCGCATCCGTTCCTTGGGGTGCGCACATGCACAGTACGTATGATGATGCAATTATCAAGACCAAGGCTGCAATTAGTGCAGGTTGTACTAGAATAGACACTGCGTTAAAAGGCTTTGGCGGATGTCCTTTTGCCTCTGATGCTTTAATCGGGAATATGCCCACTGAAAAGGTGCTCACTGCTATAGAGGGCTTGGAAGGATATACCCATCAATTAGACCCTCTGGAAATTGAAAGTGCATATAATAGTGCATTAAACGTTTTTGGAGGCAAACATTAATCTATCTTTACACCAGTAGGTTGGACCACGGAGGTGGACCATAAAAAGGAACCCGATTGAAGTTCGGGGCTTTGCCAGAAGCTGTAACTCACAATGAAAACTTTACAAATCCACTGCAATAGCGGGAAGGAGTAAAGTGGGAGTGAGAAGCCAGAATACTTGACCTGCTATTAATTAGAAATAAATGCTCTGGGTCAAGCATTTCTGATAGTATGAAAAATTGGATATTACTCATCTTAGGGATGAGTACATACATGCTCAAGGCGCAAAATGCGGATACATTGCTTACAGCACATGTTCGTGCCAATGGTCTTGACCCGATGGAAGAACGTACTTCTATAGATACGGTTGTTCATTCTATAGGAGACGTCGCCTCATATCTTCAAAAAGACTCCAGGTTTCAGGTTAGACAATATGCCCCGGGTTCAATTGCTACAATGAACTTAGGTGGAGCAAATAGTACTCAAAGTAGAATCATGTGGGAGGGTATAGACATCTCTAGTATGGCTTCCGGTGTGTTAGACTTGAGTATTGTGCCATCAGTATTAGTGACTGCAGAATCGGTAGCATCGGGTTCAAATGCATTTCTTTCAAGTGATAAGGCTATGATAGGAGGATTGAGGTTAGGATGGGCAGCTTCTGCAAAAGCTTTCTTTTCAACATCATTTGCTGCAAATACTATAGGGCTCCGTTCATTTGTCGTCCAAAATGGTGGTAAGTTGTCAAAAATCAGGTATCGGTCTTTTATTAAAACAGAGCAAAGTTCTAATGATTATCCCTATTCCATTGGAAATAATGACTTTAGAATGAAAGGGATGGAATACTCAACACTAACGCTACTTCAACGCTACGAAGGTAAATTAGGTAGAGTTCAATGGAATGCAAACATTTGGTACACTGATGCTTTGAAAAACAATAGGGGGTCTATACTCACCTCAGGTAATGTTAATCATCTTGAAGACCGTATCCTTAGAGGAATCGTTTCAACACAAAAAAGAGATTGGAAAGGGAGTTTGTTTTACGGTAAGGAATGGCAATCGTATACCGATACTATTTCAAATATAAACTTGAGAGACACAAATACCTATGATCAATTAACCTTGCGATTAGTCAAGCTAGGAAAGCGTCGTCAAAGTTCAATTTCTGGTAGTTATATCTATGCTGCAGGGACATCCCGTCAATCTACTTTGTTACAAGCTACTGCTAATCACAAACAATTTATAGGTAAAACCATAAATACCGTGTGGAGAGGTACTTATTGGAATTCAAAAGTGTACGGCGGTGCGCAATTGAATTGGATAAAGGATTGGAAAACAACTTGCCAACAATTAACTGCGGGTTCCTTCTATAGGGTACCCACAATCAATGAGTTATTTTGGTCACCAGGGGGAAATCCAGATTTAAAAGCTGAGCAGTCCTACGGAATCAAGTATAGTGTTCAAGGGAAGGTAGGAGCAGTAAATACATATTTTACTACAGATCAATTGTATCACAATAATCTTATTCAGTGGACTCCTGGTACAAATGGAATGTGGCAGCCTGAAAATATTGAAATTGCCTACACCTCGTCTTCAAGTGTTATCTCTGAGTATTCCAGTGGAAAATGGTCGAATGAGTTGTCATTAACGCATCAATACAGCAGAGTCTTAGAGGCAATCCTGTCAGGGAATGAAGGAAAATCGCTGTTATATCGTCCTGATTGGAATGCGGTTCACACCCTTTCTTACGATAGACCTAAGATAGATGTTCAACTTCGCACAAATTACGTGGGTAAAAGACAAACTTTAAGAGATAATTCTTCTTCGGGAGAACTCTCAAGAGAAGTATGGGCAGATTTAAGCTGTGCTTCTACAGTGCTATCAAAAGTGAAGATATTGTTTGCAGTGCACAATATCACAAATTCAGAGCGCACCTTCTTTTTAAATTATCCAATGCCAGGTAGGCATTACTCTCTAACAATTCAAATACATTCAAAATGAAAAAAAAATCACTTTTCCTGATTCCCCTTATTTTTAGCGCCTGCGTGAAGACTCCCTTACCTCCGGATGATAATTTTTACGAGTCTGCCTTATTCATACTCAATGAAGGTGCTTTTACCGGTGGAACAGCAACTATTGATGCAATTGGCGTATCGAACGACAGTAATCAACAGCAAGTATTCAGTACCGTCAATGGATACGCATTGGGTAATATTGGTCAACACATGATTACTGCCGATAGCCTTTTGGTAGTCTCTGTGAACAACGGTGGTGTGGTGCGAGGTTTAAGCCGAAACACCATGCTTGAACAATGGTCCACCTTAATTTCCGCTCCTAGATATCTTGGAGAATCTTCTGAATACATAGTGGTAACTAACTGGGGGTCTAATTACCTTAAAATTTTGAACAAATTCACAGGTTTTATTCAGGACAGTATAAACGTATTTGGTGTTAGTGAGCAAGTTCATATCCAGGGTGATGTGGCCTATGTAGGGCTCAATGGTGGCTTTTCTAATGATAACCGCGTAGCTATTGTTGATTTAAATACAAAGTCTGTGGATACTGTTATGGTAGGAGATAAGCCTAACAGTTTTGTTCAATTGGGCGCGGACATCTACGTGCTTTGTTCTGGATTTGAAGATTGGTCTAGCATGCCGTCATCCACGGCAGCTAGTTTATGGAAAATAAATAACGGAGTAGCAACGGAAATTATTAGTGCACCAAGTACCTCCGATCATGCTATTGAGCTAAAAACGGACGGTACAAATCTGTATTTTTTAAATGCATCGTATTCTGGTGCTGTGGTGAGAACAAATAATAACCCAACATCATGGCCAACGGCGGCGATTACACCTTCAGGTGCATACAATCTAGACTTAATTAATAATGTTTTGTTCGTGCACGACGCCAAAGATTTTGCTAGCGAAGGAAACGTATACCAATATGATTTGAACGGGAACTTATTAGATAGCCTCCCGGCGGGAATCATTCCGCGACAGGTTCTTCAAAATTAAGCTTTAGCTGTAGCCCTTACTCTAGATTCAGCATAGGCTGCCAAGGCAGAGAATAAAAAGCTTGATAAGAGTTCAGGTGCGTAAAACGGGATTGCTGCAGTATAAGCTGAAAGCAGTCCCGTTACAGTTTTAGGATAAGCACTAAGTGGGCTGAACCATACTCCAAAATTTGATATTGCAAAGAATAATAAACTACCAACGATTAAGCCTAAAGCAGCACCCTTGCGCGACTTCGATAAAAATCCCGTAAGTGTATAGGCAGCAAAACCTACATAGGTAAAGATGCTTCCAGCATACATGAATACAAACTCACCAGTAGCGTAGATTATATTATTCAAAATAACATCCGTAAACATCATTGTACCTGCCATTAAAGCAAGGGATTTACCAAAATTTTTACCTGAAAATGCTGAGAAAAAAGCAAGCGCTCCCATTGCAGTGAAATTTGGGTAATGTGGCAATAGGCGGCTGAATACGGCTACAACAACAAGAGCAGTAATCACTTTAGACTTAGAATTCATCTTCATACGTATTTGAGATACAAATATAGTGCGCTATTGTCGCTCAACGAAAGTTTTATATGTTCCGTCTGCATTTAAGACAATTAATTCTTTGTTAGA
>JAYOSU010000026.1:0-28014 GCA_038139395.1 Cryomorphaceae bacterium
CAGTTTTATCACTCACCTTGTACCACATATTTAGATTGGTATTAATCCCTAAAATGACGTTGGCCAATAATAATATGGGGACTAAATGCAATCCAACCCAGAATTTATCATCGATAAAGAATTTGAGAAAATCTAGCCCCGAGATAATTAAAACGAACCCCACACACATTACCCATGCAAAACCTTCCATGATCGAAGCCATTTTCTGTTTACCGTCGCTCAAATTGGCATTCTTAAAAAAGAAGGGTTCAGCGGCATAACGAAAGGCTTGGTTGAAGAGCACTAAGAATATGGAAATTTTATACACGGCACCATAAATCCCTACCCCTTCTGACCAACTTTCTTTTGGGAGCAGGTACTTTAAAAGTTGCCTGTCAAGCATCTCGTTGGCAATTCCTGCGAGTCCCCCAATAAACAATGGAATTCCAAATGCTAGTAAACCCTTTGTATACTGTTTGTCTAAATTGAATCGAACCCCTTTAAATGCCGGAATTAAAAGAGCAAACATGAGCAGAGACGCCCACATATTTGCAATAAAAATATACTTAACACCTCTAAAAGAATGTGTAAACCAAGGGTCTGTTCCGTTGAGCTCCCATAAAGCGGGCAAAAAGAAATATAGATTGACAAGAACATTTGAAAAGATGAGTGCCAATTTGATTCCAGCGAATTGCTTGGCTTTGTTTTGTCTTCTGAGTCTTGCAAAGGGTATAGCGGCAAGGGCGTCCAAGCTTAGAATAACAAACAAATAAAATAAGAACTCAGGTGATTCTTCGTACCTCAAAGCCTGTAATACGCTGCTTTTGAAGGTGTAGGTCAGTAATGCTAGTCCAGTAAGAACTAATAAAATCATCGTGACAGATGTGCCAAAAACCTTAGCCTCATCCCAGTCTTTCTTTTCGCTGAAACGAAAATATGCCGTCTCCATTCCAAAGGTGGCAACCACTATTAGAAATGCAATTAGGCTGTAAAAGTCAATGTTTATGCCATATTCCGATTGCGTTAACACAGCGGTTTGAAGGGGAACCAACAGAAAGTTGACCATGCGCCCTAAAACGCTGCTTAATCCATAAATTGCTGTTTGTCCAGCAAGCTGTTTCATCCCACTTGTCACACATCAAATATAATCTTTGGTCCTTACCTTTGGGAACTAATAGATTCAAACTCATGAACAAGCGGTTAATTATTTTCATCTTACTACTGGGTCTCTCGCTTCCTTCATTTGCTCAAAATAAACTTTATGATGAAGCTGTATTAACTAGAATGCAGTTTGACTTGAATTTTCTTTCTTCTGATTCCTTGAAAGGTCGTCTCCCCGGCACTCTAGAAAGTGATGTGGCCAGAGACTTTATTCAAAGCCGAATGGCTGAATTTGGGTTATTACCGTTTGGTGAGGAGGGCTATTTGCAGCCTTTTCCTGTCGCAGAGAATGTCAAAGTGAATTATGACATTACGGGATTAAGGATGGGAAAAAAGGTATTGATCCCGCATGTGGATTTTTATCCAGTAGCCTACAGCAGCAATGGGCAAGCTAGTGCTAAGACTGTTTATATTGGTTATGGAATAATAAAAGAAGATGGTTCTTATAATGATTACTCGGGCAAGGATGTTGAGGGGAAAATAGCCGTATTAAACATAAGTTCTCCTGACGGTATTCACCCACACAGTGCCTACACCTCTTATCATAGCGTAAGCCAAAGACTTGAAATGGCTAAGGAAAAAGGTGCGTTGGCCGTTCTCTTGATTAACCCTGAAAAGACGGCTTCTGATGTTTCTGAACTGTTTAAGTCCATCCTCTCTGTTGACATACCTGTTCTTTTTGTTCGAAACCAAAATATTGAGGAGCAATTGGTTGCCAAAAGCAGAAAAATCACCCTTTCCGTAAATATGGAAGAACAAACTAGTTTGGCCTACAATATCATTGGATTAGTTGATAATGGACAGCGCAAGACAGTCGTTCTAGGTGCGCATTACGATCACATCGGCATGGGGGCCGAAAACAGTTTATATGAAGGAAAGCCTGCTATACATAATGGTGCGGACGATAATGGTTCAGGAACTACCTTATTGTTGGAACTACTGGCTTATTATGGTGCCCGTAAAGATCAAAATTACAATTACGCAATTTTGTTTTTTAGCGCAGAGGAAAGCGGCCTTATCGGCTCAAAATATTTTACAGAACACCCAACCTTCCCGCTAGTAACAGTGGACTACATGATCAATTTTGACATGGTGGGTCGTCTTCGGGACAATCGTTTTCAAATTTCAGGAACAGGAACAGCGTTGGAGTGGGATCGGGTTTTGTCGGAACCGATACATCAGCTCAATATTAAAAAAGACCCGTATGGGGTAGGTCCATCTGACCATACGTCATTTTATTACAAGGATATTCCCGTACTTCACTTTTTTACAGGAACGCATGAGGACTATCACAAACCTTCAGATGACGTTGAAAAAGTGAACTTCAAAGGAATGCTTAAACTATCTGATTTTGTCAAATCAATCACCTCAAAAACATCTGAATACGAAAGATTAACTTTTCAGAAAACTAAGTCTGCCGAGCAGCAAACCGTTCCGAGTTTCACCGTTACCCTAGGCGTCATGCCGGATTATATTTACGGTGGCCCAGGAGTGAAATTAGACGGTGTTACTGAAGATCGTCCTGCTGCAAAAGCAGGTATAAAAACAGGTGATATTGTGATGAAAATTGGCGATTTTACAATAGATGATATTTACTCATACATGCGTGCCCTTTCGGCCTATAAACCGGGTGACATTACCAATGTAGTTTACCAACGTGGGGATAAGGAAATTGAGACTGAAATACAATTCTGATGGAAATGGCCGCCCTTAAAGTAGCTGTGATAGGTGGAGGTTCGTTTGGAACTGCTTTGGCAAAAATATTTAGTGAAAACCTAGGCCATTGTTCTTGGTGGATGCATAATAGTGACAGTGCATTACACGTTATGCGTTATCATCATAACCCAAGGTATTTAAGTTCAGTAGGGTTTCAACCCGATACCATTTCTGTTTACACAGATGTTTCTGATTGTGCAAGGGAAGCAGACATCATTGTCCTTGCGGTCCCAAGTGCATTTATTAAGGAGGTCCTAGCCGATTTAAGTCCAGAGTTGTTGAAGAATAAGATTATAGCCACAACTATTAAAGGCATCATCCCAGATGAAAATATGATTGTTGGACGTTACCTCAACGAAGTTCTTGGAGTTCCTGAAGAGCAAATTGTTGTGATTACTGGCCCGTGTCATGCAGAGGAGATTGCCCTTGAGCGACTCAGTTTCCTTACTGTAGCAGCAAGAGACAAGAAAGTGGCTAAAATGATGGTCAATTGCTTAGAATGCCATTACGTAAAATGCACTTGGAGCGCTGATCTTTACGGCACAGAGTACGCTGCTGTAATGAAAAACATATACGCTATTGCTGCAGGAATATACCACGGTTTGGGTTATGGCGATAATTTTCAGGCAGTTCTAATGAGTAATTCGGTACGAGAGATGAAGCGTTTTATGAATGCCGTATCGGACACCAAAGTGAATATATACAAGAGCGCCTATTTAGGGGATTTATTGGTCACAGGCTATAGTCAATTTTCTCGTAATCGTATGTTAGGAAATATGTTGGGGAAGGGCTATACGGTCAGAAGTGCGCGAGCAGAAATGACTATGGTGGCAGAGGGGTATTATGCGGTTCCCTTAGTTTATAAACTTCGCAAGAAACGGGAGGTAAAGATGCCAATAGTAAAAGCGGTTCATTCAGTCTTATATGAAGGGAAACCTGCGAGAAAAGTCATGGCAAAATTGGCTCAAAAACTCAGTTAGAATGAAAACTTTGATAGCGTCACTATGTTAGATACACTGAAATAAACGCTATGAAAAGAGTCCTTCTCCTCCTTCTTTTATTCTTCCATTCTTCTCTTTTTGCCCAGGATGCAGTCTCTATTCTTAAAAAAAGCGAGGCTTATTTGCGCGGTGCTCAAAGTACGGCAGAAATGAGTATTACCACTGTACGACCTAGTTGGGAGCGTACGATGACCGCAAAGCTATGGAATAAGGGTACAGAGATGAGCTGTATTCTCATTACTGGCCCAAAGCGCGATGCAGGAACGGTCTTTATGAAAAACGGTGAAGATATTTGGAATTTTGTCCCAGCAATAAAAAAACTCATAGCGCTACCCGCTGCATTGGTTCAAAATTGGATGGGCACGGATATTTCAAACGATGCGCTCATTAACGCAGGTAGCTTGACGGTGGATTATACGCCCTCTGTTATAGGAAGTAAAGTGATTTCTGGTCAGGACTGTTGGGTATTGGAACTGCTTCCCAAACCTGATGCGCCGGTTGTTTGGGGGAAGGTCATTGCATTCATTGATAAAGCTTCTTACGTTCAGCTTGGTGGTGAATTTTACGATGAAGACAACTTTCTAATCACGGAAATGCAAGCCTCAGAATTAACGCAGTTTGATGGAAGAAAACTTCCTAAAATCATTAAAATGATTCCCTCAGAGGATGCGGAGAGTTATACGATTATTCGCTATGAATCGGTTGACTTCACCACTCCAATTCCGGATAGCTTTTTTACGAAGTCAAACATCAAAAACGTAAAATAATGCTCAAGCTCGCTTGGCGGAACATTTGGCGAAATAAAGGGAGAAGTATTATTACAATTGCTGCGGTAATGTTTTGCGTCATTTTCGCAGTGGTACTGCGTAGTTTTCAGGTGGGTGTTTGGGAAAACATGATTCATGAAATTGTAGGGAATAACTTTGGATACCTCCAAGTGCATCAAAAAGGTTTTTGGGGAGACCAAAGCCTTGATCGCAGTATAGATCTTTCTTCCACGAATGTAAACCCGTTGGAATCTGCAGAAGGAGTAGACCGCCTCATTCCACGTCTTGAGAGCTTTTCCTTGTTGTATCACGGAAGCAATACCAAGGGGGCCTTGGTTATGGGAATTGATCCTGAAACGGAATTGCCCGGACTCCAACTCCATGATATTTTACTCGAGGGCCGCTCTTTCTCAAATAATGATAGCGTTATTGTTGTTTCTGAGGGTCTTGCTACATACTTTAAAGTTGGACTAGGAGATACACTACTTTTTATGGGTCAGGGTTTCCACGGTGCAGCGGCCTATGGCGCCTTTCCAATTGGCGGTATTGCTAGAATGACGAATCCGGAATTGAATAAGCAGCTTGTGCTCATGCCGCTGAGCAAGGCGCAATACATGTATAATTGCGAGAATCGTGTAACTACATTAGTTGTGGCTATAGATGACGGTACGGATTATGCCGCTGTGGGTAATATTCTCAAGAAAACGACTTCCAAATCATTAGAAATTTTAGAATGGAAAGAACTTTTCCCAGAAATTATTCAAACTATTGAGGTTGATATGGCAGGGGGTAGAATCTTTGTTACCATACTCTACTTTATTATATCCTTCGTTTTGCTTGGAACAGTAATAATGATGGTAGCAGAACGCCAACGAGAATTTGGAATTCTAGTTAGTATTGGTATGCGAAGGTCAACGTTGGCTATAGTAACAATGTTAGAAAACATCATTCTTATTATGGGTGGAGCCATAGTGGGAATGGCGGTAGTAAAACCGATTCAATTTTATTTTAAATACAACCCAATTGACCTTAGTGGACAGATGAAAGAGGCTATTGAGCAATATAACTTTGAGCCGAAATTATATACGACAACATCCTTCATTATAAACCTTAACCACGGTACAATTATTTTCTGTATTGGGGTTTTAGTGAGCTTATATGCAGTTTGGAAAATCATGAAGTTAAATCCCATTGAAAGCATGCGCTCATGATTCTTAAAGTTGCTTGGCGCAATATTTGGCGCTCTCGAATCCGATCTATTATTGTTTTAAGTTCCATTGCTATAGGTATATGGGCAGGGTTAGTCATAATTGGTTTTTCTTTTGGAATGAACAACGAGCGCACTGCGGCGGCGATTGGCGCAACCCTAGGGCACAGTCAGGCGCACCACCGCGCATTTATAGAAGATCCACAGCCAAGTGCCGTCCTTAGTGAAGCGGCTATTGAAGAGCTTGAAACTACTTTAGACGCTCAAAACTTTGTTACAGGATATGCAAAGCGCACCGTTTTGCAGGGCATGGTAGCCTCACCCAAAAAGACCCGAGCAACAAGAATCATTGGTGTTGATGCGGAGGCCGAGCGTAAAGTGACCACTATCCCGAGTTATATGATTGAGGGGGATTTTTTTGAATCTAAAACTCGCAAGGGGGTTGTAATCAGCGAGAAGCTGGCGAAAAAGATGGGTTTAGGCATGAGGAAGAAACTAGTGCTGACTTTTCAAGATCAGCGTGGGATTATTCACAAAGCAACGTTCCGTGTTAGCGGGATCTACAGAACACTTAATGCGGCTTGGGACGAACTTAATCTGTATGTTCAACAGGATGATATTGAAAAAATAGTGGGCGGTTCGTTAATCCATGAGGTATTAATTAGTTACGATAAAAGTGAGGATACCGAGCAAAAGACGCAGGCTATAGTTTCCCAAGTAAATGGTCCAACCGTAATTACTTCTTGGAAAGAAAATAGTCCTGAGCTGGGGTTTGCAGACGACATGATGGGTATAATGCTCGTATTGGTCTTGGGAATAATTATGCTTGCATTACTTTTTGGCATCATCAACAACATGCTCATGGCTGTCTTGGAAAGACGCCGCGAACTGGGTATGCTTATGGCGGTAGGGATGAATAAACGCAAAGTGTTCTTGATGATTCTCCTAGAAACACTCATGCTAGGTGTTGTAGCAGGTCCAATAGGAATAGTTTTAGGCGATGTCACTGTACGTACTATGATGCAAATTGGCTTAGATCTAAGTACAAAAAAAGACGGCCTTGCCGAGTTGGGTGTTGGAAGTGTAATTTATCCTGAAATTGTGCCAGAATATTATGTAATCATTGCAATCATGGTTATTACTACCGCATTGATTGCATCGTTATTCCCAGCCTACAAGGCACTTAAGTTAAATCCGGTTGCGGCCATTAGAGGTAATTAATTATGAGTAAGGCAGTCATTGAAGTTAAAGGGCTACATAAAATTTATGAAGGTGCCGTACCTGTTAAGGCGGTCAATGGTATTGACTTAGTTATTTCAGAGGGAGAGTTTACAGCCCTAAAAGGACCTTCCGGTTGCGGCAAGACCACGCTACTTAACCTTTTAGGCGGACTGGATCAGCCCAATTCAGGATCAATCATAATTGACGGTACGGATATAACCCGACTTAGTGATAACCAACTCATTGATTTTCGTTTACATCACATTGGTTTTGTCTTTCAAGCATACAATCTCATTCCTGTCCTCAGCGCCACAGAAAACGTAAGTTTTATCATGCTTCTTCAAAACCGTTCAAAGAATGAGCGCTTGGAACGCGCCAATCAGCTGCTCAAGGCAGTAGGGCTGGTGGGTAAGGAAGATAAACGCCCAGGTGAGCTTTCCGGAGGGCAGCAGCAACGCGTTGCTGTGGCTCGTGCCCTTGCGTCAAAACCAAAATTCGTTTTAGCGGATGAACCCACGGCCAATCTAGATTCCGAAAGTACTTCCAAGCTTCTTGAAATCATGCTTCAATTGAACGAGCAGGAAAACATGACGTTTGTTTTTGCAACTCATGATGATCGGGTTATTGATAAAGCAAAAAGAGTGGTAGGAGTGAGTGACGGTAAGATTATTAGTGATACCTCAAAATAAAAAGTAACTTGGGGATAATGGAACCACCGATGATTTCTTATTCTCCATGGCCTCCTTCAAAAGAGGATGCATTCAAGCTTTTTGAGCAGTTCAAGCAAAGTCTAGGCTCTCGTAGAAGTGTCAGGGAGTTTGCAACCACTGCCGTTTCTAAAGAGAAGATTGAATCGTTGATTTCTTTAGCGGCCACCGCGCCTAGTGGGGCCAATAAACAGCCCTGGCATTTTGTTGCTGTTCAAGACTCCAATGTAAAAAGGCAGATTAGAGAATCCGCGGAACATGAAGAAAAGTTGTTTTATAAAGGACGTGCCTCTGAGGAATGGTTAAAAGATTTACAGCCTTTTGGAACGAATTGGCAGAAACCTTTTTTAGAAGACGCTCCTTGGTTAATAGTTGTATTCCGAAAGAACTTTGATGTGTCCGATAAAGGTGAAAAGGCTAAAAACTACTATGTACAAGAAAGCGTAGGCATTGCATGTGGGTTCTTAATCGCAGCTATTCATCTTGCCGGATTATGTACTCTCACACATACACCCTCGCCAATGGGCTTTTTATCCGAAATTCTTGGTAGGCCCAAAAATGAAAAACCGTTTTTACTCTTGCCTGTAGGATATCCTAAAGAGGGTGTACAGGTTCCAGATATCTCTAAAAAAGAATTCAAAGAAATCACAGATTTTATCTGACCTTAGCCAAAATTTTAAAACATGTTTGAAGGTACTTCAATCCAATTCGTAGTTGATGCAGCAGAAGTCCGCGAGGAACTCAAAGCTGGAGGCTTGAATTGGCCAATCATAAAGATTTTAGGCGGTGAAGACGATGAGGATAAAGACCCTGAAGATATGAGTGTTTCAAATACGGGTGTAGCTATTTATATAGATAGCATTGACCTGATTTTGAAGGAGCGCGTTGAAAAAGCTAAAGAAATAGTGACTACTGTTGCGCGGATGATTCAATTCTTTAACGACCGCGATGAAACTGCGGTGCTATTTTTTCATACCAGTTGGCAGAGCTACTTAATTAAAGAGGATTAACTCTTTAATTGACTCTTCAGTAGATTAGCTTTTTGTTGACCAACACAATCTATAAGTTCATCTATAGAAGCATTCTTAATGTTTTTGACACTTTTAAAGGATCGCATTAGGGATTTAATTGTTTCGGGGCCTATTCCTTTTATTCCGTCCAATTCGCTGCTGTATGCGCCTTTACTCCTTCTGTTTCTATGATGACTCAGAGAAAAGCGGTGCGCTTCGTCTCTTGCCTGTTGTATGATTTTTAAGGATTCACTTCTTTTATCTAGATACAAAGGATAGGGGTCACCAGGAAAGTATATTTCTTCTAACTTTTTCGCAATCCCTATTATGGTAATTTTGCCGCGAAGACCTAATCGTTCTAATGACGACAGGGCTGCGCTAAGCTGACCTTTACCTCCATCAATCACAATGAGTTGTGGAAGAGGCTCTCCCTCATCTAGAAGTCTACGGTACCTTCTGTGAACCACTTCTTCCATTGAGGCAAAATCATCTGGGCCGTCTACAGTTTTTATATTGAATTTTCTGTAGTCTTTCTTTGAGGGCTTCCCGTTTTTAAACACAACACAGGCGGAAGCCGGACTAGTACCCTGAATATTAGAGTTGTCAAAACATTCTATATGTCTTGGTTCTTCAGGCATCCTTAAATCGCTTTTCATCTGCGTCATGATCCGATTGACATGGCGATCAGGGTCAACAATCTGAATATTCTTTAACTTCTCTTGTCTATAGTAAAGCGCATTTTTTACGCTGAGGTCTACAATTTTTTTCTTTTCACCTTTTTGAGGAACTACAAAATTTACTCCTTCTAGTTTTAAATCAAGAGGGTGCGAGGTAAATATTCTTTTGGAAGTAGACCCAAATCGGTCTCGAATTTCAGGAATTGCAAGATGTAAGAAATCTTTTGGCTCTTCTTCTAGTTTCTTCTTCATTTCAACCGTATAGCTTTGAACTATTGCTCCTTCTACGATTTTTAGATAATTGACATAGCCAAATTCAGCATCCATAGTAACGCTGAAAACATCTATGTTTGACATCTTGAAGCTTACCACTGTGCTCTTTGCGGCATATTTTTCCAGAGCATCTAACCGGTCTTTACAATCTTGTGCTTCTTCAAACTCTAGTGAAGCAGCATGACCGGCCATTTTTGCCTTTAGGTTGCGTTTGACTTCCCCAAGTTGGCCCTTTATGATTTTCCTAGCGGCTTCAACATCCGCGTTGTAATCTGCTTCATTTTGAAGGTTTTCGCAAGGTCCTTTACAATTGCCAATATGATATTCGAGACACGTCTTGAATTTACCCTTTTCAATGTTTTCTTCGCTCAACACGTACTTGCATGTTCTAGTGGGATACATCTGTTTGATGAGCTCTAAAACAGCTTTCATAGCTTTAACAGAGGGGTATGGCCCATAATATTCACTTCCGTCTCTTTTTATATTTCTAAGGCCATATATACGTGGAAAGCGTTCGTTTCTTATGATAATGTATGGGTAGCTTTTATCATCTTTTAGATTGATGTTATAGCGGGGTTGATGCTCCTTAATCAAGTTGTTTTCTAATAAAAGGGCATCGCCTTCAGAATCTGTAACAATTGTCCTAATATCCGATACCTTTTTGATCATAACAGCAATTCGCGCGCTAGTGACGCTTTTGGTAAAATAGCTGTTGACTCTTTTCTTAAGATTTTTGGCCTTACCGATATAAAGAATTTTACCCTCTTTGTCAATGTGTTGGTATACTCCTGGTTTATTTGGGAGGGTCTTTAGTAAATTTTGAATGTGTTCGGGTGCCTTGGACATACTGTTAAAGATAAAAAAAGCCCGGCTCTCAGGGAACCGGGCTTTCTAGCGTTTTAGGCTTGAAAAAATCCTTTAGCGTGCATCAACTATGGTGACCGTTCCGTTGACCACGTATTCATAATTATCGCTTGCATTGACCAATTTAACTGAGTAGAAATATACACCATCGGCCAAAGGAGTACCATTTTGGTTTGTTCCTCTCCAAGGGTTAGAGTTATCATAGAACGTACCGCTCTGCCAAACTCTGTCTCCCCATCTATTAAAGATGGTTACTTGGCTTAAATCTTCGTAGTCTTCAATGAACTGAATAATGAATTCATCATTCGTGCCGTCATTATTAGGTGTAATAAAGTTCGGTACAACCACAGTATCTGGCACAGGAGGAACCGTGATAATAATAGGTAAACAGTTCGAATATGCTGTGTATTGTGTGTCATTCGGGTTTGTCGTTCTTACGCACACTCTATACTCTCCTGGGAATAATTCTGGAACGAAAAGCTGATAAGTAGTATCTGGAGCAAGAACAGGATTTTGAGGAGATGCAACATTGTAGTGCAGGTACTCCGGCATCCATGTTCCGTTCACTTTTTCTTGGAGCACAACGGAGTAGCTATCTACTGGCCAAGCGTTGTAAGTGTTCCATTCTAAATTAACAGGGATGGTATCGGGATCTACTATAGGTACAACGCCATTATCTCTTTCTAACAAAATACTGTGAACTTCATTTGAAGGACCCTGCAAGTCGTCATTTAACTTCATTTCAACGCGATAATCATAGCTATCTTGATCTACTTTAATAAACCCAACTTGCGCGTCTTTGAAATCGTATTTGTATTGGTTGAAAACAGTTCCAACCTTATTCCATTGTGTCTGGTTGGGGTCTTTTCTGAAAATCTGCCACTCTTGGAATAAATAGGTTGGATACGAATTGGTATCTGCCGACCATTCTAGCACTGGGTTCAGGTCATTCTCAATGGTTACATTTTCTAAATCATAATCCGCAGAGAAACAACCAGTAACGTTAAGCTGAATAGTGTCAAACTCATCCATTGGGAAACCACATTTGTTTAGCAAAGTATTTCCATCATTACCCACCTTGGAGTAAAGGAAATACTTACCGTTTTTGGACAACGGTTTGTATAGCTTAACCTCCATCTCGGATGCTTCAAAGTTATTATCACAATAGGCGGTTAGTCCCTTAATTGCAAGGGGTTGACCGTCTGGTTTTGTGAGTCTAAAGTCCGTCCCGTCGGGAGAAATGGAGCTACAATCCAGTTTAACTGCAAATTTTAATATTACCGTAGAATCCAAACATTGGTAGTCTACAGTCGGCAGACCGTTGACCGGGTCTTGATAAATTTCTGGTAAGGTATAGTCCAAGACTACACCTGCTTGGGCAATAGGGGTACATGCAGAGGCAATAGCGATCTGCATATCGCGGTTTACTTCACCAATTTTTCTCCAAACATAAAGCGTTGAATCAAATCGGTACTCATCCACCGTTACAGCCATAACATCAATTTCAATGGCAGAGGGCTTGAAGGTAATTAATCCGGTTGATGGGTTCATGTATAAAGAATTGGGCGGAGATGTAGTAATAGGCTGGTCGTACGTCCAACCCGGCGCATAATCAATATTAGCTGAACCACAGGAACTACCGATAGCATCGTCTTTCACGTGAGAAATCCGGTAGTACAGTGAGTCGCCATCTGGTTCAACTACACTTTGCTTCCAGTTAAAAGTACGTCCAGTACAAAATGCACGAACAGGTTCACTCACAAACTCTGGGCTATTGTTTTGTCCTATTTGGTTATTTAATTTGGCTTCAATGTAGAAACCTTGTGATGAAGGATTCAGAATATTATCAATTGCTGGATTTCTACAACAGGTGCTGAATGCAAAAGTCCAATCTGGAGCGTTTCCAGGTAAAGTAATCTCCCCTTCGTACAAAACCACATGAATAGTGACGCCTGCGTTGGAGCTGCTCACACAATCAAAAAGCGTTGGCGCAACAACGCCTGTACCTCCCGTTGAACCAATTTCAACAAGTGTGGCACTAACTGTAGGATAATTGGCCGAACAGGCATAGATAAGAGCTGATCCAGGAAGTGTAATTCCTGAGTTATCACGATACAGACGCATCGTGATTTTATATTTATGGGTACCTCCAGTGGAGCTAATATACTCGTATTGAATATCGCCGCCGGCATTGTGTGATGCCTCAGCAATTTTTGAAAATCCTAAGAACGCAAATGCGAAAAATAGAAGGCGAAAAACGTTTTTCATATACTTATTCTTACATGAACATGGTTTGAGAGTTTAAATATCCATAAAATACTCGGCGTCGCCAAGTAGAATGAGTAAACGAATTGTCTTACTTAGAAATCAATAAGTATATGCTGCCAAACCCTAAAATACTTCCTGTGAGTATTTCTCTCAAGGTATGTCTTTTGAGATAAATTCGCGCCCATGCTAAAGCAATACAAAGAAGAATAATTGTCAACATATTTTTGAATCCTCCCACACCGTATTTTTCATACATCCCTAGATATAGTCCTGCAAAGCCCGTTATCCCAGCCAAATGGGCGCTACTTTTAAAGAAGGGTATGAGTACTGCGCTCACCACTAAAATGAATGCGCACCCCAAACTACAATAAATGATTTCTACGGGAGCTCCTATGGAAGTTAAAATTCTTGAGGTGAGCAGCGCACTCATAGTAGTTATGGTATACGGATAGATTCGGTCCTTCTTATTGATCAAGTGAACGCTTTCAATAATTCCAATTAGGGTCATAATGTAAATCACAATTACAGGTATGATATACGTGCCCACAAGAACAATGCTCATCATTCTTGCAATGCTCTCAAGATTGAATATTTGCGGTAAAGCATAAATAATATATAGTGTTCCCACTGTGGGAAGAGAGCCTGGATGCAGACCGTAACTAAGAAGTTGAGCCAATATATATTTCGGGGTATGTTTCACTAGAGTTCTTTTCTCATTCGTGCAACAGGGATGTCAAGTTGTTCTCTGTATTTAGCGACAGTTCTTCTAGCAATAGGATAGCCCTTTTCCTTCAGAATTTTAGCTAACGCTTCATCAGTCAAAGGTTTGCGTTTGTTTTCCTCTGAAACCACGTCTTCTAGTATTTTCTTTATTTCTCTGGTACTCACCTCCTCACCGTCGGCATTAGTCATGGATTCCGAGAAAAATCGCTTAATCAAAAACGTTCCATATGGTGTTTGTATGTACTTATTGGACGCAACTCGGCTCACGGTGGAGATGTCCATTTCTATTTTTTCAGCAATATCTTTAAGAATCATCGGCTTGAGCTTACGTTCGTCTCCGGTTAAAAAATATTCTTGCTGGTACTCTAAAATAGCCTCCATGGTAAACATTAAGGTTTGTTGTCTTTGGACAATAGCCTCAATAAACCATTTGGCGCCATCTAATTTTTGCTTTACAAAAAGCTGCGCTTCCTTTTCAGCCTTGTTCTTTTGTCCGTTTGCCTTATAGTGCTCTAACATTTCCCTATACTTAGGGCTTAAACTTAATTCAGGTGCGTTTCTACCATTTAAAGTCAATTCTAGCTTGTCGTCTACTATTTTAAGATTGTAGTCTGGAATGACATTTTCAGTTGGACGACTAAGGTTAGACGATCCACCGGGTTTGGGGTTTAGTCGACTAATTTCATCAATGGCCTCTTTAAGCTCATCTTCTTGCACACCAAGTCTATCCATTAGTTTTTGATAGTGACGTTTTACAAAAATGTCAAAATAATCTTCGAGTATGCTGAGCGCCAGATTCACTTTCAGCGAAGGGGTTTTTCGCTCTAATTGTAGTATGAGACACTCTTGAAGATCTCTACCTCCTACACCTGGAGGGTCTAAATCTTGAATAGTAGCTAGTAATCTTTCAAGCTCTTTTTCATCAGTAAAAATACCTTGTGAAAAAGCAAGGTCGTCCACTATATCCTCCATAGATCTGCGAAGAATTCCGTCGTCGTCAATGGTGCCAACTAGATAAGTAGCCAATTCTAAATCCTCCTCTGAAAGGTTGCGCAACCTCAATTGACTGATGAGACTTTCGTGGAAGCTCTCGCTAACTACAACCGGTGCTTCGTACAACTCGTCATCAGCACTGTAATTGTTTGAACGAGTTTTGTATTCAGGAACATCGTCATCGCGCAGGTAGTCGTCCCAGTTTATTTCTTCCATGCTGTCGCGCACTTCACGTTCGTCTGAGTTATCGTTTTCAAAATTTTCCTCTTGCTTTTCACGCCCCTCATTTAGCGCGGGGTTCTCCTCCAGTTCCTGCTTGATTCGAGCCTCTAAACTCTGTGTAGGCAATTGAACAAGTTTCATTAGCTGAATCTGTTGAGGACTCAGCTTTTGTTGGAGCTTCTGTGAAAGGCTTTGCTTGAGCATAGGTTAGGGGGCTATTTAGAAACTAGCGCTTTTCGGTGCGCGCGGGAACGGAATAACATCACGAATATTTCCCATCCCTGTTGCAAATAAGACAAGTCGTTCAAATCCAAGCCCAAAGCCACTATGAACGCAAGTCCCGAACTTCCGTGTTTCGAGGTACCACCACAATTCTTCTTCGGGAATACCCACCTCACCTATTTTGGCCTTCAAAACGTCATAACGTTCCTCGCGTTGAGAACCACCCACAATTTCTCCAATTCCTGGAAATAAAATGTCCATTGCTCTCACCGTTTTTTCGTCTTCATTCAAACGCATGTAAAACGCTTTGATGTTTGCGGGATAATCATAAAGTACAACGGGAGCTTTAAAGTGCTTTTCTACTAGGAAGCGTTCATGCTCGCTTTGTAGATCAGCTCCCCATTCGTTGATGGGGTATCTAAACTTTTTCTTTTTATTGGGCTTAGAGTTTCTTAGGATATCAATAGCATCAGTGTAACTCAATCGAATAAAATCATTCTGTACTACGAATTCGAGTTTTTCAATGAGGCCTTGTTCAGCGCGCTCTAATTGAGGTTTTGACTTCTGTTCGTCTGCAAACCGTTTATCTAAAAACTGCAGGTCTTCACGGCAGTGATCTAAAATGTGCTGGATGGTGTACTTTAGGAAGTCTTCGGCAAGATCCATGTTCATCTCCAAGTCGTAAAAGGCCATTTCAGGCTCAATCATCCAAAACTCTGCAAGGTGTCGCGTAGTATTGGAATTTTCTGCCCTAAATGTGGGGCCGAATGTATAGATTTTACCTAGACCCATGGCTCCCAATTCGCCTTCAAGCTGGCCGCTTACAGTTAAGTGCGTTTCCTTTCCAAAAAAGTCCTCACTACTATCTTTATCGCTCCCTTGGGGCAATGCGGTTACTCGAAACATTTCTCCTGCTCCTTCAGCATCAGACCCTGTTATAATGGGGCTGTGCCAATTGAAGAAACCTTCTTTATTAAAGTAATTATGGACCGCAAAAGACAGCGCATGGCGAATTCTAAAGACAGCACCAAACGTATTGGTCCTGGGGCGTAAATGAGCGATTTCACGTAAAAATTCTAAGCTATGCTTTTTGGGTTGAAGCGGATATTCTTCAACGGGAGCATCGCCCAAAATCTCAAAAGAGCTCACAACAACTTCTACGCTTTGTCCTTTACCTTGGCTTTCAACTAATTCTCCAGTGACGGAAAGACATGCCCCTGTGGTTATGCGTTTGAGCTCTGTCTCTTCCTCTTTTTCAAAGTCTACAACACACTGTAAGTTGGCTAAAGATGAACCGTCATTTAAAGCAATAAACCTGTTGCTCCTAAAACTTCGTACCCACCCTTTCACGGTGATTACGTTACCAATAGTTGGTGTTTGCAAGATATTAGAGATACTCATTTTCAATGTTGTTTGCTACAAAGATGCACTTTGTAGGTCATATAAAATACGATTTTAATTAGAAATACCACAGAATAAAACATTGTGGCATAAAAATTGTTGAATAGACGAAACTTTGGAAACGTTTTGTGAATTTTATGTTTCCTAACATGAGAAATGAGCCTCCGTACTTGCCCTAATAGCTAATGACTACCCCTTCAGATTCAGTTAAAATTTTTACCGTTGGTGTTGAGCTTTTTAAAAAGTTTGGCATCAAGTCGGTGACTATGGATCAAATTTCTGTTGCCTGTGGGATTTCTAAAAAAACGCTTTATAAGTATGTAAATAATAAGAGCGATTTTTTACTAAAGGCATTTTCTGCTTTTGCTGTAATGATGGAAAACGCTCTTTTTCAAGCTGTTGAAAATCATGGTGGAAATGCCATAGATGATTTGTTTGCCATTGAGCGATTTGCGGAAAAACACATTCGTGGAGACGAGGACAGGTTGATTGGACAACTCGAGCGGTATTATCCTGACATAGCTCCAAACTTGAAGAAAAAAAGGGAGGAGATTGTTTTTAAAATGACTCACCACAACCTTGAAAAGGGAATTAAAGAAGGTCTGTACAGAAAGGATCTAGAAGTAGATCACATTACCATTTTGTACTACGGACATATTCTAGCAGCCCACGAAAACAATGTTTCTGAGCAGCCCACGAGTCTCAATCAGCTCAGACAAACCAGCTTGAAGTACCACATTCGTGGAATTGCATCAAACAAAGGAATCAAATACTTAAATCAATTAATAAACAACGACGAATGAGAATACTAAGATTGCTCTTTGTGCCACTTTGTATTGCCAACTTGGCGATCGCTCAAGAGAAATTTTCATTGGCATCCGCTCAGGACTACGCTTTGGATCATGCATATGGAGTGCAGATTGCCAAATTGGAAATTGCTAGAGCAAAGCAGATTTACAGACAGAATTTGGCGTATGGATTGCCACAAGCCTCTGCAAGCGGACAGTATATCTATAATGTAGAGTTAGGTGCATTAGTTACAGACTTCGATGGAAATGGTGTTTTAGACGAATTGGTTTTTGGGACCGATTATCAAGCCCAAGCCGGAATCGCGGTAAATCAGTTGATTTTTGACGGCTCCTACATTGTGGGTTTAATGGCCGCTAAAGTGCTCAAAGAAGGAGCGGATATTGGAATGGAACAGAGTAAGGCAGAGTTGAAAAGAGAGGTAGCAAAGGCTTACCACCTTGCTTTGCTGAGTGAAGAAAGTATAGATGTATTAAAAGCCAACGAAGGCTATCTCGCGGATTTAGCATTTGAGATGCAAAAGATGAATGAAGCGGGTATGGTATCAAAGGCAGATGCCGATCAGATGATGTTGAATTACAACAACATTAAAAATGCGTTGAGCTATTCCCAGGGACAGGCAAAAGTGGCTAAAATGCTATTGAAGCTTCAAATGGGTTTTCCAGTAGAACAGGAAATTCTTCTATTAGACAATATGGAAGACTTAGTTGTAAACGCTGCTACATCTACTATGGCCACAATTGCGTTTAACCCAACCTCTACCGTTGATTACATGGGTATGGCCAATCAGGTTGAGGGTGCTAAGCTTCAGCTGCTCAATCAAAAACTAGGATTTCTACCAACGGTTGGAGTAACGTATCAAAATAACATTCAATATATGAGTGGAGAGGCTAATATTTTCAGTGATGACGCTGTGGATATTCCAAGCAGTCTAGTTGCAGGAAATATAAATATTCCTCTTTTCACCTCAGGAAACGGACATGCAAAGGTTCAAGAGGCAAAAATTCAGCGCGATCAGGCAGTCATAGGCCTACAGCAAATGGAAGATGGGTTGGTCATGCAACACGCTGCTTTGGTAAACGATTTCCACCAAGGTATCGCGGACTATTTGGCTCAAAAGGAGAGTGTAAGCCTTGCAAAACGAATTAGAGATCAGCGCAGAATGGAATACAAAGAGGGTATGACGTCTTCTATGGAGCTCACTCAAAGTGAGGCTCAATATCAAGAAGCTCTCCAAGCAAAATTTATGGCAGCACAGAATGCCTTGGACAAAAAGTCCGAATTGGAATATTTAATGACTAAACAAGAACAGAAATAAGTACAGGACATGAAAAAAGTTTTCTTCATTTTAAGCAGTATTGCACTCGTAGCTTGTGGCGCTCCTGATAATAAGAGCTCAATTACAGACCTCAAGACGAAGAAAGAAAAATTACTGAATTCAAGGGATAGCATCAACGTTCTACTATCGGAGGTTGAGTCAAAAATAGCAGCTTTGGATACTTCAAAAGTGTATGACGTGGTATCCTCTTTGGAGGTGACTCCAGATGTCTTTTTACATTATTTTGATGTTTTTGGGGCAGTTGAGGCAGATAAGAGCATCAACTTATACACGACAGCTAGCGGTACCGTTGAGAAGATTTATGTCAAGAATGGACAACGTGTCAATAAGGGTCAACTTCTTTTATCTCTAGATACGGACCTAATGATGTCTTCCTTGGCAGAATTAGAAAATGGACTGGAACTAGCAAAAACTGTATTTGAAAAGCAGCAGCGTTTATGGATGGACCAACAAATAGGTTCAGAGATTCAGTTCTTACAGGCTAAGAATAATTATGACGGTTTGGTACAGAAAGTCAAGACATTGAAAGAACAGATAGCATTGAGTGAGATTCGTGCTCCTTTTGCGGGATCGATTGATGCGGTCTTTGCCAAGGAAGGGCAGTTGGCTGGCCCACAATCACCGGCCTTACGGTTGGTAAACACTTCTGGAGTATATGTTAAGGCAGACGTGCCAGAAACTTATGCGAACAGGGTTCACGTGGGAACACCAGCAAATGTGGTATTCACCTCTATGGATTATCAAGTGGAAGCCGAAGTACTTCAAGTGGGTCAATTTATACAGGAAGGCAACCGCACATTTTCAATTAATGTTAGTCTACCAGAAGCGGAAGGTGTAAAGCCTAATCAAATGGTTCATGTCGCTCTCCAAGATTATAAGAATGACCAAGCCTTGAGTGTGCCTGCTAGCTTGGTTCAGCAGGATGTGGAGGGGAATGATTTTATCTATTCACTAATGAATATAAATGGAACAGAAAGGTATAAAGTCGTAAAAACTTGGGTAACCACAGGATTGACATTTAACGGTAAGACTGAAATCACAACTGGTTTGGAAGAAGGAATGGTTATCGTTGATAAGGGTTCTCGTAGCGTTCGTACTGGGCAAGAAGTAGTATTGGATTAACCCTTCAAATTCACCAAGAAGAAATGGAAGAGAATAAGAGTTTGATAAAGCAGTTTGGCCCGTCCACCTTTTCCGTAAAGAATCGGATGACGGTATATGTTTTGACGGTAATCATTTTTATAGCTGGGATTTTTAGCTATACGTCAATGCCGTCTGAAGCATTCCCGGAAATTGTAACTCCAGAAATATATGTAGGTACCCCATACCCGGGCAATTCACCAGTGGATATTGAGAAATTAATTACCCGTCCTCTGGAGAAAGAAATAAACGGAATTTCCGGGGTAGATGAAATAAACTCTACCTCTGTGGAAGGGTATTCTACCGTTCAGGTCAAATTTAATTTTGACGTTACCCCGGAAGACGCTCTTCGAAAGGTAAAAGACAAGGTAGACGCGGCTATGGGCCAACCAGATTTCCCTTCTGATCTCCCTGTTGATCCCAACGTATTTGAGCTGAATTTTTCCGAATTGATGCCCATAATGAATATCAATATGTCCGGCGAATTTTCTTTAGATCAGCTCAAGGATTATGGAGAATATCTAGAGGAAAAAATTGAAGATCTCACGGAAATTTCAAAAGTCGATATTCGGGGAATTGATGATAAAGAAGTACGCGTACTTGTTGATACTAAGAAACTAGAAAGCCTTCAACTGAGCTTCCGAGACATAGCGGGAGCTATTCAAAATGAAAATATGACAATTTCTGGAGGTAACCTATTAGTTGATGGGTATCGCCGTAATGTCAGGGTTGTTGGTGAAATCAGGGAGCTAGAGGAACTGCGCAATGTGATCATTAAAAGTGAAAAAATGCAATTGGTCCGACTAGCAGATGTAGCTGAAGTAGAATTTGATGAGGTAGAGCGCGAATCGTATGCTCGACAGTATGGTTCCTCAGTGGTTATGTTGGACGTCTTCAAGCGCTCAGGTGAGAATCAAATTATAGTGAGCAAAAAAATCGCGGAATTATTAGAGGAAGCAAATAGCGACTATTTCCCCGATAACCTGAGTATATCCGTAACAAACGACACTTCCGAGCAGACTAAAACCCAAGTAGCCGATCTTGAAAATTCCATCATTTTTGGTATGCTTCTCGTTGTTTTGGTTTTGATGTTCTTCTTGGGTCTGCGTAATGCGCTTTTTGTTGGAATTGCGATTCCAATGTCAATGCTCATGAGTTTTATCATCTTGAACGCCATGGGAATAACCTTGAATACCATAGTGCTATTTGCGTTGGTTCTCGCTTTAGGTATGCTTGTGGATAACGGTATTGTGGTCGTTGAGAATATCTATAGATTTATGGATGAAGGGTATTCAAGAATTGAAGCAGCTAAACTTGGAGCCGGAGAAGTTGCCTTACCGATTATTGCGTCAACTGCTACAACGCTTGCAGCATTTTTACCCCTTGCTTTTTGGCCCGGTCTTTTTGGTGAATTCATGAAGTATTTGCCGCTTACCTTGATAACGGTGCTTTCATCTTCCCTCTTTGTGGCTCTAGTTATAAACCCTGGATTGACGTCTGCACTCATGAAAGTAGATGAAGCGCCATTGAATAAAAAACGATTAAGTATTGTTTCCATAATTGCAATGTTATTAGGCGCCGTCATTGCCTATGGAGGTGGAGCTATGGCCTGGGGCAATCTGTTTATTTACGCTGGAGGTTTCGCGCTATTTTATGCTTACCTAGTTGTTCCAGCGACCGCATGGTTTCAAGGCAAAGCGCTTCCGGCACTTGAAGCATCATACAAAGGTGTACTGAGCTATGCGCTAAACGGAATGAAACCGATTGTATTTTTTGCAGGAACCTTTGTTCTCTTAGTCCTATCGGGACTATTGTTGGTTGCAGTGCCCCCAAAAACACTCTTTTTTCCGGAGAATATGCCAAATCAGGCAATGGTATATATTCAAATGCCCATTGGTACAGACATAGAAGAAACCAATGCGGTAACCCTTGAATTGGAAAAAGAGGTCATGGCCATTGTCCGTGAGTTTGATTTCACGGATGAAAGTGGTGTTAAGCAGAATTACATGGTAGAGTCAGTGATCGCACAAGTGGGCGAAGGCACCTCTGATCCAAACGCTGGCCCGTCCATGGCAAAGACACCTAACAAAGCAAAAATCACCGTCCAATTTCATCCGTTTGCAGAACGCCTCGATCCTGAGGGGAACAGGGTCAATTCTGCTGATGTACTCAATAAAATTCGTGCTACTTTGAGCAATTATCCAGGTGTTGTTGTGAGTGTTGCAAAAGATAGTAATGGTCCACCTACAGGCCCTCCTGTGAATATTGAGGTTGCTGGTGATGATTACTTTGCCTTGGTTCAGACGGCAGATGAAATACGCACCTTTATAAATTCTAAAGGGATTGATGGAATTGAAGAGTTAAAACTCGACGTTGAAACGGGTAAACCGGAGATGCCCATTGAAGTGGACCGTATTAAGGCGCGCGCCTTAGGATTGAGCTCTGCACAGATTGGAGATGCAATGCGGACTGCATTATTTGGTAAAGAGGTAAGTCGATTCAAGGATGGAGAAGATGATTATCCAATCAACCTTAGGATGTCTGACGAATACCGGTACAACGTTGAGGACTTGATGAATCAAAAGGTAACTTTCCGAGATCAGGCTACTGGACGAATCAAGCAAGTTCCTATTTCCGCAGTTGCCAAAGCTAGGAAGACCTCTACATTCTCTTCTGTTAAGAGAATTGATTTAAAGCGAGTTATTTCCATTCAGTCTAATGTGCTGGAAGGCGCTAACCCTACAGAGGTGGTTAATGGAATTAAGGAAGTTATGGAAGGCTACGAACTTCCGCGTGGAGTAAAAATAGATTTCACCGGTGAGCAAGAGGAGCAGGCGAAGGAGTTGAGTTTCCTTTCAGGAGCGTTGTTGATTGCTGTATTCTTGATTTTCCTCATACTTGTGAGCCAATTTAATTCAGCATCTACACCTTTCATTATCTTGGTTACTGTGGTGTTCTCTTTAATTGGGGTTTTCCTTGGTCTGGTTATTTTCCGAATGGAATTTGTCATTATGATGACGATGATTGGAATTATTTCTTTGGCTGGTATAGTTGTAAATAACGCTATTGTTTTGATTGACTTCATCAAACAGCTTACCGCAAGAAAGCGCGATGAATTGAGTTTGAGCGAAGATGAAAAGTTGCCTACACCACAACTTATAGAAGTCATTGTAGAGGCTGGAAGAACTAGATTACGTCCAGTATTACTAACGGCAATTACAACGATATTGGGATTGATTCCATTAGCTACAGGGATGAACATTAATTTCTACACCCTTTTTAGTGAGAACGATCCAAATATATTCTTCGGTGGAGATAACGTTGTGTTCTGGGGTCCAATGTCGTGGACAGTGATTTTTGGTTTAACATTCGCCACTTTTTTAACGTTAGTAATCGTTCCAGTGATGTATTATATCTTTGAAAGAGTGCAGCGATTTTTTGCCAAACTAGTTGCCTAATCCGAATAGGTAAGACCGAATTTTTGAGAATCCAGCGGCGTTTTACGCCGCTGGATTTTTTGATTGTCACGAAATATTTTGCGCTAATTTTGCGCCATGATAGAGCGCTTGCGTGAAATAGAACCATCAGCGTTAACCAGGTTTACAGAAGACTTGAAAAAGGAACTTTTGGCGCTGGTATCGGACAAGGTTTCGCATCTAGAATCTTCATTGGCTGTGGCAGAACTAACAGTTGTACTCCACTATCTAATGAATACTCCTGCTGATGTATTAATATGGGATGTTGGGCACCAAGGTTACGTGCATAAGGCGCTAACGGGACGTTTAAATAAACTACAAACGCAACGCCATAAAAACGGAATTAGCGGTTTTTTGAAGCGCAGTGAAAGCCCGTATGATTTTTTTGGTGCCGGCCATGCTTCAACCTCAATTAGCGTTCTTGCCGGAGTTTGTATTGCAGATGAATCAACTCGATTAATTCGGAAGCGAGTCGCAGTTATTGGAGACGGCTCTATGACTGGAGGCCAGAGTTTTGAGGCATTGAATCATCTGGCAACGTTGGACACGGATGCGTTGGTTATTCTGAATGATAATAACGGAAGTATAGACCCAACAATTGGCCGTCTTCATTCGGATGGTAATTATAAAAGCTATTTTCAAAGTTTAGGTTGGGATTATACCTATGAAAACAAGGGAAACGATATACCAAGCTTACTAGACAGCATAACTGCTGCCTTCAAAAAGGGAGGAAAGCAAGTATTGCATATTCAAACTAAGCGGCCAAATCTTTTAAAGACGAAATCTTACGAACCGGCAACCACCTTTCAATGGTGGGCAGCAGAAAAGCTGCGTGATATTCTAAATAAGGATGAAGGCTTACGAATCTTATCACCCGCTATGTTTGCAGGAAGTGGATTTGCTCCGCTTCGAGGTGTATTCCCAAAACAGTTTATAGATACGGGAATCAACGAGCCTCATACAGTGACTACGGCAGCTGGAATTGTTGCGGCAGGAGGCCGAGCTTGGGTGCATATTTATAGTACGTTTCTTCAGCGAGCTATTGATCAGGTAATTCATGACGTTGCATTACAAGAGTTACCTGTAGTTTTTTTGGTGGATAGAGCAGGTATTGTGGGTGCGGATGGACCTACTCACCACGGCGTGTTTGATTTAGGTTTTCTCATGGATGTGCCAAATGTTACCGTTTGGAATCCTAAAAATGGAGATGAATTACAGGCCATGATTTACAAAGCCTGGGAAATTCAGAGTGAATTAAATGGACCACTATTTATTAGGTATCCCAAGGCCAAAACGAGTTGTGGTATACCGGAAGAATTTAGCACTCACCGTTGGTTGACGGAGCAGAATTCTAATTCTCTAATTGTTTCAACTGGCCATATAACAACCAGTGTTCAATCTGGATTATTTGATCATTTGCATTTAGGACAGATTAAGCCATTGCCTATAAATCTTGTAGAGATATTAAGTAAATACAGTAATGTATTAGTATTAGAAGAGAGTATTGGTCATGGTGGTATGTTTGGTGCTATTGCGGGTATGGCTGCAGATGAAGATTTAGATTTAAGGTTGGTGAAACGCAAGATATCTGATGCCTTTACGAACCACGGAGTAAGACAGGAGTTATTGAAAGAGTTAGGATTAATCCCTTAGTGGGCGATTAACTCAAAATTTCTATGAAAAATATATTCTTGTTTATCGCTATAGTGGCGACTTTAAGTTTGTTCGGTCAGCCAAAAGTGTTTAATTCAAGCACTGTAGCGACTTTTGAAGTAGGCAATATGATTTTCAATACCGTTAGGGGGTCCATTCAGGGCGCTCAGGGCAGAGCAATTTATGAAGACGGTATTTTAACCGCTATTTCCGGTTCTTTGGATATCAATACACTTAAAAGCGGGAATCGAACCAGAGACGGCCACCTTAAGGAGAAAGAGGAGTTTTTCAATATTGAAAAAACACCAAGGATTTATTTTTTAGCAAACGATGTTCTTTTTGTTGGAAAAACAAATGGCACCACCACATATAAACTAAGTGGCTCCCTTACCTTGCGTGGCGTATCAAATGAAATGAGCCTTGAAATCAAGGAAACTTCAAAAAATCATTTGATCGGCACCTTTACTGTTAATAGAGATTTATGGGGACTTGGCGAGGGCTGGTCTAAAACTATTATTTCACAAGACATTGACGTTCAGGTGGATATACACCTAGAATAATTAGATGAAGAAATTCACGGATTTTGGCCTAAACGAAACGATACTCGATGCGCTTTCCTACATGAATTTTGAGGAAGCCACGGAGATTCAAGAAAAGGCTATCCCAACTATACTTGAAGGTAAAGACTTAATTGGTTGTGCTCAAACGGGTACCGGTAAGACAGCTGCCTTTGTATTGCCAACTTTGAATCAAGTTGCAGAGGAACAGAGCGATGGCGTTCAGGTTTTAATTTTATGTCCAACAAGAGAGTTGGCTGTGCAGATTGAACAGCAAATCCAAGGGATAGCCTATTTCACAAACGCGTCTTGCTATGCTGTTTACGGCGGTGGAGACGGCGTAAGTTGGGAAGGTGAGGCAGATGCATTGAAGGGCGGCGCGGATATTATTGTTGCAACGCCCGGTAGACTTCTTGCTCATATAGCTCGTGGGTATGTGAAATTTGATACTGTGAAGCATTTGATTCTAGATGAAGCTGATCGAATGCTAGACATTGGCTTTTACGATGATATTATTAAAATCATTAAGACGCTGCCTGACGAACGTCAAAGTCTTATGTTTTCTGCTACAATGGCCACTAAAATCAGACAGCTTGCCAAGCAAATATTGAAGAATCCGGAGGAAATTTCTGTTGCTATTTCAAAACCAGCAGAAGGCGTGACTCAAAAGGTTATAATGGCGCATGAAGAGCAAAAAGTGGCGGTTGTTCAGCATGTATTAGGAGATAAAGACGACTTTAATTCCATAATTATTTTTTGTTCTACAAAAAAGAAAGTGGAGCGTCTTGCGCGGAAGCTCAAACAAAAAGGGTATTCATGTCAAGGTATTAGCTCAGACTATGAACAGGAAGCGCGTGAGGAAGCCTTAAGAGATTTCCGAAGCGGTAAGACGCGCATTATGGTTGCTACGGATGTGATGTCCCGTGGTATAGATATTAAAGGAATTGACCTTGTTATGAACTATGATGTCCCGGGAGATGCAGAGGATTATGTTCATAGGATTGGTCGTACAGCTAGAGCGAAAACGGAGGGTATGGCGGTGACCCTCATATCTCAAGAGGATATGTTTAAATTCTCAAAAATTGAGCGATTGATTGATAGAGAATTAGAAAAAGACCAGCCGCCTATATCTGTTGGTATAGGCCCCCAATGGCGTTCTCCTGAGCGACGAAGCAAGGGTCGCAAAGGGCAAAGCAATAAAAAAGCGGATTCAGTAAAATCGGATAAATCGAACAAAGGAAGTAAACCGAGTAAAAAAAGGGAGGAACGTAAAAAAGAAAAATCCAAGAACCGACTCCTTTACGAAGCACTTCCCAATCCAAAGAAATAGAATAAAAGCGACTTTTTCTATTATTATCTATGTGTATCTTTTTGGTATATAGCTCAATGAATTAACGAGTTATAGTCGATAATTAACTACTTTTTGACCAATAAGCAGTCAAATACTATATTCGCTTCCTGATAATTTTTATGTCTAGAATTACTTTCATATCAATTCTACTCATTTTAATGGGATGCTCCCGCGATGCGGACAACCCTAAAAACGCACGTTTCAATAGTAACGGTTGCCTAGAATGTAAGCGTTATGACAAGGGTGACATGTTTCAACTTAATGGTGAAACCTATATAGTGGCTTCTTACCAAACCCTTCGAGCTAGTGTACGCAATAACTCGGATTTATCTCATTATTGCACTTCAAAAATATCCAATATGAGTGGCCTATTCCAAGGTGTCAATCCCAATGGGGACATTAGTTCATGGGATGTAGGCAAAGTGACAGATATGAGTTACATGTTTGCGAATAACTCGTTTTTCAATCAAGATATAGGTGGATGGGATGTGAGTGAAGTAGTTAGAATGGATCACATGTTTGATTCATCTTCTTTTAATCAAGATATTGGTGCATGGGATGTTGGTAATGTGACCAATATGCGCGCCATGTTCCGTGCATCCGAGGAATTCAATCAGGACATAGGCAACTGGGATGTGAGTAGTGTAACTCAAATGCAATTCATGTTTCATTGTGCAAAGAGTTTTAATCAAAATATTGGTTCATGGGATGTGAGTTCAGTGGTTAATATGAACTCCATGTTTCAAAGTGCCGATTCTTTTAATAAATATCTCGGAGATTGGGACGTGAGTGCTGTGTCAAAAATGAAAAATATGTTTTCATATACACCCAACTTTAATCAAGATATTGGCAAATGGGATTTGAGTTCAGTAACTGATATCACTAGTATGTTTGAAGGTGCTCAATCTTTCAATAGTGATATTGGAGATTGGAATGTAAGTAATGCAGTTAATATGTCACGATTATTTTATGGCGCCAAAACCTTCAATCAAGATTTAAGTTTGTGGTGCGTGTATCAGTTATTTAGTGCTCCCTCTGGCTTTTCTACAAACAGTGCTTTATCTCCGGAAAACCATCCAGTTTGGGGAACGTGTCCTTGACAGATTCGCTCAACACAAGTGAAATTAAATCTTCAGATACTTCGTAAGAAGGCAATCAATTCAGCCCTCTTCATTATATATTTGCCAATCGTTGGGGATGTAGCTCAGTTGGCTAGAGCGCTTGACTGGCAGTCAAGAGGTCGTGGGTTCGAATCCCATCTTCTCCACACTAGAAGCAC